>JAAZOQ010000263.1 GCA_012797695.1 Anaerolineaceae bacterium | reverse complement strand
TCGCAGACTCATGGCAATGGTACGGCAGACCGGCTGGCTTTTCCCGGCGGTGGTTCTATTTGGCTTGATCAGCGGCGGCTTGATCATCTTGCAGTCGCTCCAGCTCAGTCAGATCATCAATTCAGTTTTTCTTGAGGCGGCCACTTTATCGCAGGTGGCGGGTGGTCTGCGCTGGCTGCTGGCGGTGGTATTGGTGCGCGTACTTTTCACGCTGCTCAACGAAACTCTGGCTAATCAGATGGCGGTTCGCATCAAGACGACGCTGCGCTCATTGCTGCTGCAGAAGATCGACCGCCTTGGGCCAGCCTATACCACTCGTGGCCAGAGTGGTGAGTTGGTCACCACCGCACTGCAGGGTATCGAGGCACTGGATGCCTATTTCAGCCAGTACTTGCCACAGGTACTCCTGGCGGCTTTTTTGCCCTTGATGATCCTGGCTGTCGTTTTCCCGCTTGATTGGGTCAGCGGCTTGGTCTTTTTGCTTACGGCTCCCTTGATTCCTTTTTTTATGGCGCTGGTGGGCAGGGCTTCCGAAACGGAGACCAAACGTCAGTGGAAGGCCCTGACTCGTCTGGGCGCGGACTTTCTTGATACGCTGCAGGGATTGACCACTTTGAAGCTGCTGGGTCAGGGACGCAACCAGATTCAGCGTGTGACTGAGGTCAGCGACCGCTACCGTGACGCGACCATGAACGTCTTGCGTATCACTTTTCTTTCGGCACTGGTGCTGGAGCTTTTAGCGACGATCTCAACCGCGGTGGTGGCCGTGGAGGTGGGCTTGCGCCTGCTTTATGGGCATCTGCAGTTTCAGCAGGCCTTTTTTGTGCTGCTGCTGGCCCCTGAGTTCTACCAGCCGCTGCGCAATCTGGGCGCGCGCTACCATGCCGGGATGAATGGGGTAACGGCCTCGGTACGCATCTTCCAGCTTCTGGATGAACCGGAGCCGCAGCGTTTATCGTTGGAAAATCCAACCTCTCTGATGTGGTCACCGCAGCAGCCGTTTGAGCTGAATTTTCAGAGCGTGAGCTTTGCTTACCCTGATCAGGCTCAGGATGCACTGCATCAGATCGATCTGACCCTGACTTCAGGCAAATCTTATGCTCTGGTAGGCCGCAGCGGAGCGGGCAAGAGCACGCTGTTCCGCCTGCTGCTGCGCTTCATCGAACCGGGCAGCGGTTCATTGCTGTGGAACGGCACGGATGTGCGTTCTTTCGCGCTTTCAGAATGGCGTCAGCACGTCAGTTGGGTGGGGCAGCGCCCCATGTTGTTTAATACCAGCGTGCGTGAAAATATTCGCTTGCTTGATGAGTGCTATTCCGATGCCAGCATCTGGCAGGCTTTGGAGCAGGCGCATCTGGCTGAATTCATCCATTCTCTTCCGGACCGTCTGAATACGCCTTTGGGCGAGTGGGGCAGCCGCCTCAGCGGTGGTCAGAGCCAGCGCATTGCTCTGGCGCGGGCTTTTCTGCGTGACACTCCGCTGCTCTTGCTGGATGAGCCGAATGCGCATCTTGACCCGGAGCTTGAGGTAGAACTGGTGGAATCGATGCGACGCTTGATGTTGGGCAAGACGACGTTGACTATTGCTCATCGTCTCAATAGCTTCCGTTCTGCGGACGAATTGATCGTCCTTGAGTCGGGGCAGGTGGTCCAGCGGGGCACTTTTGCGGCTCTTTCCGGGCAGCCCGGGCCGCTGCAGGAATTGTTGACGTTCACAGCGGAGGACAAATGAAAACTTTGCGCTGGTTATTGAGTTTTTTGCGTCCTTTTGCCGGAGAAGTGCTGCTTTCGATTTTGATCGGTACGGCCACGATTGCGGCCGGGATCGGCATGTTGGGTACTTCGGCGTTTTTGATCGCGATGGCGGCGCTGCATCCTTCGATTGCGGAGCTGCAGGTGGCGATCGTGGGGGTGCGTTTCTTTGGCATTTCACGGGGCATTTTCCGCTATCTGGAACGGCTGGTTTCTCATTCGGTCAACTTGCGCGTGCTCAGCCGTCTGCGCGTCTGGGTGTATGAGGCTGCCGAGCGCATTGCTCCGGCCGGGTTGCAGTCAGAACGCAGCGGGGAGCTGCTCAATCGAGTGATGGCCGATATGGAAACGCTCGAGAACTTCTACGTGCGCGTGGTTTCCCCGGTGGTGGTGGCTTTTGTTGTCACGTTGGGTATGAGCCTGATTCTGGGCGGTTACTTCCTGCAACTGGGATTGATCCTGGCGCTGGGAATGATCCTCAACGGCGTGTTCCTGCCGGCCCTTTCAATTTGGATGACGCGTCACTCCGGTGCGGAGATGCAGCGCACCCGGGCGACTCTCTCGGCGGACATGCTCGAGATGTTCCAGGGGCTGGCCGATCTGCAGGCTGCTGGTGCCGAACAACGCTGGCTGGCCCGAATCGAGCGCAGCTCTCAACGTGGCGGGCAGATCCAGTCTTACTATGGTTTTCTGAGCGGGCTGAATTCCGGAGCTACTTTGCTGGTGGCCAATCTAACCCTGATCGGGGTACTGGTGGCCGCCATCCCGCAGGTGAGAAGCGGTAACCTCAGTGGAGTTTCACTGGCGGTGGTCAGTTTGCTGACGATGGCCAGTTTCGAGGCCACCAATTCGTTGCCGGCGGCAGCGCAAAATCTGACGGCCAGTCTGGCTTCGGCGCGGCGTTTGCTGGCTTTGTTC
>JAAZOQ010000262.1 GCA_012797695.1 Anaerolineaceae bacterium | reverse complement strand
TCTCCATCCGGAAAGCGCGCGACCGTCAGGCATTCGTAGTAGTTGGCCAGCAAGCGTGCCACCTCGATGATCCCCAGCACTTTCTGAGGGATGACGTAGATTAGCAGCCCGCCGCGGACCAGCTTGGGTGTGGTGGACTTGAGGAAGTCGTACTCCATGCGTTTGCGGCTGTCGAAGCGATCGGTTTCATACGGCGGATTTAAGTAGAGCACTGTGATCGATTCGTCGTTGAGTTGGCAGACCTGCCAGGGAGCGTTGTAAACCCGGTTCATCACCTGAGCAGCTTTCGCCGCCCTCTCCGGGGAAAGTTCCGCGCCCCAGGTCTCGCAGTCAAATGCGTGTCCCAATTCACTCGCCGCCTTACCTTCACCGGCGCAGGGATCGAGCAGCCGGCCGTGGGTACCTCCAGATGATGCATAAGACTTGAGGGTTTCGAGTACGATCCCCGGGGTTGGGTAATACCCCATCTTTTCGATTGCAGGGGGTCTCATTTTCGCGTCTCCTTGAGAAAAAATGTGGAGGAGACGCACGACCTCCCCAGTGAGGGAAGCAAAGCACGTCCCCTCCGGGGTGGTAGTTTAGGCCGGCATTCATCACGAGCGACGGCCTTCCTTGTGAACGATGCGTTACAGTGTGATCGTTTCCTCCTTGAGCATTTCAGTGATCAATCCATGCCAGTCCGCTTTCAGGTGCAGGCGAAAGCCTTTCAGGCAGTCACCGGCCGTCACCAGGTCACGGATATAACCCTGGTCTTTGGCTGCTTTCCACAACGCCACCGACCAATCATCCAGGACCGGGATTTCCAGCGCCTCTTTCAGCCGTTCAGGAAATAGCCGCAGCATTTCTTGCTTGGGTTCATCTGTAGACTGAAAGACGAGCAGGTAGCCGTACGGATCCTCCGGGTCCCACTTTCCGGGCAGCGCCTGGCGAGCGACGTACGCAGTGTGATGGCTGGTGTACTCCGGCAGCGCCTGCCAGACCTGTTCGTAGCGATCCAGCGAGGACAGATAAACGTCCTGCTGGTCGTGGACCAGGGTCAGCGGTTTGGATGTCATGAGCGTTGCCCGGATGCTTTCCAGGCTGGTCTTGTACCCCACCGCGCCGGCATACACCAGCGTGTGATCCTCGTCATAAGCAAAGCCGGTCAGGTGAACCAGCGCCTGGCCGTTGCGCAGCCTGGGCGCCGCTCCTTGAAAGAGCCGGTTCTGCAAGTCTGCTCCCTGTTCGTCCCAGTTGATCTTCCAGACGATGACGCCCGCGTTTGCGCGGGCCAGCTCACTGTTGATCTCCTTTAGCAGGTTGTATGCTGGCTCCCAGACGGGAACGCCGGTGAAAGTAATTTCCGTGTCGTTCACCCGGATGGTCGCCTGGCGGTTTGCCAACTGCACGGTTGCTTCACCTAACGCCAATGGCTGGTAATGTGCCAATACTTTCGGCAAGTCCGTGCCCGGCTTTTGCGTGAAGATGTACGCTCCAAGCTGGCTGTCGTAGTCCAGGTAGCCGCAATCGCCTACCGCATAATCGTGAGGGTATTGGGCGGCCTTGATGGTTGGCAGGTCTTGCCGGGTGGGTAGGCCTGATCCATCCTCGTATGCGGCAATGACGATCTTGCCTTGCTTCTGGCGCTCGATTATTGCACCCACCCGCTGCCGCAGGTGGGTATCTTCGTAGGGTTTCATATATGCCTCCAAATAGGTGGTGTATACTGAATATGAAATTAAATCCAACGTTTGTTAGCAGTCCGACGATTGAGACAGCAAGGGAAAAAGCCCTTGAAGTTCATCCGTAAGATGTTTCTTGCCCATAAAGGAGGTTTAAATTGGCTGTCTTCGAGAGTTATGATGAACCTATCCTTCGGGCAATTAGTTATGCTTTGGGGGAAACGGATACTGGCTTAAGAGATTCTGAAATAGTCCAGTTGTTGAGTGTAAGTAATATTGAAGACGTGGATCCTACAATTACAAAAAGGCTTCGTCTCTATGAAGCGCTCAGTCGAAAACAGGCAAATACTAATTGTGGGAACAATTTTGTGAATTTCAGTCGGCTCGCGTTACGCCCTGTACGATATATCGGGAAGAACGAAACCTTTGAACAGAGGAGATCGACTCTCAACCATATCTAGCGTTTTGCGGCTCATCAAATGGGTAAGACGGAGAAATTTATCGCGCGCAAGTAGTAAAAACTATTTTCCAAGCGTAGGAAAGAGCAAACCGCCTATACCGGGAATTAATCTCTCAACAGGTTTATCCAGATATTTAAAAATCGGCTCTTATCTAGTCTCAAGGAGCTTCTTATCTCTTGGATTTTCATCGCGAAGAGTAAAATAAAGGATGATCTTGAAATCAGTAATGCCCCTTTTATTCGTAGGTAAATATGAGGACTAAAAAGATTTTCTTAGATTGTAACTGGCCATTTTCTGATATATTTTTTCGTAATGGGATTTCATATTCACAGGGTCTTTCAACACAAATTGTGGTGGTAAACATTATTTAGACACGAAAAGAGGTTCCCGTAAGGTGGACTCCTTTCTTAAGGTTGAGTATAGCATGGCCAGATCTTTA
>JAAZOQ010000261.1 GCA_012797695.1 Anaerolineaceae bacterium | reverse complement strand
GGCGTTTTGCTGGCCCTGGTGCTCAGCTTCGTGGCGGGCTTTGCCGCCGCAGCCCTGGTGCAGTTCCTCTTCAGCCAGGCGGCACGCTGGGTTAATTGATCGGTAGTATGTAGCCTTCGACCAGCGCCCGGGCCGTGGGTTCATCCACGATCAGTTCACGGATCAATCCGCCCCGAAGTGCGCCGGCCAGTCCGGCGACTTTGGCCAGTCCCGAGACCACGCATAGTCCATGTTTGTGCTGGAAAAGTTCGAGCCCGGGGCCGCTGGTGCGCTCGTTGAGCGGAATATTGTCGAAGTTGCCGTCTTCGCGGAAGAATACGGTGGCAATGTCCCCGGCCAGGCGCAGCCGTTTCAGTTCCTGAAAATCCGTGCGTTCGAGGTAGCCGGCACTGTACACGTGGCTGGGCACGCCGGCGTTGATGGCGCCGATGCTGTAGAGCAGCAGATCGGCTTGATTTTGCAAATCCAGCAGGCGTCGGATGCTGCGTTCGCGCCACAGAACGGCTTTGGTGGCGGCATAATCGAAGAAAGTGGGCACCGGGAAGAGATTGGCCACCGCCTGATAGTTTTGCGCAAAGCGGACGATGATCTCGCTGGCGTATTCGATGCCCATGGATTGGGTGTTGCCGGCGCCGTTGAGCTGGATGATCTGCGAGTCGTGGGTGGCTTTGGGCTGCAGGTGCCGGGCAATGCCGCTGATGGTCGTTCCCCAGGCGATGCCCATGACCATGTTTGAGTCGAACAGTGAGTTCAGGTAGTTGGCGGCATACTGCACCACCCGGTTGAGCCATTCGCCTTCACCGGCAATTCCGGGTACGGGCACCACGTGGGCACGCTGAATTTTGAAGAAGTCCACGATCTTCTTTTCCAGCAATTGCGGGTGTTCGCTGGGATCGACGATCTGGATGTTCACCAGTCCTTGTTCGCGGGCAAAACTGAGCAGCCGTGATACCGTAGACCGTGAGACCTTCAGTTCGTAGGCGATGGCCTCTGAGGTCATATTTTGGTAGTAATACATGCGCGCTACTTTGAGGGCATCCAGGCTCTTCTCGGCATTTTCCATCCGGTCTCTCCAATTCAATGAAAATTGCACGTTTGTGCAAACTGAATGAAATTATTTGCTTGATTATACCCTTTTTGGCTGCACGTCTGTGCAAGTTGCGGTTCATTCCAGCTCGCTTTGCCTATAATTGGCTTAACTCTGAGAAACACAGAGTACTCTTACCCTGGGATCGGACCTATGAAATCTTATGATGTGATCATTATTGGCGGGGGTGTGGTGGGATGTATGACCGCCCGTGCTCTGTCACGTTATCAGCTCTCGGTCTTGCTGATCGAGAAGGAGTCTGATATTGGTATGGGGGCCAGTTCAGCCAATTCTGCCATCATTCACTCGGGGCATGATCCGGTTCCCGGTACTCTGAAGGCAGAAATGAACCGCCTGGGCAATCCGCTTTGGGACCAGCTTTCGCAGGAATTGGGGATTCCCTTCAAGCGTACTGGGGCATATATCGTGGCATTGGATGAACCCTGCGGCTGTCTGGATTCCCTTTATGATCGCGCTCGTGAGAATGGGGTTCCTGCTGAGATCATTTCTGGTGAAGAAATGCGCCGCCGCGAACCCAAGATCAACCCAACGACTGCAGGAGCTTTGTATACGCCCACGGCTGGGATCGTTGATCCTTTTGCTGCCTGTCTGGCTCCGCTCGAGAATGCCATCCACAATGGCGTCGAGGTGTTGACCGAGACCGATTTTAGCGATTTTCTGTTCGAGGGGCGCAAAATTGTTGGCATCCGTACCAATCGTGGGGATTTTGCCTGCCGCTGGGTGGTCAATGCCGCTGGTTTGTATTCGGATGAGGTGATGCACAAGGCCGGGGTTCGCCCGGACTTCAAGATCACTCCACGTAAAGGGGAGTATTACATCCTCGATAAAACCGAGATGCAGATTGAGAATGTGCTTTTCCCGGTGCCGACAGCGGTCAGCAAGGGGATTCTGGTGCTGGGCAGCACTCATGGCAACACGCTGGTGGGGCCAAACTCGAATCTGGTACCCGAAAAAGAGGACCGCGCGGTTACGCCTGAGGGTCTGGCCGAAATTTGGTCCCATTCTCAGCGTCTGATTCCCTCAATTTCTCCGCGCAGCATTATTGCCGTCTTTGCCGGGCTGCGTGCTACCGGCAATGCGCATGCGCAAAATGTGGATTACAGTCACGATTTTGTGATTGAGGTTCCTGCTGAGGTGCAGGGTTTGGTCAATCTGGGGGGCATCGAGTCCCCGGGCTTAACTTCTGCCCCGGCCATTGCTCAGCGTGTGGTGGAATTGATGCAAGAGGCTGGCGAGAAATTTGTCGAAAAGAAAGAATTTGATCCCATTCGCCCGGCGCGGCCGCGTTTCAATCACCTCAGTCATGAGGAACAGGCTGCTTTGGTGGCCAAAGACCCGCGTTATGGCCGCATGATCTGCCGTTGTGAAATGATCACGGAAGGGGAGATCGTGGCTGAGATTCATGCGCCGTTGCCGGCGCATACTTATGATGCCATCAAACGGCGTACCTGGCTGGGCACGGGCCGTTGTTTGGGTTCGTTCGATATGCCGCGTGTGGTCGAGATTTTGGCCCACGAGCTAGGGGTATCACCGCTGGAAATCACCAAGAAGGGCGCCGGTTCAGAATTTCTGGTGCGTCCGACCAAAGATGTGGAGGGCTGAGAGATGACTCATAAAGAAAAATACGATGTTGTGGTCATCGGCAGTGGCCCCGGTGGGTTGGCAGCAGCCATTGCCGCTAAAAAGAATGGCGCGGACGACGTTTTGATCATCGACCGCGATATTGAGCCGGGCGGCATTCTGCAGCAGTGCATTCACAACGGTTTCGGCATGGAAACCTTCAAGCAAGATTTACCCGGACCGGCTTACGCTCAGCATTTTATCGATGAGGCGCTGCAGACTGGTGTCGAGTTTCTGCAGGATACGATGGTTCTCGAGATCACCCGCGATCACCGCATTTTTGCCAGCAGCAAAGAACACGGCTTCGTCGAGATTCAAGCTAAAGCCGTAGTGCTGGCGATGGGCTGCCGCGAGCGTACCCGTGCGCAGGTGCGTCTGCCGGGTACCCGTCCGGCGGGGGTCTACACTGCCGGCACGGCCCAGCGCTGGGTCAATGTCGAGGGCTATATGCCCGGCAAGAATTTCGTGATCCTCGGGTCAGGGGATATTGGCATGATCATGGCACGCCGTTTGACCTTTGAAGGGGCGAAGGTGGAGCGCGTTCTCGAGGTAATGCCGTATCTTTCAGGCTTGACCCGGAATTATGTGCAGTGTTTGATGGATTTTGATATTCAGCTGCAGTTGAAGCATACAGTCAAACGCATTATCGGCAAGGATCGTGTCGAGGCCATCGAGGCCTGCGCGGTGGATGACAAATGGCAGCCTATCCCCGGTACCGAAGAGATGATTCCTTGTGATACGTTGTTGCTTTCGGTGGGGTTGATCCCTGAGAATGAGCTGTCGCGCCAGGCAGGGGTGGTGATTGACCCCATTACCGCTGGCCCGCGCGTGGATGACGGCTTTCAGACGAACCTCCCGGGGATTTATTCGGCGGGGAACGTGGTGCACGTCTATGATCTGGTCGATTGGGTGACCGAGGCGGGGCTGACCGCCGGCAAATCGGCGGCGCGTCTGGTGCGCTTTGGTCCAACCGCGGATGGCCCGTCCATCGCGGTGAAGCCGGCTGATAATGTCCGCTACGTGGTACCGCAGACGCTGCATCCCACCCACCTTGAAACCGAAGAGATTCGTTTGCAGATGCGCGTTACCCGGCCCATTGAAAAGCCGGTCTGGGTCGAGGTTCGCAGCGGTGAAAAGCTCATTACCCGCAAGGGCGAACCTTATGCGCGCCCTGGCGAGATGGTGACCATCGTCCTGAAGCCGGATCAGGTGGAAGAAGTGAAAGCCGCTGCTGAGTTACAGGTAGCTGTGGTGGAAAGGTAGCTCAAAATGCCTACGACAATGGAAAAAGTGATTTGCACGACCTGCCCCAAAGGATGTACTCTCGAGGTAACCCGCGATGGGGCGACGGTGGTTTCGATTCTCAATGGCTGCAAGCGGGGCCATGAATATGCCCGTCAGGAGTTGACCGATCCGCGCCGTATGGTGGCGACCACGGTCAGGATCGACGGCGGCGTTCATCCGCTGCTGCCGGTGTATACCTCGGCCCCCTTCCCCAAGCCGCGCATTCCCGAATTGCTCAAGACTCTGCGTGAGGTTGAGCTGCAGGCCCCGGTCAAGATGGGCATTCCGGTACTCCGGAATGTTCTGGGTACCGGGATCGATATTTTGGCTAGTCGCGATATGAAAACGAGGTAAACTAATAAAAGCGTCAGTGATGACGCTTTTATTCTCATTGAGTCAGCAAACTGTCTTCATTGCGGCAGAAAAGTTTCGCAGCAAAAGAATTTCATTATCCTGTTGAAGCGGAAGGAATCTGAATGATATGAAAAGAACCTGGCTCCTCGTGCTCTCTTCCATCCTTTGTATTGCGATTGCTGTTCTGGCCTATTTTTGGGTCACCAGCATGATCAGCACCAATTACGCGTATCGCTCCCCCATCAAAGATACTCCTCCGGCAGCCGGCTCTGCGCTGGGGACCGCTTCGACCCATCGGGTCGTGGTGGTGTTGATCGACGGGCTGCGTTATGATACCTCCGTCAACGCGGCGGTGATGCCCACCCTGGCGAAATTACGCACTCAGGGGGCTTACGCCATGATGCACAGTCAGGCGCCCTCTTTCTCTGAACCGGGATATACGACCATTTTCACCGGTGCCTGGCCGTGGCTGAATGATGGCCCGGCTTTTAACCTCGATTATGGTGAGATTCCAACCTGGACTCAAGATAATCTCTTCTCGGCGGCCCATCGGGCCGGGCTGACGACGGCGATCTCGGGGTATTACTGGTTCGAGGAACTGGTCCCGCAGGCGGATGTTGATGTCAGTTTCTACACACCGGGCGAAGACCGCAAGGCGGATGAAGAGGTCATGGCGGCGGCATTGCCCTGGCTGCAGCAGGCGAATGCGCAGTTGACCCTGATCCATCTCGATCAGGTGGATTATGCTGGCCATCATGAAGGGGGACCGCGTAATCAGGCCTGGAATGAAGCAGCGGCCCGAACGGATGAGGATCTGGCGCAAATCGTGGCCACCCTCGATTTTTCACAGGATACCTTGCTCGTCATCAGCGATCATGGGCATATTAACATCGGCGGCCACGGGGGGCAGGACGCCGTTTGCTTGAAAGAGCCTTTTGTGCTGGTGGGTGCAGGTGTGTTGCCAGGGGATTATGGGAACGTGAATATGGTGGATGTTGCCCCTACGCTGGCTGCTTTGCTGGGAGTGAATATCCCCGCTTCAGCGCAGGGAGAAGTACAGACCCGCATGCTCACCCTGCCGGCGGACGTTACTGCAGCCTTACCTGCGGCAGAGACGCAGCAGCAGACAGCTTTGTTGACCACTTTTGCCCAGGCGATCGGCGCGAAATTAAACGCTGACCAGATTCCCACGGGTTCAGAGGTGAGCCAGGTTCAGGCAGTGATGAATTCCCTGCGCGCGCAGCGCCAGAATTCAGAGCGCTGGCCGCGCATTTTGCTCGTGGTGCTGGTGGCTGCGGCGGTGATCTACTGGCTGGTGCGCCAGTGGAAGAAAGGCGCTCTGGCCTGGATCTTTGGCGGGCTGGCTTTTCTGGCTTTGTTCAACTTCAAGTATGCCATCTGGGATCAAAAGACGTATTCGGTTTCTTCGATCATCAGTCAATCAGATTTGATCATTTCGACGGCGTTGATTTCGGCTCTGGCCCTGCTGATCGTGGCTGTGGCCATTTATCTCGATCAGCGCATGTTCAAGTATTCTCCAACGGAAACTGCTGAACGCATGTTCGGCTTGCTCTTTACCACTGCTTTTCTGACGGGCATTCCGGCGCTGCTCCATTTTGCCATCAACGGCGCTCTGGTCACCTGGACGCTGCCGAACTATCTCATTAGCTATCTCTTTATCTTGAGTGGAATTCAGGAGATCGTCATTGGTGTATTGGGGCTGATCTTTGTTGGGCTCTCCGTTCGGGTGACTGAGATCGTCGCAAACCGCGCGGCTGCTAAGGGAGGGAAGAAAAAATGATTCGAACACAGGGTCACTGGTTTAAGGACGAAACCGGGCGTACGTTGATCCTGCGCGGGGTGAACCTGGGCGGGAGCACCAAAGTCCCATTCTCGCCGGATGGGGCCAGCTATCGCCGCGAGGGTTTTTACGAGAATCGCAGCGATGTTAGCTTTGTGGGCCGTCCTTTTCCGCTCGAAGAGGCCGATGAACATTATGCCCGGCTTAAAGCCTGGGGGTTCAATTTCTTGCGTTTTTTGATCACCTGGGAGGCGGTCGAACACGCTGGCCCGGGTATCTATGATGAGGCTTATCTCGATTATCTCTATGCGGTGGTCAAGAAGGCTGGGGAATACGGCATCAATCTGTTTATCGATCCCCATCAAGATGTATTTTCGCGTTTCTCAGGTGGGGATGGCGCCCCGGCCTGGGTTTTTGATGCTGTTGGGATGGATGTCACGAAATTTGCTCCCACCGGGGCGGCCCTGCTGCATCAAATTCTCGGGGATGCTTATCCGCGCATGCAGTGGGTCACCAATGACTATAAATATGCCGCGGCTACTCTGAATACGCTCTTTTTCGGCGGCAATGACTTTGCTCCCCAGAAAATGATCGAGGGAATTCCTGCCCAGGATTATTTGCAGTCGCATTATTTCAATGCGGTCAAGCAGGTGGTCCAACGGCTGAAAGGTCTGCCCAATGTGGTGGGCTATGACACCCTGAATGAGCCCTCCTGTGGTTACATCGGGCAGGCAGATTTGTGTGATACTTCCGGCCGCATTCGGGTGGGCTATACCCCCTCGGGATGGCAGTCGTTTCAGATGGCTTCGGGTTACCCGCAGAAGATCAAAATTTATGATCGCGATGTTCTGGGGGAGCACCTGATCGGCGAAGAAGTGATCAATGCCGAAAGGGCCAGCCTGTGGAAGGAAGGCTTCACCTGCGTCTGGCGTGAAGCGGGCGTCTGGGAGATATCTGCCAGCGGTGAACCTGAATTGAAACGCCCCGATTATTTTCATGCTGTCCGCGGCAAACCGGTCGATTTTCATCGTGATTACCTGATGCCCTTCTGCCGCCGCTATACCGAGATGGTGCGTTCGGTGGATGCCGAAAAGATCATTTTCATTGAGCAGATGCCGGGGAATCCCTCCCCTGAGGTGGCACCTGGCGAACTGGGCGAGCTGGTCTACGCCGGCCACTGGTATGATGACATGACCCTTTTCCTCAAGTCCTATATTCCGTTCATGAATTACGACGTTTTGGCCGATCGGGTGATTTTGGGTGAAAAGAACATTCGCAAGACTTTTGCCCGCCTTCTGAATTCGCCCAAACAGGACGCAATTGAGCGCATGGGCAACATCCCTACCATTATCGGCGAAACGGGGATTCCCTTTGATTTGAACGGCAAGAAAGCTTACCGCACTGGCAATTTCCGTACTCAAGAGAAGGCCTTCAACCGCACCTTTACCGGCCTGGAAGATAACCTGCTCAGTTATACCCTGTGGAATTACACGGCTGATAACACCAACGCTCGCGGCGATAAATGGAACAACGAAGATCTTTCTCTCTTTAGCCGCGATCAGCAGAAGGACCCCAGGGATATCAACTCGGGTGGCCGTGCTGTGCGCGTATTCGTGCGTCCCTTCCCGATCAAAACAGCCGGTGAGCCGACTCGCGTTGAGTTCAATTACCGCAGTGGGTACTTTGTCTACGAATTCAAGGGGGATCCGGCGGTAACGCAGCCGACCGAGATCTTCTTCCCCAAAGTGCATTACCCGCATGGGGCCGTGGTCACAGTTTCGGACGGCTCTTTTGTCATTGACGCGGATGCTCAACTATTGACGTACACCGCTGGTGATTTATCGGTCCATCGCATCGAGATCAAAGCCAAACGATAGTAAAGCAGAATGTAGCCGGGAGAAATCCCGGCTTTTCTTTCTCTCTTTCTGCGAATCCAGCTAAAATAAATTCATCCTGGTTCTGCAACTCATTCCCAATTTAGTCCGTGTCTGGAGGAAAAATGCGTCGAGTCAGCGGTGGATATCTCTTTGTGCTGAATGCCTACTGGATTGGGCTTTCCTTTATGTGGAACAGCCTGCACGTCACCATTCTGCCGGCAGTCTTGCTGAATTATGTGCCTTCAGCTCAAAAGAATACCTGGCTGGGCCTGCTGACCTTCTTTGGGTTGATCCTAGCTATGCTGATTCAACCGCTTTCTGGCGCGCTCAGTGATCGTTGGATGAGCCGGCTGGGCCGGCGCCGGCCTTTTATCTGGTTGGGTACCCTCGGTGACGTCGTTTTTCTGGCAATTCTGGCTTTCGTGGGTGGTTTGCCCGCCCTTTTTGTGGGCTACATCGGTTTGCAGATTACCTCTAATATTGCTCATGGCCCTATGCAGGGTTGGCTCCCTGACGAGGTTCCCGCGGATCAATTAGGCATGGCCAGCGGTATCAAGACGGCGATGGATATGCTCGGCATCATCATTTCTTCGCTGTTGATCGGTTTTTTGATCAGCTCTGACCACGCCGATCCGAAAAAATCCGTGCTGGCGATCATTGGCTTTTTGCTGGTCTTTGGCCTTGTTACCCTGCTGGGCGGACGTGAAAAAGTGCCGGTTCAGGTACAGCCTCGGCCCTTGCCCTTCAAGGGGTTATGGAAAGAGGTCTTCAATTTCAAAATGGAGGGCGACAAAGATTACTGGCGCCTGATTTTTAGCCGTTTTCTTTATCTGGTCGGGATTTATGGTTTTCAGTCCTTTGCACAGTATTTTATTCGGGATCGTTTCCCGGGTCAAAATCCCATTGTCTTTACCCAGATCGTCATGGGCACTTTCGTGGTCGTGCTGATCATTTTTAGCCTGCTGGCCGGCGCTCTGGGGGATCGCTATGGCCGCAAGAAGATTCACATTCTTTCGGGTTTCATCGGCGCGGTGGGTGCGGTTCTGCTGATCTTTGCGGTCACTCCGGTTCAATTGATCGCTTTTGGCTGCCTCATGGGGGTGGGGTTGGGGATCTTTATGAGCACGAACTGGGCAATGGCCAATCAGATGGCCCCGGCTGCGGAAGCCGGCAAATACATGGGGCTGACCAACCTGGCTACCGCTGGTTCGGCAGCGGTAGCTCGTCTCGAATGCCCACTGATTGATCACTTCAACAATTTGCATCCTGGAGTGTGGCTGGGCTGGACGATCCTGTTTGCACTTTCGGCTGTTCTGATGCTGGCTTCCAGCCTGGCATTGCGCAAAGTACCCGAACAGCAACCCTCGGCGCAGTCTCAGCCTTGAAGTACGCTTTTCTGAATCAAGCCACGGGGTCTTTGGCCCCGTGGTTTGATTTAACCCACCTGCTTGACAATGGGATGAAATATCTGTATAATCTATGATAACGCTATCACAAAAATAATCACAGGGAAAATATGAGCTCAAAAGTTACTGTCAGAGATGTAGCGAAAGATGCGGGAGTATCCAGCGCCACGGCTTCCCGCGTAATGGGGAACTACGGGTATGTCAGTGACGAGGTGCGAGCCGCGGTCCTGGAAAGCGCCCGCAAACTCGGCTATCGTCCGCATGCGCTTGCCAAAAGCATGGTCAAGGGCGAGACCAAGACGATTGGCTTTGTTGTAGGGGATATCGAAAACCCCTTCTTTGCCAGTCTGGCCAAATATGTCAACGCGCTGATCTCGTTGCAGGGATACACCATGATGGTGTACACCACCGATGAAAACGTTGAGGAAGAAGTTCGCGGCGTGGATAGTCTGTTGAGCAAACAGGTAGATGGTTTGATCATTGCTCCTTCTTCCGATAAAGAGGTCTCACATATTCTGGCGGCTCAGGGTGCCGGGGTGGCCGTGGTTCTGGTCGACCGGCCTTTGCCTAATCTGGATATCGACTGTGTCTCTGTCGATAATGTTCAAGCCATGCAGGAGGCGGTTTCGTTCCTGCTTGATCTGGGACATCGTGAGATCGGTTTCTTGAGTGATTCGCTTGAGATTTCTTCGAACCAGGAACGTTTGGCGGGCTACACCAAAGCGCACAATGATCATGGGCTGACCGTTGATGAGGCGCTCATTAAAGTAACCGGTTATACCGTGATGGATGGCTATCGTGGGGCGGTGGGGCTGCTCAGTTCGCCGCAGCGTCCTTCGGCCGTGGTGACTGCCAACAACTTTATGACCACGGGTTTCTTGCTGGCGGCGCACGACATGGGCATTGTCATCCCGGATGCGATTTCTTTGATCGGCTTCGATGAACTGGACTGGTACAAGTTGACCAATCCGCCGATCACCACGATTGCCCAGCCGATCAAACGCATTGGTCAGGAGGTTTCTCGTCTTTTGCTCAGCCGCATGGCCAGCAAAGGGGAGATCACTCATCCTGAAACGGTTTTATTGAGTACACACTTGACGCATCGCAACTCAACCAGAAAATTTGCTTAGCACACTTTCGGCATCATAAACCTCTTTGAAAAGGGTTATTTCGAAATGAAAGCATTTACTTTTATCGAGCCAGGCAAGGGAAAGGTAAGTGAAAAATCGGAAGGAAATCCCGGTCTGGATGAGGTATTGGTAAAGGTAGCGGCATGCGGCATTTGTGGTACTGACATGCGCATCTGGCGGGCTTTGGAGCCTGCTGCCCGCAATATTTCTTTGGGGCACGAGTTTGCGGGTGAAGTGGTTCGGTTGGGTGCAGGGGTCAAAGAGTATCAGGTAGGGGACCGCGTGGTCGTGGACCCGAATATCTATTGTCACACCTGCGAGTTCTGTTTGAACGGCCAGGTCAATTTGTGTGAGCACCTGCGTGCGATCGGCGTGGACATCAATGGCGGCTTTGCTCAGTACTGCGTGGTTCCGATCACTCAACTGCAAAAAATCCCCGATACACTTTCCTTTAACGAAGCGGCATTCGTCGAACCGATTGCCTGTGCTCTCAACGGCATCGATCGTGCGGAGATCAAGCCGGGTCAGTCAGTGCTGATCATCGGGGCTGGCCCCATTGGCCTGCTGATGCTGCAATTGGTGAAGATCAGTGGTGCCGGTCGGATCATGGTCTCTGAAAAAGTAGCCTCGCGCCGGGCGAAGGCCCTCGAAATGGGTGCCGATGTCGTCTATGACCCTGCAGCGACTCCTTTGGCGGAGCAGATCAGCCTCAAAGAACGCCCAAACGTGGTTTTTGAGTGCGTGGGGGCACCGTTTACTCAGGCTGAATCCATCCAGATCGTCAAGCGCGGTGGTACGGTTATTCTCTTTGGCGATGGGCACGAAAACGAAAAATTCGAGGTGGGTTCCTTCGACTTCTATTATAAGAATCTGGTGGTCAAAGGGGCCGCACTGAACCCCTATACCCAGACTCGGGCATTGAACTTATTGATTGGGCATCGGATTGATGTCAAGGCGTTACTTAGCCGTGTGATTGCACTTGATGAACTGCCGGCATTGCTGAACAAAGGCTATGGGCCAGAGGATATCAAAATTCTGGTTGACCCAGGTCTTTAATTTATCAAGGAGATAGAGAGCTATGTTGCGTTTCGAGAATAAGAAAGTGTTGATTACAGGTTCCGCATCGGGCATTGGCCGTGCCATTACCCGCAGTTTCGCTGCTGAAGGCGCTACCATTGCGATGGCTGATCTGAACATGGAGGGTTTGCAGGCCCTGGTGAAAGAACTGGGCCAGACACAGGGCAAATTCTTCACTTATCAACTGGACGTGACCAAATCAGGCATGGTCAAGGAAGTGGTCGAGAAGGCTATTGCAGATATGGGCGGCATTGATATTTTGGTGAATGATGCCGGCGTTTCTACCATGCAGTACTCCTGGATGCTTACCGAAGAAGAGTGGGATTTCAACATGGATGTCAATGCCAAGGGGAACTGGCTGGTCTCGAAGAATGTAATTCCGCACCTGATTGCTCAAAAAGCCGGCAAGATCGTCAATGTGGCTTCGATGGGTGGGTTGATCGGTGCTCCTCTGCTGGCTCATTATTGTGCTTCGAAATTCGCCGTTGTGGGGTTGACAGAGTCCATTGCCAAAGAGTTGGCTCCGTATGGCATCAACGTCAATGCGGTTTGCCCGGGATTCGTGAAAACTTCCATGCAGAATCGCGAGGTGGTTTGGGAAGCCAAGTTGCGCGGCATCGCTGACCCCGAAGAAGTTCGTCAAGAATATATCAAATTAACCCCAATGGGTAGATTGAGCGTCCCTGAAGATATCGCTGGTTTGGTGTTGTTCCTCGCTTCTGAGGATGCACGCTTCATTACCGGTACCTCAGTGCGAGTTAGTGGTGGTCAGTAATTAGTTGAACCAACTTCATTTCATCTCACGTCTCGGAGGAAAAATGAAACACGCTCAGCTCAGAAAGGTTTTGTTCATCGCGATGATTCTTGTAACCATCGCCAGCATGCTCGCCGCATGCGCTCCAGCCAAACAAACGGCTGAAGCAACGGTGACTGCTGATCAATCCACCGCCGCTGCTACCACAGAAGAAGTCACTACTAACTCTTCTTCTGATCAGGTGGTGAACGTCCTTTTGGACTCTCATCCCTGGCAGCAAGTCATTGAGAAGCACATCCAGGAATTCACCGATCAGACAGGCATCAAGGTCAACATCACTGTCTTGGGTGAAGATGTGTATTGGGATCGTGTCAGTCTTGGTTTGAGCTCAGACAACCCCCCCTTTGATGTCTTCATGCTCTCGCCGAACCAGACTGGTTTCACGGGCTATCAGAATAACTGGATTGCTCCATTGGATGATTATCTGAATGATCCCAACATGACCCCGGCTTCTTATGATTTCTCAGATATCTATCCGTACATTTCTGCTGGCTTCCGCTTCCCGGATGCGGATGGCAAACAGTATGGTATTCCCTTGACGATGGAAACCTACATGCTGTTCTACCGCAAAGATCTCTTTGCTGAACAGAACATTGATGTCTCCACCTTGAAGACGGTCGATGACTGGATGGCTGCTCTGGATAAGATTCAGACCGCCTACAAAGACCAGGGAATTTCCGCCGCTGTGATCCGTGGTCAGGATCCAACCATGCCAGATGAGTTGCTCGCTGCCGTCAACGATTATTGGGGAGATCGTCCCTTCCTGGCCCAGCGCATGTTCTACTTCGATGAGAACTGGACTCCTCAGTTCACTGACCCCGCGGTAGTCAATGGCTTCAAGCTGTGGGCGAAACTGGTCTCGATGGGCCCCGTGGGTTCCACTTCCTTTACCTGGAATGATTGTGTGCGCCAGTTTGCGGATGGCAAAGCTGCCACCTACTGGTTCGATGCCAGCGTTTTCGCCAGCATCTTCGAAGATCCTTCCCAGTCTTCTGTGGTCGGCAAAGTGGGTTACGCTTCCGTTCCTACCACCGCTACCGGTCATGGCACCACCAACTGGGCCTGGGGCCTCTCCATTCCCGAGAAATCTCCCAACAAAGATAACGCCTGGAAGTTCATCGAATGGGCGACCAGCCCCGAGATCGAAAAAGTGACTGCACCTTCCACTTACGGTCCTGTCCGCGCTTCCACCTGGGCCGCTATGGGCGATACCTTCGGCACAGAATTCACCACTGCTGTTGACGAGAACCTGAAGATCGCTGTTCCGGGTTACATGTACTTCACCGGCTCTGGCGAGATCACCGACCGCATTACCGATGCTGTCATCCGCATTTCGCAGGGTGAAGATGCCGATACCGTCATGAAAGAACTCAACGATCAAGCGGCAGAAATTGTCAAACAGAACGGGTTAACCAAGTAATGTAAAGTCGTATGAAGGCGGGCGTAAATTCAAGATACGCCCGCCATTTTGTTCCATGGCAGGTGAATCGTGCTGCAAGAAACAATCAGTCTTCCCTCAAAATCGAAACGGGTCAGAAAGATCGACCAGAAGAAGTTGCTGGGGTATCTTTACCTGATTCCGGCCTTGCTCATTGCCGCGGTGATTATTCTCTACCCGTTGCTTTATGGCGCTTACACTAGCTTGTTCCAGTGGAACTGGACAGCGGGAATGCAGAATAAAGTCTTTGTTGGGCTGCAGAATTATTTCCAGTTGTTCTCGGATGACTACTTCTGGAATGCGATCAAGAATACGCTTCTCTTTACAGTCATCTCGATGACTGCCGAGTTGATCCTGGGGCTGGCCATTGCGCTTCTGCTCAACTCGATCACCAAAGGTTCATTGGTATTGCGTACGGTGATGATGTTCCCCTTGATGATCTCGGATATTGTGGCCGCTCTCATGTGGAAGATGTTGCTCGATCCGTCATCGGGCGTCGTCAATCAGATGCTGCAAATGCTTCACCTGGGTACTCCCAACTGGTTGGGGGATTCCCGTCTGGTCGTGCCAGCTTTGGCTATCGTGGATACCTGGTGGCAGACCGGGAACATCGTCATTATCTTGCTGGCCGGGCTGCAGAGTTTGCCGAGCGAGCCTATTGAAATGGCCGAAGTGGATGGGGCCAATGGCTTCCAGTTGTTCCATTATCTCATTTGGCCGCAATTGATCCCATTTGTCAAAACCGCGGTGATTTTTCGCTTGATCGACCTTATGCGTGTCTTTGCTTTGTCCTGGGCAATTACCGGGGGCGGGCCAGTGCGCGCTTCCGAAGTGGCACAGTTGTACATTTACAAGGTAGGCATGGGCAAATACCTGGATATCGGTTATTCCATTTCTTTGGCGTTTACCTTTGCTATTTTTGTCTTCCTGGTTGTTTGGCTGGTTAATAAATTACTGCCGGAAAAGAACTAGTCGTATGAATAAAATTCGGAAACTGGTGATCTATCTCGTATTGATCTTGCTGTCTTTGCTTTTCTTGTTCCCCATCTTGTGGATGGCAATGACGGCATTGAAGACCCCGGCAGAGGCAACTAATTTCTTGTCGTTTCCCTCTACCCCCCAATGGCAGAATTTCGTTCAGGCCTGGCAGACGGCTGGTTTTGGGGATGCCTTCGTGAATACCTTTGAGATTGGTGTGGGCACGGTGTTGCTTTCCGTTGCCGCCGGGATCCCGATGGCTTATTCTCTGGTGCGCTACCCGGTCCGCGGTGCCAATTTGGCCGGCGGCAGCATGCTTTTCATGCGCATCATTCCTGAAACTGTCTTTTTGCTGCCCCTTTACGTGATTTACCGCCGCACGGGCCTTTTTGATACCAAAATAGGGATGATCCTGGCCTTTCAGATTGTGACCTTACCCTATACGATCTGGCTGCTGCGCAGTTTTATCATGGGCGTTCCTGAAGAAATCGAGAACGCTGCCCGCATCGATGGCTGTGCTGAGATCGAGATTCCCTGGCGCATTACCTTGCCCTTGATTCTGCCGGGCGTGTTCACCAGCGCGATTCTGGCGTTCATCTCGGTATGGACTTCACTGCTGTTTCCGTTGACGCTGGCTTATTCCAAAGCGGAAACGGTCTCAGTGGCCATTTCCAGCTTCAAAGGCTATGGCACTTTCAACTGGCCGGTCATGGCGGCAGCCGCTTTGTGTGTTACTCTGCCGCAGATCGTCATGTTCTCCCTCATCAACAAGTATCTGGTGGCGGGTTATACTTTGGGTGCTGTCAAAGAATAAAGAGGAACTCTCCTTCTTGCCCTTCCCCGTCGGACTCCCCTGGCGGGGAAGTTTTTATTGCTTACTCAGTTTCTTCTTTTAAAACAGGAAGAGGCCATCTTCTAGATGGCCTCTTCGCTGTGTGACGCGCCAGTTATGGGAGTCGGGACCCCTCCCAGGCGCCGAAAAGGGTACAGGTATGTGCCGCCGCTTGCGCGGCCAGCTCCATGCATTGTGCGATCTCTTTTTTCATTACCCAGTGAGCCAGGAACGTTGCAATGAACGTATCCCCGGCACCCAGTGTGTCGACCACCTGGATCTTTTGGGCGGGCTGGAAGAAGAGTTGATGGCCATCATAGGCGATGGCTCCTTCGTTGCCCATGGTGACGACGACCAGTCGGGGACCGCGCTGATACATGCCGCGGGCGACTGATTCCGCCAGGTTGTGCTCCCCGGGGTTGGTCGAGAAAAAGGCGATGTCGACGAAAGCAATGGTTTTGTCGATAAACTCTTCTGAATAGCGTTCCCCAAAATCCATTGAAACGGCGTTGCCATTGCCATTGTGGAACGATTTCAGATGATCTTCTGTGCCACCCAGCCAGGTGTTGTGGACTAAAGTAAAGCTGTGAATGTAGCGCAGGGCTTCATCATCGATACAGAGATCGGCGGTTGCGCCGCGGTCTTCCTGCAGAAAGTAACGATTTCCATCTTCAGCGAGTTGCACTTTGGTGAATGCGGTGTTTGTGGGGTAGGATTGGCAGTGAGAGACGTCAATGCCCCTGGCCGCCAGGGTATCTAATATCGCCTGGCCATCCAGATCCTGCCCCACAGCGCCCATATACGAAACGTCGCAGCCCGCGAGTTTCATATGGATGGCAGTGTTCAGCGCATTCCCACCGATGAAATGTTCATTCTTCGGGGGAAGGTAGCGGTCGATGCAATTATCGCCGATGCATAACGCGTTGCTCATGGCCAGGTGATTTCCTTACCTTTACCCATAATTCCATGGCCCATCAAGACCCGTTCATCCAGATCGTGGATGCCGCGCAGAACGGAGGAGTACACCGCAAACCACTGCAGCGGGATCATCAAGACGAAGGGGGCCAGCAATGGATCGAAGCCGGCGTAATCTGCTGCGTCGAAGGAGATGACTTTGGCGCCGTTGGTACCCAGGATTGCGCGTACGCGTTCGACCATCGGGCGGGATTCATCCGTTCCCAGCAGCACGACGGCGGTGGGTTTCTCGCGGTCGAGCATTTCTGCTGGCCCGTGGCGGAACTCGGTGGCGTCCATGAAAGAACCGTTGACGCGCATGTTTTCCATGAAGACGGTTAAGCCGAATTTGTAGCCAATGCCGTAGAGCGGGCCGCTGGCCAGGGTGTAGAACATGTGCTCATCAACGTATTTCTCAGCCAGTTCCTTGGCCTTGGGTTCTTCATCGATGTATTGCTTTGAGAACAGGGCCGGCAGTTTGTACAACTGGTCAATTACCGGTTGGACTTTGGCACCCTGCAGTTTGGCCACGGTCAGTGCGAACAGATAGACAGCTTCCAATGGCAGGATGTAAAGGGCCTTGGAGTTGTAATCGATGACCACGTCGGCTTCTTTGCCCATCAGGCTGTCGGCTTTGTCTACCAGCACGATGGTGTGGGCTTTGTGCTCTTTGGCGAAGCGCAGAGCGGCTGCGGTATCCTCGGTGGCGCCGGAGAAGGAGGCCAGGAACACCCAGGAGTTTTCATCCAGTTGTTTGGGGTTGCGCCAGATGAATTCGTAGCTGACGTAGCAATCGCTGGAAATGTCCGTATATTTGTCCAGGATATATTTCCCGGAGTACAGGTTGACCCATGAATTACCGCATCCCACCCAGTAAATATGGCTGACCTTTTTTTCTACGGCTTCCTTGGCTAATCCCTCGATGAAGGCAGATTTCTCTTTGAGAAACCTCTCTGAATGAGGGCCGAGAACAGGAGCTGTAAACAGCTTGCTGTCTCTTGCGATATCCACGTACTTTTTCACATCCATAGAACATTTTCCTTTCGAAAATTGAATTCAGTTGGAAATTATCTGATAACGCTATCACAAATTATATCATATCCATTCGGCTTTATCAATCACTTTCTTCTGATTTTGGAAGGGGAATTTCGTCTTTTAGAGCAATAATCAGGGGTGAATTCTGGAATTTCCCTGGGCTTGACCAAAAAGAAAGGGGATGAGAGGGTGAGTGGTGAAAAAAGAGAAAAAAAGAACTGCTGAAGGCTGAAAACAAATGTGAGACTGTCTCACATTTTGCCAAACAAAAACCGCAGAACGAAGTCTGCGGTGAAAAGAATGCTTGCGGATTGTAGCTCAGGCGGTAGCCAGAATGTCGGCGAGCTTCATGACTTCGAATGAGGGCAGAATGCGGTCGGCACTGCTGAAATCCATGGCGGCGGTCAGTTCGCTGGGCACCACGGTACAGAAAATACCTGCTGCTTTGGCTGCCTTGAGGCCGTTCAGGGAATCCTCGAAGGCCATGACCTCAGTGGGCTTAAGTTCCAAATGTTGCGTGGCGAGCTGATAAAGGGCCGGGTCGGGTTTGACGTGTGCGACGTCGCGCGCGGTAAAGATGGCTTGAAAATATTTGTTCAGGCCAAATTTCTGGATGAATCCATTGACCCATTCGGACGCGGAACTCGAGGCCACGTCCATGGGGATGCCGGCGCGGAAAGCCTGTTCCAGAAAGTTTTCGACTCCTGGGCATAAGGGCTGTTTTTGCAGCGAAACACGGATTCTCTCGCGGATTCGTTGGTGAATCTCGGCGACCTCGATCTGGTCCCCAAGCTGCTGCTTGAGTTCCGTTGCAGGGTCGTAGGTGCTGGGCCCGGTTCCGATGGCTTTCCACCAGTCTTGCAAAGTGTAAGTCAATCCATATTCGGCATACAGTTCCTGCCAGCATTCGAATTGCGGCGTTTCGGTATCGAGGATTAAACCATCGAGGTCAAAGACGAAGCCTTTGATCATGAGATACTCCATTGAAATTCGCGAGCAAAGTCGGCGAAGGGGGTGAGATGACGGTCAGTTTTTGGCCGTATGCCCCTGATTTTAACATTCTTTTGACTCCAGATTTTATGAAACGCTCTCACATTTCATCGTTTTTCGGGAGAAAAGACTGGGTACTTGTGAGATGGGGGCTCATATTATAAAATGGGAATGATAGAATTCTTCATGAGCGTTCTATATCTCAATTGATTCGAGGAAGTATGAAAAGAATAGCTGTATTAACCAGTGGCGGAGATGCACCCGGAATGAATGCGGCAATTCGTGCAGTGGTCCGTACCGGTGTCATGAATGGCCTGGAAGTCTACGGGGTGAAGGGAGGGTACGAAGGTCTGATCAATGGCAACTACATTCCTCTGGGCACTCGTGAGGTGGGTGGCATCATGCAGCACGGGGGTACCTTCTTGGGCAGTGCCCGCTGTCTTGAATTCAAAACCGAGGAAGGCCAGCTGCAGGCCATCCGCAATATGACCGAAGCCGGCATTGAGGCCTTGATTGTCATCGGGGGCAATGGCTCGCAGACGGGCAATCTGGCGCTGAGCAAACATGGGTTCCCGACCGTCGGGATTGCTTCTACCATTGATAACGATCTTGTCGGCTCCGATACCACCATTGGGGTGGATACAGCTTTGAACATTGCTCTGGAAGCGATCGACCGCCTGAAAACGACGGCTTCTTCTCATCAGCGGGCTTTTTTGGTGGAAGTGATGGGCCGCAATTGCGGTTATCTGGCTTTGCAGGCAGCCATTGCCGGCGGGGCTGAAGCGGTGGTGGTTCCAGAGATCGAAACGGATCCAGAGAAGATTGCCACGACGCTTGTCTCTGCTTATGAACGCGGTAAGTCTCATGCCATTGTGGTGGTGGCGGAAGGTGCCAAGTACAATGCGACTGCCCTGGCGGCCTACTTTGAGCAGCATAAAGATCGTTTGGGCTTCGATTTGCGCATGACCATTATCGGTCACGTGCAGCGTGGCGGTACCCCCAGTGCGGTGGACCGCATTTTGGCCAGCCGTCTCGGCGCTGCCGCGGTAGAACAGGTGGTCAAAGGGAACTTTGGCAACCTGGTGGGCATTATCAAGGGCGACATTGCCCTGACTCCGCTGCAAACCGCCGTGGGTACCAAGAAGCCGCTGGATATGTCTCTCTTCGAACTGGCGGACGTACTGGATTAATCTCAATATTTACGGATTATCTATGGGCCGGGGAGTATTCCCCGGCCTTTTGTTGATTGACAGGGTAGAACAGAAATACTATAATAGAACTGTTGCTGAAGATTCCCTTTATTGCAAGTGGAAGTCTGTTTTGCTGCCGATGCCGACCTCTGGGTCGGTTTCTTCTTCTGGGTGGAGGAGAAGTCCGTTCTGTTTGTTGGGGGAAGGGGATGAACTTTTCACAAGCGGAATGGGAGGTCCCTCTGAGAGGGCGGGTTGTTTCCTGTGTTCAGAATTTATAGCGAGATTTTATGGCGAATCATCAAATTATTCACGTGGATGGGCTTTCTAAATACTATCAGGTACCGGTTCGTGAAGCCGGGCTGAAGGCCTCGCTCAAGAGTTTGTTCAAACGCGAGTACAACGAGATCAAAGCAGTAGATCAGATCAG
>JAAZOQ010000260.1 GCA_012797695.1 Anaerolineaceae bacterium | reverse complement strand
GCGCAATCGCCCATGGCGATCACCCACTTGGGATCGGGCATCATATCGTACAAATTGCGCAAGACAGGGGCCATCTTCTGCGAAACGCGCCCGGCCACGATCATCAGATCGGACTGGCGCGGGCTGGCCCGCATCAGCTCCATGCCAAAGCGGCTCATGTCATAATTCGCGGATTGGGCGCCCATCATTTCGATAGCGCAGCAAGCCAGACCAAAGAGCATGGGCCACATCGAATTGGTACGCGACCAGTTGACGGCCTGCTCGAGCGTGGTCGTGACCACCCCCATATTGCCTGCTTTTTGCTCTATTCCCATTCCAAAGCTCCCTTCTTCCAGACGTAAACGTAGCCTACCGTCAAAATGGCAATGAAAACGAACATCTCGATCAACGAGAAAAGCCCCAGCCGGCGAAACGTCACCGCCCAGGGCAGCAAAAAGATCACTTCAACATCAAACAAAATGAAAAGAACCGCAATCAGATAGTAACGCACCGACATGCGGCGCGCACCAGCACCATACGGCAGCATACCCGATTCATACGGGCTGCCCTTCTTGCGGGTGGGGCGATGCGGACCGAAAATTCGCCCGATGACCACCACCAACACTCCCAGCGCGGTCGCCAGGACGGTCAAAACAAGGATGGGAACATACTCGATCAACATGGGAACACCTCTATAAAGGATGGGGTCAGAAGAGGTCTATCTATTCTTTTATTCTCGCCTTTGCATATATATATCAAAAAAGACAAACTATATGCGCTTTCATTTTACATCCAAACGAAAAATTTGACAGAAAGGAACGCGTAAAATTGCCACCAAACCGCTCCAAAATAAAACCTCCCGGGGTGAGCCGGGAGGTGTATGAATTGAGTCATCTCTTTGCGTCTAAAGTACGAAGATCGCAATTGCGGTTCAGGTCCGCTGACTTCCACCCTATTGAAGCGGATCCGTGACTACGATCTCACCTTTACCCAGAGCAGCAAAAAGGATCTCAAAGTCTTACCGATTGGATTTGTAAAGATCAGACACTACGTCCCAGTTCACCAGGCTCCAGAAAGCCTTGATGTAATCAGGGCGGCGATTCTGATAGGTCAAATAATAAGCATGCTCCCAAACATCCAGGCCGAGCAAAGGAGTGTGCCTATCCATATACGGACTATCTTGATTGGCCGTGGAATATACCTGCAGCTTCTTGTCTCCATCGAGCACCAACCAGGCCCAACCCGAACCAAACCGGCTGGCCGCGGCCGCGCTGAATTTCTCAGTGAAGGCATCATAGGAACCAAAGGTTTTTTCAATGTCCGTCAACAAAGCACTGGCAGGGGTTTTGGCACCTCCTGGCACCAACAGCTCCCAGAACAGGGAGTGATTGGCATGGCCGCCGCCGTTGTTGCGGACGGCTGTCCGAATCGATTCAGGAACCTTGTTGATGTCGCGAAGGACCTGCTCGATCGGCTGCCCGTAGAATTCAGGGGCAGATTCGAGAGCTTTATTGAGATTGTTGACATAAGCGCCATGATGTTTGTCGTGATGGATTTCCATCGTGCGGGCATCGATAGCAGGTTCAAGTGCATCAAAGGCAAATTTCAGTTTAGGAAGTTCGAATAGTGTTGTCATAAAGAGTGTCTCTTTTTTGTTAGATATATTTTATTGCTTATTTATGATAATAATACTCTTATTTATCCTAATATTCAATCCTTTTTTGTAAGAATCAGATAAGAATTTCCCGCCGAAAGCTTGTACAAAACTGCCGCGGCCCTGTAAACCGCAATCAGCATTGCTATAATGAAAGTAATCAAGGAGGAAAAATGAACTGGCTGATTGTTCTCAAATACGTAGCGGTGGCCGTGACACTGGCCACTGGGGTCATCTCGATCTTCTGGCCGGCCTCGATCAAAGGCTTCACCGGGCTGGAGGCATCGAGCCCGCGCGCGACCAGCGAAATCCGCGCCGTCATGGGCGGGGTCTTTCTGGGGCTGGCGGTCGCCGTGCTGCTCTTCCGCACCCCTGAGGTTTTCAAGATGCTGGGGATTGCCTTTGCCGCCATCGCACTGGTCCGCGCCATTTCGATCGTGGTCGATCACGCCGCGGTGCAATCCAACATCATCAGTCTGATCTCAGAGGTTGTGCTGGCCGTGATCCTGGTGTTGTAACCTCAAAATCTCCACAATTTATTCATCAAATTTACTAGACAAATCAAAAGAAATCATGGTAATATAAGAGTAACCAGATGCCAGAGTGCCCCCCTCACCCTGGCATCTGGTCTTTTAACGCTATAATGGGGAAAACAAACGAGAGAGCAAATATGAACAGTCCCTACCGCGGTTTAACCTTGATCAGCAAAATTCTGAAAGGCGTCGGCTTGATCGGCCTGTTTTTGGGGGTAATCAGCCTGGTCGTCGCACCGCTGGCACTGGCCAACACGGATGCCTTTCTGATTCAACTGGGCCTGACGCAGATCGTGCCCGGCACAGGGCTGTTGATCGGACTGCTGACAGGCGTGCTGCTCTTCTTCATTGGCGCCGGGCTGGGAATGCTGCTCTTCGCGGTAGGGGAATGCTTCAACATTCTGGTTGCCATCGAGACCAACACACACGCAACCGTCGAACTGCTGCAAAACAATTCAACCAATGCAAAATAAATTCAGAAGCCGCAACGTCAATAGTTGATCAAAGCAACTCACTATCTCCAGTGCAATCCGATACAAGGAAAATCATGAGTCAAAAAAAAGAGCCTGGCATTTATTTTTTAGTCAATATCATTGCTTCGCTTTTCACCAGTCTGTGGCTGGGATTGACCCCTTCGTTAACTGAAAATCCATTCTTCTTGAATTTTTCGTTGCAAAGATTTGTGTTCATCCTCATTACTGTTCTGGTGCTAGTTCTTTTTTGTACAGAATGGGTATTGGTAAGAAAAACAACGTTTAAAACCACGTTCGCTAAAATTTGTGAATCAAGATTCATCCATGCTGCCGCAAGTTTTTGGGGACTTGTATGTGGTTTATTAATACTGAGTGTTTTAATGAAAATACTTGGCCCCAGAACAGTCTTTTTCTCGAGGCTTTTACCCATTCTCTTTCTTGGCTTTGTAATGTCAACCTCCTGGTTGATTTTTCAGGAATGGATGCATCGCTGGCAATTTGGTCTGGAACTTCGAAAAAAGATACTTTCTGAAGTAAAGCTCGGGGTTCAAAATTTGAACAAAAATGTGAATGACTGGGAGAATTTACTCAAAAGGCCAGGCCCGGCCATTTTGTTTTTAATAATCATCAATGCTCCAGTTTTGTTTATTAACTCTTTCCGTTATCATTTTCCATTGGGTTTTGCTGGTTTATATTCGCAGATGGCTGAAGAAATTGCAAACAACCATTTCCTTTTGCCCAAAACAATCCCCTATTACGGTCCAGGTGGAATTCCATTTTCTTATCCACCCTTGGGTGCCTACCTGATGGCCCTCACAACGAAAGTGTTTTCGATTTCCGCTCTCGATTACGTTCGCTTTGCTGCCCCACTTTTCTATTTGATTGCAACTGTACTGTTCTATTTTCTAGTAGCCAGGTATACGAAATCAAAAACGGTAGGCTGGATCGCCGCAATCCTGATGGGATATTCCAGTCTTCTTTATGATATTCAGGCTACTGCTGGAGGAATTTTCCGTTCGCTAGCGCTGGTCTTCTTGTTGGCCGGGCTACTGGTATTTGCTGAGGCTGTTCAAAAGGCTCGGGTGCGTACCCTTCTATTATCAGGCCTGTTCTTTGCGTTGACCCTTTTGTGCCATCTGGGATATGCATTCATTTTCGCTTTAGTTCTTCTGGTGTCTTGTCTGGCCAAACCCTTTTCGATCAATCGCTGGAAGACAGCTATTCTTACTGGACTGGCCGGCATTCTATTTTCGTCCCCGTGGTGGGTTTTGGTCGTGACCCGGTTTGGCTGGACTGTTTTCATTAACGCATTTGGATCCCACGGGAATGCCTATTTCCTGTCAATCTTATCGGGAGAAAAACCCCTCTTCCCCTGGTTAGCAATCAGCCTGGAAAGCCTGCTGTCAAACCCTTATCTTGCAGGTCTGGCTATTTTGGGGTTCCTTTATTTGCTGCTCAACGGGGATATTTTTCTGCCCTTATTGGCATTTGGATTG
Source organism: Anaerolineaceae bacterium (assembly GCA_012797695.1). Classification (GTDB taxonomy): domain Bacteria; phylum Chloroflexota; class Anaerolineae; order Anaerolineales; family Anaerolineaceae; genus UBA6107. The sequence goes on along the minus strand of JAAZOQ010000260.1, from coordinate 15,129 downwards.
ATGTTCAGCTCATCCGAGAATGGCCGTTTCCTGATAATGATCGGCGCTATTTCTGCTGGTGTCATCCTCAATCAATTAAGCCGGGCGTTTCAACTACAAAAGATATCAAAGAATCTTTCTGTCGCCGGACTTACTTTCTTGATCGCCTGCCTGGCCGTGATCAATAGTTCTGAAGCTCAAAAAATTATGCGTGTTACACCAGCTTTCGATTCCGAAACATTGGCATTTACAAATTATGTCCGGCAAAACGTCCCATCCAGTGCCGAATTTCTTTTCGTTGGTGAATTAGAGGGTGGAAGTACTCAGGGAACCGAATGGCTGCCCTATCTTTTAAAATTAAAACCATCCATTGGAAGCTGGGGCGGCGAATGGGTTGGGACCACTTCTGACAGCAATACCTACGCAGACGCACTGGTTTGCGAAAAAATGCAGTCATGGAGTTGTTTAAATGATCTCATTGCAAAGTTATCCCTGCATCCAACGGTACTCATTACTTATGCAAAAGATACTCAGTTGAATCAAGAAATTATAGGCTCAGATAGCTGGCTGCAAAAAAAGGAAGATGGGGTTTTTGATCTATGGATAAAGCGAGAAAATTAAACCCTTTGCAAGCAGTGCCAAAGAAAACAGTAACTATTTAGTATTAATGCTTTTAAAGAAGGAAGACCCTGGGAGAGAAGTCAGGGTCTTCCTTCACAGGGAAGAGAGCAAATTCAGTCGGTATACTGAGCCAGGTACTGCCGGGAAAGCTTGAGGCTCTTGAGGATCTGTTCGCGGCTGCCTTCGAAGGCGCGGTCTTCAACCTCGATACAGGCCGGGCCGGCATAACCCACATCGGTCAGAGCGGAGACGAACTTCGACCAGTTAACATCGCCCAATCCAGGAATTTTGGGAACCATGTAATCGAGCGGATATGCCATAGTACCGACCTCGTTGAGCCGATCCGGGAAGAGCTTGATATCCTTGAAGTGCACGTGGAACAGCTTTTCTTTAAACTCGTAAATAGGGCGAATGTAATCCATCATCTGCCAGACAAAATGGCTGGGATCATAATTCAGGCCAAAGTACGCGCTGGGGATAATGCGGAACATTTCGCGCCAGATACGCGGGGTGGTCGCCAGATTCTGGCCGCCGGGCCACTGGTCGCGCCCGAAGAGCATTGGGCAGTTCTCAATGGCGACCTGCACCTTGCGGTCCTCCGCGTACTGAATCAATCCGGGCCAGAGAACCTTGAACAGATCAAAGTTCTCCTCGACCGACAGCGTCTGATCGCGCCCGATAAAGGTGGTCACGCGGTTCACGCCCAGTTTGGCGCTGGCAGAAATCACATTTTTTAAGTGCCGAATATTGAACTCACGCTTCTGCAGGTCTCCATCCATCGGATTGGGATAGAAGGCCAGAGAAGAAATCTCGACGTTCTTTTGCCGACAATAAGCAAGAATCTGGGCCGCTTTGGCATCGCTCAAATCGTCGACGTCAATGTGGCTGACGCCAGCGTAGCGGCGTTCGGCCTTGCCCTGCGGCCAGCAGGCAACCTCGACGCAGGAAAACTTCATTTCAGCAGCAACGTCGATCACCTCTTCAAAATTCCAGCCGTCCAGGATGGCGCTCACAAAACCAATTTTCATCTGTGACTCCTCAGTCGTGATTCACGGCCACAGTACGGCCGGTCTGGGATGATTCGATGCTGGCAAAGACCGCCCGCATGGATTTCAATACTTCAGCGCCCGAGATCGCCGGCGCGTGATTCTCGACCAGACAATCGACAAAGAGATCGATCACCCCTGATTTGGTCTGTTTGTCGTTGGTCTGGATCTTGTCGATGTCGTAGAGGATGGTCTCGCCGCTGCGGGTGATTACCTTGATCGAATAAGCCGGGTCATCATAGATGTGCATGATCCCCTGCGTACCATAGAGCACCGTGCTGTTATCTTCCGCGCCGTAATACGTCCAACTGGCGGTCATCGTGCCGATGGCCCCTCCACTGAGGCGATAGATACAAATAGCATTATCATCCACGCCGATCAATTTGCCGCTGGTATCGCGTTTATCCAGCGTGACCACTTTAGCTGTGGTCTCAATTACCGTCTGCCCGGTCAAATAGTGGATCAGGTCCGTCTTGTGAATGCCCAGATCGGCCATAGCACCCATCGCGGCTTTATTCTTGTCGAAGAACCAGGTATTCTGGCCCGGATCGATGCTCCAGGTTTCGGGGCCGCCGTGCCCAAAGGTCGTGCGGAAGGAAACCAGCTCCCCGATCAAACCGGCAGCCAGCAGTTCTTTTGCTTTGACGTGAGCTTTGGCCAGACGCTGGTTTTGCCCGATCATGAGATATTTGCCGCTGGCAGCGGCTGTCTTGACCATCGCTTCGCAATCAGGCAGTGTGGTTGCCATTGGCTTTTCGCACAGCACGTGCTTGCCAGCCTTGAGTGCAGCGATGGTGATCTCGGCGTGTGACTGGTTGGCGGTACACACACTGACCGCGTCGATACTGGCATCCGCCAGCAGATCAGCGTAAGAGACATAGGCCCTGGCGCTGTACTTCGCGGCCAATTCCTGAGCGCGAGCCTGGTTGAGATCGAAGAAACCGGTCAACTGAACTTCCGGGCGATCAGCATATTCAGGAATATGCCGCACCTGAGCAATTTTCCCGCATCCAATAATTCCCACTTTGATCATGTTCGCTTTCCTTTCCTGTACCATTATTATCTAAAATCAGGAATTGCTGTCTTTTTTCTGCAGCAAAACTGCTCCGATCACAATCACCCCTTTGAAAGCCTCACGCAGGAAGGGCGGCACGCCAAGGAGGTTCAATAAGTTATTCATGACAGCAATGATCAGGGTACCAAAGACTGTACCCACAATCGTGCCACGGCCGCCCATCATGCTGGTCCCGCCAACGATGACTGCTGAAATGGCGTCCATTTCGTAGCCGGAGCCAGCATTGGCGTAATCCATCGAGCCAATGCGTGCCACCTGGATGATGGCAGCCAGCGCCACGAGAAAGCCCATGATGACGTACACGCGGCGCTTGACCGATTCCACGTTGATGCCGGAAAGCTTGGCCGCCCGTTCATTGGAGCCGACCGCGATAACCTGACGTCCAAAGATGGTGCGAGTCGAGATAATGTAGAAGATCACCGCCAGGATCACCCAGTAAATGATGGGCATGAGCAGTTGATTGCCAATCTTAAAACTGGAGATGCTCAAAAATGCCGCCGGTACAGTGGGAGTATACCCCTGCATAAAATGCTGGGTAACACTGCGGAAGATCTTCATGGTACCCAGGGTGGCAATGAAAGGAGGTAGCTTGCCTTTGGTGATCAACAATCCCGAGACTTCGCCCAAGATCAGGCCAAAGATAGCGCCAACCACGATCGCAATGGCAAAGGCTGGTAAACCGGTGATGCCCATATTCTGCAGGATCCCTTGGGGACCAGTATCAATGAGCATCATGATAGCGGCACCAACGGCAACCAGGGTCGAACCCACCGCCAGATCAATGCCGCCGGAAATGATGACCAGGGTCATGCCAAGAGAGATAATGCCGATGCCAGCGTTGTTGCGCAGGATGTTGATCCAGTTCTGCCCCCAGGTAGCGAACCACTCATTAAAGGAAGAGAAGTTGAAGCCCAGAGCCAGGGTCTGTAAGAGTATCATCACGATAAGAGCCATGCCCGTACTGAAAAGCGGACGCGTGAGCCAATATTCTCTGAGGATGGAAAAAATATTCCGGGTGGATTTACTTTCACTCTTTTGCATGATTGTCACTTCCTGAACAGATTAATTATTGGACGCGCCAGTCGCCAGGCGCATGATGAAATGCTCGGTCATATTCTCGCCGCGGACTTCGCCCTGCATAACTCCGTGATACATGACCAGGGCCCGGTCGCAGACGCGGATGATCTCCTGGGCTTCGCTGGAAAGTACGATCACCGCCACGCCCTGATCCGCCAGGTTAAGGATGATGTCGTAGATTTCTTCTTTGGCCCCGACATCCACCCCCTGTGTGGGGTTATCCAAAACCAACAGGCGCGGATGGGTCGTCAGCCATTTAGCCAACACTACCTTCTGCTGATTGCCGCCCGACAGGCTTGAGATGGGATCTTCTCTCTTTTCCATCTTGATGCGCAGGCTTTTGACCTGCTGATCAAACTCACGAACCTGGCGCAGAAAATTGATGAAACCCAGGCGGGCAAACAACGGCCAGGAAACGATCGAGCCGTTCTCGAGAATATCCATGTCTTTGATAATGCCGTTCTCCTTGCGGTTGCGCGGCAGGTAGCCGATGGCAGATTTCACTGCCTGGGTCGTATTCTTGATGATCACTGGCTTCCCTTCGAAATAAACCTGCCCGGTATATTTCGTCCCGGCGCCGATGATGGACTGGAAGAGTTCACTGCGGCCATCCCCCAGCAGGCCGGTAATGCCCAGAATCTCGCCGGAACGTACTGAAAACGAGATATTCTGGAAGTTGACCTCATCGGAAAGATGATCGGCACGCAGTACTTCATCGTGAAGCTCGCGTTCGCGCTGCAGAGAGCTGGTGCGGATGTCGTGGCCCACCATGAAGCGAGCCATGTCGTCCGTGGTCACGTCGGCCACTTCCCCCTCCGCCACCATTTTGCCATCGCGCAGAATGGTATAGCGCGAACAAATCTCTTTCACTTCCTTTAACTTATGTGAAATGAAGACGATGCCCACCCCTTGTTTGCGCAGAGAGCGCATCATGCCGAAAACGCGCTCGATCTCTGGCCCGGTCAGGGAGGTAGTGGGCTCATCCATGATGATGACCGAAGCCTTCATTAAGAGGGCACGCGCAATCTCGACGATCTGCTTGTACGAGGCATCCAGACTGCGTACCATCTTCCGGGGGTCGATATCCAGGTTCAACTCATCGAAGAATTCCTGCGTCTGCCGGATCATGGCATTGGCATCCAGCAGGCCGCTCTTCTTTTTGATCTCTCGACCGAGAAACATGTTTTCATAAACCGGCAAGTCATTGATCAGATTGAGTTCTTGATGAATGAAAGCAATGCCGGCGCTGAGCGATTCTGCCGGCTTATGAAAGAGGACAGGTTTTCCATCGATTAAGATCTCGCCGGAATCGGCTGGCAGCACCCCTCCCAGAACGTTCATCAGGGTGGACTTGCCTGCGCCGTTCTCCCCCAGAAGGGCGTGAATCTCCCCGGAGCGAATGGAAAAATCGACGCTTTTCAAGACCACGTTGGAGGCAAAAGACTTACAAATTCCGCGCATCTCAACATTCATAATTTTCTTTCCGTTCCTTTATAGAAGGGGCTATGGCAGAACCATAGCCCCTTCGCCTGTTTCCTTGTGAAGAATTCAGCCTTGGCTAAATTCTAGTACGGGGAGTTCGCATCCAGGAATTGCTGATAGTTGTCGCGATCGACGATGGTGGTGGGGATAATGACCACGGGATCGACTTTTTGGCCGCTCAAGATGGCAACGGCTTCATTGACAGCTTCCTTGACCATCGCCGGGCTATAGGTAGCGGATTCCAGCCAGATGTCGGTATTCTGCGGCATCATGTTGAAATATTCCTGCATACCGCCGCCGCCAGTGATGACTTTGATGTCCGTGCGGTTGGCTTCGCGGATGGCCTGGAGAGCGCCAATGGTGGTCTCATCATCCATGGAGTAAACGGCATCGATCTTCGGGTTCTTGGTGAGGATGTCGGCCATGTCTTTCAAACCGTCTTCACGGGTGAATTTGGTGGCATAGGAAATGATGTTCATGTTCGGGGCGATCTGAGCCATGGTATCAACGAAACCCTTCTTGCGGAGTTCGGAGACGGAACCAGAGGTTGGGACCTCGAGCACGACCACGGTGCCATCGGTGCCGATTTTGTCAACGATGTATTTGGCGCCTTCGACGCCCATACCCTCGTTATCACCAGAGACGCTGTACACACCATTGGCATTGATTGCGATATCGAAGTTGACGACAACAACACCCTTATCGATGGCGTTCTGAATGGGAACTTCCATACCTTCCCACTGCGGGAAAGCCACGATTGCCTGAGCGCCCCAGGTCAGCAAGTCGTCGAGCTGGGAGGTCATTTCTTCAGCGTTATTGCTGGTATACAGTTTGTAATCGACCTGATCAGACAGTTCTTTGCAGCGCTGTTCGGCGTTGTAAGCAACAGCAGCGACCCAACCGTGGGTAACAGCCGGGGCCAGGATGCCGATCTTATATTTCGCGGCAACGGGGGCTTCAGTTGCAGCAGTGGTAGCGGCGGGAGCGGTGGTGGCAGCAGTTGTTGGGGTTGTGCTGGCACAGCCGATGAGGGAAATGCTGGCTAAAGCAACAACAAGAAACACGAGCAATGCTTTCTTCATCTGATTTCTCCTTTTAAGATGTTTAGACAACAACCACCCGTTTCTGCAGTAACAGGTGGGTACTACCCAACTTTGGGTGAAGCCGATGATTCACGGACGATCAGTTTGTGGTCCAGGATCGTCTGGCGGGGAATCTGAGTCTCCTGCCGCATCAGCGAGCACAGCAGGTAGGCGGATTGCTTCCCCAGATCGTAGCAAGGTTGTGCAACAGTCGTAATGTAGGGATGGAACATGGTAGTGTGTTCGACATCATCGAAACCTACCACGGTCACGTCGTCTGGGACACTAAAGCCGAGTTCTTTGGCGGCAGTAATGGCACCCAGAGCCAGTGTGTCAGAGATACAAAAAATTGCTGTCGGTCGAGGTTCGACTTTAAGCAATTCTTTGGCTTTCGATTTACCACTTTTGAACGAATAATCACGGGAAGCATTAATAATATAGTTTTCACTGCAGGCAATGCTGTGCTGAGTCAGAGTATCACGGTAAGCCTGCAGGCGCAGACGAGTAGAAATATAGTCGTTTTCACTGCTGATGATGGCAATCTGGCGGTGACCCAGCTCGATCAGATATTCCATCGCTTCTTTCGTGGCCTGATAGTTATCGATGGAAACGTGCGGAATATCCACCTGGGGATCGTACTCACTGCACTGCACCAGCGGAAACTCGTGGGAGTACTCAAGCAGCCAACCACTGTTCGTATTGCTGGCCATCAGAATAGCCCCATCCGCGCGATGCTTGCGCAGCATCTCGAGCGCCTCACGTTCCCGGCTCTTGTCATCTTCAGTGTTGTAGATCAGTGCCGAGTAGCCCAACTTGGTTGCAACGTCACCAATGCCAGAAAGAATGTGAGCATAATAGGGGTTGGTCACGTTTGGAGAAACAATGAGAATAACGCGGCTTTCGTTCTTGCGCAAATTGCGGGCCAGCAGGTTCGGCTCGTAATGCAGTTTTTCAATGGCAGCAAAAACACGGTTGGCAGTTTCAGGACTGACGGTCTCCTGGTTATTCAACAAGCGAGAAACTGTGGCAACTGAAACCCCCGCTTCCCTTGCGACTTCTGCCATCGTGGCCATTTTGGCTCCAAAGAATGAAATATTGAGTTAAAAAAGCATTATTTTGGTAATATTTGACCATGTAATCGATTACTGTAATCGATTACATCGGTTGACACGAATATAGTAGCACAATCAAAATCCTTTGTCAATATGAGCGGGCGAAAAATCGGATTTTTTGCTCAGGTTCACTCAAAAGGGAGCAACCCGTGTGGGCTGCTCCCTGATGGTGATAAAAAACCGAGATCAGCGGGTGATCTCTTCGAGCAGACCCAACACGGTCAGCACCTGCTCCTGGCTGACCAGCGGCGAGGGGGTATGCTGCTCAATGCACTGCATGAAATGACTCAATTCACGGTAGAACATGCCGGTGGGCGGTAAATTGATGCCAGTGGGGATCTTCAGTTCATCGGTGGTATCGAAAACACGAGCAGGCTGGTCGAGCGGATAAGCCACGACCTGCCCCCCTTCGTTGACAACCACCGCGTTCTCAAAGTATACGCGCCAGCGCGCCGTGAATGGAAAATCAGCATTGAACCAGGCGGCTTCGGCAGAAACGGTCAGATTCGGATACTGGTAGCTGAAACGGTAGTGCTCCTGGTACGACTTGCCGGCCCCACCCACACTGGTGTAGCTGAATTTTTCTGGCTTGCCAAACAGGCTGACAATCACATCCAGATCGTGAATGTGCAGATCGAAGGGCAGCAGGCCGCTCTTTTCTTTGTCGAACAGCCAGCCATTTTGCACCCAGTGCGGACAGGCAGACAGCCGCTCGAAATGAGCGTCCAGCGGCCGGCCGTACTCCCCGCTGCGCACCAGCTCGCGCAGGACGGCCACCTCAGGCGTAAACTGCAGCACCTGCGCCACAAACAACAACCGCTCCTGTTCACGGGCCGCGGCGTACATCTGCTGCGCGTCCGCCAGATGCAGGGCCACCGGTTTTTCGGTGATGGCATGTTTGCCCAGACGCAGTGCCTCCAGCACGTTTTCTTTGTGTGAAAAAGTAGGCGAACACACATCGACCACATCGATCGGTTCATGGTCGACCATCTCGGCAATGGTGGCATACAGCGGCAGCCCCCAATCATGGGCGCACTGCTGACTCTGTTCGGTGAACCCCACCAGTGCCTTAACCTGGCAGCCTTCGATATGTTGATAATTGTGATAATGGACGGTTCCCATGCCGCCCGTCCCAACCAGACCTACCTGGATCATGAATCTGCCTCCTGCTGGCTAAATATGCATGCCCAACCGCTGAAGATAAGCCGCTGAATCCGCCACGGCCTGGTTCACTTCGGCCAGATCCTTTGGCCCGGCCTGGGTAAACTCGATCTCGATGCTGAGCGGACAGGGATTGCCGGCCTGCTCAAGCAGTGAGAAAAGCCGCGGAAAATCGACGTGGCCCTGGCCCAGCGCCGGGAAGTTCCACTCACGGTCGGCACCGGCTTTATCCTTGATGTGCATGTAACCGACCTGATCAATGCAGCCGGCCAGATCCGCGACCGGATCAATACCAGCATAGAAGATGCCGTTGGCGGTGTCGTAATTGATGCGCACCCGCTCTGAACCTATCTGACGCAAAATATCCTGCAGAATGGCCCCAGTGGCGTGATCGCCGTGGTTTTCAAGTACCAGGGTCAGGTCATACTCTTCGAGAGCCGGGATGAGATCGCGGATGTGCTCAGCCACGACGGCATTCGAAGCCACCGCGTTATCTTTGAGGTGGGCCTCGCCGATGGAAGAAACAATGTAATCGCTGCCGAAGAAACTGGCCAGACGCATATTGGCGATGAAATCCCCAATGCGTTCGCTATCCATCAGATTGGTATGCCCCGACAGCGAGAACGGCACCAGACTGGCCGCTTCAAGACGGTCTTTAACCGCGTACAGAGCATTCAAACTCATGGTCGGGAAAACGTGCTCCGTCCATCCTTTGGTGGCGGTCAATTCGATGTAGTGAAAACCAGCGGCCTGAATCCCGGCAATGGCTTCTTCGATGGAAAAGCCGTGATAACAGTTCGAATTTACTGCGATGATTCGATTCATGTTTTTGTCCTCCATCTGGATAAATATAAAAAACTCTTGAGGCTGATGGGCGTAGTATATCATCGATTGTCCGCACCCTTTCAGAGGCAAGTCATGATAAAATGATTTTCTGTGCTCCGGTCAATTTTTTTAATAGCTTGACGGATCAGGGCAGTCGGAGTATATTAAGTACCGCTTAGTGATTCCGCCCTCGTAGCGCAATTGGACAGAGCGTTTGCTTGCGGAGCAAAAGGTTGCAGATTCGAATTCTGCCGGGGGCACTCAGAAGAGCGGTCAATCACCGCTCTTTTCGTTTATTAACTCAGAAAGTTGACAAAAATATGAACCCTTCAAAACGACAGATCCTGCTGGTCAATGACGACGGCATCTTTTCACCGGGCATCTGGGCCGCAGCCGAGGCACTGGCCTCGATCGCTTACGTAACCGTGGTCGCCCCACGCATCCAGTTTTCAGGGGCGGGCCGCAGCCTGGGCAACGGCGTGGACGGCAAGATCGAGCCTACCCAACTCAAGATCGGCAGTCAGGAATGGACCTGCTACGCCGTGGGTGCTTCCCCCACCCAGGCCGTGCAGATCGGCATCAACGTCATCCTGCAGCAAAAGCCCGACCTGGTGGTTTCGGGCATCAACTACGGCGAGAACCCGGCCACGGACGTCTCCTTGTCGGGCACGGTCGGGGCCGCCCTCGAAGGCGCCGCGCACGGGGTCCCCTCGCTGGCCATGTCGCTGGAACTGCACAACGAGGACTGGTTCAACTACCCCGAAGTGGATTTCAAGACCGCTGGGTACTTCACCCGCCTGTTCGCGCAGATGATGCTGGAAACCCAATTACCCGATGACGTGGACGTGCTCAACGTCAACGTGCCGGCCGAGGCCACCCCAGCCACTCCGTGGCAGATGGCCCGCTTGAGCCGGCGCCGCTACTTCAAGCCGTTCTTCAACAAGGCAGCCACCGAAGACAAAGACAAGGTGGGCTCCACCGTGGAATTCGACCTCAACGATCCGAGCGACGCGGGCAGCGACGTACGCCTGCTGCGCGGCGACCACGTGGTGACCGTTACCCCACTCAGCCTGGACATGACCTCGCGGGTGAACCTGACAGACTTCGAGCAAGAACTGCGCCGCGCGGAACAACGTCAATAAAACAGCTGATCAGTAAATTGAGACTCCCGAGTTAAGAGAAACACCCCCTCGGGAGTCTTTCGTTTCTGGAAAGGCCGCACAGCGTCTTTTTTTCAAACGATACTGTATAATCACACTACCTCCCCTTTCAGGATGCGCTTATGGATCACTTCTTTGGCAAAGATTTCGACGGCCCGGCATTTCAGCTCTTCTCACTGCAGCACCTGGCAGCCATTGCCACATTGTTGCTCTTGATCGGCTATTTCTTCTGGCTGCGCAAGCACCCCTCAGAAAAAGCCGAGAAGGTCACCCGCTGGACGATGGCCAGCCTGCTCATCGTGAACGAATTCGGCTGGCACCTGTGGAACCTGGTCAACGGCACCTGGACGGTCCAGACCATGCTCCCGCTGCACCTGTGCAGCGTGTTTGTCTTTTTGAGTGCCATCATGCTGGTGACCCGCAGCTATGGCATCTTCGAGTTCGCGTTCTTTCTGGGCATTGCCGGTGCCATGCAGGCCTTTTTGACCCCTGACCTGGGCATCTACAGCTTTCCGCACTTTCGCTATTTTCAGGTGTTCGTCTCACACGGCCTGATCATCGCTTCCGCGCTGTACATGCTGATCGTCGAGCACATGCGCCCCACCTGGAAATCGCTGCTGAAAGTGGTGATCGTCGGCAACCTGTATTACGTAGCTTTGTTCTTTCTCAATCGGGCTTTGGGCAGCAATTACATGTACACCAGCCACAAACCCGAAACCGCCAGTCTGTTGGACGTGCTGGGACCATGGCCCTGGTATCTGCTCGTCATCGAAGGCATGGCCGCGGTGGTCTTTCTGCTGTTCTACGCCCCCTTTGCCATCAGCGACGGCGTGAAGAAACGCAGAAACAGCCGGGCAATCGAAGCCGCCGCCCGGCATGAAACTCCCGAGTAAATCTCAAAAAATCAGCGTAAATAAGAACAACTCCCGATTTTCGCCGGGAGTTGTTGTTTGTTCTAGAGGTTGAAACGAATGTTGAGGATATCGCCGTCCTGGACGATGTACTCCTTGCCCTCGAGGCGGAGTTTGCCTTTGGCCTTGGCCTCGACCATGCCGCCCAGCGCCATCAGGTCGTCGTAAGCGATGACCTCGGCGCGGATGAAGCCCTTCTGCAGGTCGGTATGGATCTCGCCGGCCGCTTCAGGGGCAGTCGCCCCGCGGCGGACGGTCCAGGCACGGCACTCATCGGCCCCGGCAGTGAAGAAGGACTGCAGACCGAGCAGGTCATACGAAAGCCGGATCATGCGGTTCAGGCTGGGTTCTTCGATGTTGTACTCGGCCAGGAAAAGCTGCGCTTCTTCGGGCGAAAGCTGGGCAATGTCGGCCTCGAGCTTGCCCTGCAGGGCTACCAGACTGGTGCGTTTGTGCAGGCTGGTTACTTCAGGAGCTGCCTGCCCCTCGGAAAGGTTGAGGACAATCAACATGGGTTTCTGGCTGAGAAAGCCGAAACCGGAAAGCATCTTGTTTTCTTCGTCGCTGACCTCGAGCTCGCGCAGTGGGGTCTCATTGCTGAGGGCCTCGTGGAAGCGGTTGAAGAGGACGAGTTCGCGCTCGATGACCGCCTTATCGCGGCCGGCGCCCTTTTTCTTCTCTTCGGCCAGGTGCTCGAGTTTGCGCTCCACGGCGATGAGATCGTTGAGCACCAGCTCGCTATCCATAGCGGCAATGTCGCGCAGCGGATCGACCGTCTCGCGTACGTGCGGGACGTTCTCATCCTGGAAGACGCGCACCACATGGATGAAGCCATCCATCTGGGCTAACTGGTTGAGCAATTGGCCCGAGATGCTGCCGCCCTTGCTGGCGGTGCTGCCGTCGAGACCGGCGATATCCACGTAGGTCACTTTGGCGTAGATGGTCTTCTTGGGGACGAACATCTCGGCCAGTTTATCGACGCGCGCATCGGGCACGTCCACAACGGCGGTGTGCATTTCGATCTTGCCGGTGGCAGCGCCGGTGGGCTGGCTGCCGCGCGTAAGGGCGTTAAAAAGCGTTGTTTTTCCCGTCTGGGGGAGACCAATAATTCCAAGACGCATATTCAAAATCCTTGACCCGTTTAGATTTGTTAGTTATACTCTGACTTGCCTGTTTTACATGCCGGAGTGGCGGAATTGGCAGACGCGCACGACTCAAAATCGTGTTCCCTCGGGAATGTGGGTTCGATTCCCACCTTCGGCACCATCATTATAACATGCGCTCCCCTGAGTTTCGGCGGGGAGCGTTTTGCTTTTCTTTGCCAATTAGAATTTTATTTCACACTACCACGAATTTGCTTAAGAGTTTGCGGTACTGAATCTGAATCGAATTCACCAGTAAAGATTCGTGATTCATCCCACTCAATCACTTTTTCCAATAAATCCGGATCATTAAGTTGATAAATTGCTAAATATCTTCTCATTAATTCCTGAAAGTCTGGTTTTGCTAATTCAAACAAAAAACGATCTCTTGACTCATTTACGAAATGAGAAAAGAATTTCTGATATGCAAGAAATAGGTCTTGAATATATTTCTTTTGCCGCCAATTTATTAGAACAACAAAATCAAGGTCTTCATAATATTTGTAAAAAGTCTGAAAGTGCTCGATTTGCTTTGAACGCAAAATTGAAATAGTTGAAAGTTCTGGCTCCTTATAGAAGTCATCAAAATCCCATTTTACGTTTTTCATTACAAAAAAAATATCTTCAATTAATTGTGAATATTTGCTTTTCGCAGATGAAAAAGAAAATACTAGAGTAACAACAGCACTACCCAATATTCCAATAAAAATATTGTTTACAGTTGTAATCAGATCATCATTTATTAATGCAATAACCAACAAAGTAATTGATGAACATAATAACGTATAAGAAATAATGGTTTTGTCAATTTTCATGTTTCCCTCCTAATGCTTACCGACTTCTAAATAATCTTATATCTCATGATCGGATGATCACCGCGGCGGGCAACCTCGACGAAACCGGCGGCAATGAAGGTGGAAGCCACGCCTGTATACAGACTGCCGGCGCTGATCTTTTCGTGCGGGTCCAGCGGATAGGCCTCGACGATAGCAGCTCCGTGAGTGCGAGCATAGTCCACGGCGGCCCGGATCAACCCCTCCATCATGCCCTGGCGGCGGTAATGGCGGTCGATGAAGAAACAGGTGATCGACCACACCGGCGCGTCATCCACAGGGTAAAGGTTGCGCGAGCGCGCCAGACGTGGATATTGTTCCCGCGGGGCCAGAGCCACCCAACCGGCCGGGATCGTGCCGTCGTAGGCCAGCAAACCGGGTTCCAATCCCTCCTGAACGGCCGTTCGGATCACATTTTTGTGGCCATCTTTGCCCATTTTGTTGAATTCGCTGCCGGGCACGCGCCACCAGGCGCACCAGCAGCCCGCACAGGCCCCATTGGGGCCGAACAAGCGTTCAAAATCCGCCCAGCGATCTGGGGTCACGGGGAAATAGGTCAGCGTATGAGTCTCTTGCATTGAGGAACTCCTTTTCATCCATTGTAGCGCAGCAACACAAAAAACGGCCCCTGAAACAGGGGCCGTTGCAGACGGGATATTCAAACTATGCCAGAAACTGCAGACCGCGCTGAATGGCAGCCCGATAATCATCCGGGAAGCGGTGGCCCAGATTAGGGACGACTTCGGTTTGACAGACGATGCCGTGCAGGCGCATCAACTCAGACAGGTGCAGGGCCGGCGGTGTACAGTGATTATCCAGTTCGCCCAGGATGAAATAGCCGCGCAGGGCAGACGAACGGTTCGCTGAGATCAATGGTTCAAGTTCCGTTAGATCATTCAAAAACGGCGCAATGCATAAAAAACCGGTTGCCGGCAGGGTCTGCTGCAAAGCAGCGCGGATGGCCAGTTCCCCACCCTTGGCGAAACCCGCCAGCACCACGTGCGCCGGGTCCACCGAAATCTTACGTGAAAGGGTGGCAAAATGCGCACCAAGTTCACGTAAAGCCAGATCGGGGTCATCCCAACTATAGAGATGATTGCCGCTGACCCGTGAAGACTGCGGCAAAGCGACCAGCCAACCCTGATCCGAAAGATGATTCCAGTAAGGCTGCATCAACTCTGAATTGGAATGGTTACCATGCAAAGCGATCAACAGCGGTACGCTGGGATAGTTGCTCTCGACCGGTTCGAGCAAGGTCAGGCCCGGAGCGGCTTGAGCCTGCGCAGCACGGATCAATTCCTCGCTGTGCGTCACCAGCGTCTCAAAGCGGGGATGCCCCTGCAGTGTGATCAGATCTTCATCACTGTGCAGCAGAGCTTCATTATAGTAATACCCCTGCGCCAGCGCCTCCTGCAGCACCTCTTCAGCTTCCGATTCCCGGCCCAGGCGGGCCAGCAGACAGACTTTCCAGAAATAAAGCAACCAGCGTTGATCGATACACTCGGCAAAGGCATCTGCCAGAAGGTCAAGGCCCCTTTGATATTCGCCCGAGTGGTAAAGCGCATCCACACGAACGAGAACTTCAGGCTCTTTCACCGATCTTCGCTTTCTCCAAGGTGAATT
>JAAZOQ010000034.1 GCA_012797695.1 Anaerolineaceae bacterium | reverse complement strand
GTACCCCGGGAAGTATCTGGTCGACAGTTATTCGACGAAGATCAATTCCGATTATTACAATGCCAACGAATTCATCTATCTGGCCCCGGCAGCCCTGGGCGAGAAATCCCTGGTGATTACCTGCTCGCAGGAAGGGAAAACCCCTGAAACTGTCGCGGCAGCAAAATTTGCCAAAAGCAAGGGCGCCACGGTGATTGCCCTGGCCATGCGCGACGGCACCCCGCTGGAAAAAGAAGCCGACCTTTTTGTTAAATACGGCGATTATAAGGTCTGCCCGGTCATCGACTCGAGCTATGGTGTGGTCTTCATGCTGACGGCCGGGATCATCGAGCAACAGGATGGCGTGCAGATTTTCGACGGCATGATCGCAAACCTGAACCGTGCCAATCAGGTCGTCCAGAATGGCCTCGAATACTTCCGCCCCCTGGCTCAAAAATTTGCTGACTCCTGCAAAGATGCCAAAGTGCTGTACTCCCTGGCCAGCGGCCCGGACTATTCGCAATCATACGTTTTCTGTAACTGCTACATGATGGAAATGCAGTGGATCAACGCCATTCCCATCCATGCAGGTGAATTTTTCCACGGGCCCTTCGAGATCATCGAAGAAAACAGTCCGGTCATTTTATTGATGGGGCAGAGTAAATCCCGCTTTTTGGAAGAGCGCGCGTTGAGTTTTTGCAAACGGTATACCCAAAATCTGTTCACTATCGACACAAAGGAGGTCAATTTCGAAGATATTGAAGAAGAATATCGCGGTGTTGTTGCAGTGTTGGTGCTCAACAATGTCTGCCGTATGTTCTCACAAACGATTTCGGTCGTGAGGGAGCATTCATTGGATATTCGACGATACATGCACTTAGTTGAGTACTAAACCCAAATCATTATTTCGAGGAGAGGTATGAAATGAAGGCAAAATTGGTTCGTCTTGTTAGCATTGTGTGTTTGTTCGCTCTCGTTTTAACTGCTTGCAGCAGTGCCAGCACCCCGGCGAGCACTCAGCCTGCCGCCACCGAAGCCACCGCTGCAGCAACCACTCAGGTCGCCGCCAGCGAACCTGTTGAAATCGAAGTCTTTACGCGCTTTGCGGATGGTGCCAGCAAAGCTTTCTTCGATGAAACTGCGGCCAGTTTCATGGCTGAACACCCAAACATCAAAGTGACCGTGACCAGCGCCGATAATCAGACCTATAAGACCGAGATCGGTGTCCGGCTCGCCAGTGATTCCGCCCCGGATGTGTATTTCGCCTGGAGTGGTGTGTATGCCAAGAACTTCGTCGATGGCGGCAAGGCCCTTGATCTGACCAGCTACATCAATGACGATCAGGCCTGGTCGAGCAAGATCATTGCCAATCAGTTTGGCCCGTTCACTTTCGACAGCAAGGTTTATGGTATTCCCATCATCATGGATGGAAAGGCTTTCTACTACAACAAAGACATTTTCAAAGAATTGAACCTCAGCGTTCCTGAAAACTGGGACCAGTTCATGCAGGTGTTGCAGACGTTGTCGAAGAGCCAGTACATCCCCATTTCATTGGGCAACATCGATGACTGGGCTACCGGCCATTACATGACCACATTGAATCAAAGAGTCGTTCCGGCTGACGTTCTGGCAAAAGATTATGCCCTGGAAGGCGATAACAACTTCACCGACCCGACCTACATCGATGCCTTGAACTACCTCAAAGATATGGTGCCTTACTTCACCCCGGAGTGCAACTCGGTGACCTATGATCAGGGCATCAACGATTTCGTGAGTGGCAAAGCCGCCATCTATTACGAACAATTCAATCAGGTTCAGTACATTGAGCCGGCTACCTTTGATTGGGGTTGGTTTGACTTCCCCGATATTGAGGGCGCAGCGGGTGATCAGAATGCCTTAACCGGTGCCCCTCAGGGCTTCATGGTCTCAGCTACCACCAAGCATCCGGCTGAAGCCGTTGAATTCCTCAAATATCTGACCAGCGTAGACGTTGCTTCCAAGATGGTGAAAGAAACCAGCATGATCAGCACAGTCGATGGCGCGATCAATAAGGATACCGCCGATGACAAATTCATCCAGATTGCTGAAAGCATCAAAGCTGCCTCGAGCATCAATCTGTGGCTGGATAATGCTACCAACAGTGAAGTCGCTGCGACTTACCTGCAGGGCATTCAGGCAATGGTGGGTGGTGCCATGACCCCGGAAGAAGTGATGCAGTCCGTGCAGGAAAAAGCGGCTGAAGTAAAAGCGGCTCAATAAAACGAGTTTTGTGTTCGATCACTCTCTTTAGAGCAGTATGAATCGCCGGCACGGGTATTCCAATCCCGGATTGGAAACCCGTGCCCCATTCTCAAACTAGAGGAACCAGCCAGATGAAATTTGCTTGCGTCGGGGATAACTGTATCGATTGGTATGTGAATACAAACGCGCTGTACTGTGGCGGGAATCCGGTTAACGTGGCAGTATATGCTATCCGGGGCGGAGATTCGGCGTCATATGTCGGAGCGGTGGGATCTGACGAGTTCGG
>JAAZOQ010000259.1 GCA_012797695.1 Anaerolineaceae bacterium | reverse complement strand
ACGT
The DNA here is from genome assembly GCA_012797695.1 of Anaerolineaceae bacterium. GTDB lineage: Bacteria > Chloroflexota > Anaerolineae > Anaerolineales > Anaerolineaceae > UBA6107. Next base: position 9,717 of record JAAZOQ010000259.1, on the reverse strand, counting down.
TACCAAAGGCCTTTTGGTTGCCTTTGTCGTTGCTGGTATTCTGCTCGCCTATTTCGGCGGGAAATTCGTTTTTAACCTGGTCAAAGGCTGGTCGTTGACCTCCCTGCCAGGCGCCCCGGTGGAATCTTCAAGTGACACAGTAGTACAGCAGACCGCCCAACCCACTCAGGCCTTGCAGACCGGGGGCAGCACCACCACCAAAGCCTGGGATGGAGAAAGCCGGGTCAACATTCTGCTGCTCGGTCTCGACACCGGCAACGGCGTCAACACCGCTGACCGCGATGGCCCGCCCAAGTCTGATACCATGATCCTGGTCACCATCGATCCGCTGTCGCAGACCATTGGTGCCCTTTCCATCCGCCGCGATCTGCTGGTCTCAATCCCCGAGGGAGTAGGCGAAAAGAAGATCAACATGGCTTATGCCTATGGTGAAGCCTGGAACCTGCCTGGCGGTGGACCGGGTTTGGCCGTGGAAACCGTGGAACAGTTCCTGGGTGTGCCTATTAATTACTACGCCCAGATCGATTTCGACTCTTTTACCAAACTGATCGATGAAATTGGCGGCATTTCCATCACCCTGACCAGCCCCATGCTGGCCGACTGGAAAGGTGATGGCAACCGCTTCGTGATCGACCCGGGAACCTACACCGTACCGGGCAGCTATGCCCTGGCTTACGCGCGCTGCCGTGAAGACTGCGGCGATGATCAGGGCGATTTCGGCCGCGGCTCCCGCCAGATGCAGATGGTTGAGGCCGTCCGTGACCGCATCATGGATTTCAACATGCTGCCTACCCTGATTACCAAAGCTCCGGCGCTGTACAATGACGTTTCTGCCGGCATCAAAACCGACATGTCGCTCACGCAGGCCATTCAACTGGCTACCCTGATGATGCAGATCCCGCGTGAAAACATGACCACCTACAACATCGACACTACCGACATCGCCGAGCAAACCACGGTGATCATCGATAACACTGCCCAGCAAGTGCTGATCCCCGATCAGGCCGCCATCGAAAAGCTGGTCAACCAAATGTTTGCTGCCAAAGGCAGTGCCGCCGCCCCCATCGTGATGGGAGTAACGGACCCCCTAGAGCTGGCCAAGGCTGAAAACGCCCGCATTCAGATCATGAACGGCACCCTTTCGAGCGGGCTGGCGGATACGACGTCAGCGTTCTTCACCAGCAAAGGCTTGAACGTGGTCGGTACTGGCAATACCAGTTCCGTGCTGTACTCGAATATCGAGGTAGATGGCAAAGCTCCTTACACAGCCAAATATCTGGCCAATTTGATGTCGATCCCAACTGCGCGCATCGTCGAGCACTACGACGCCAATGCTGCAGCGGATATCATCCTCTATCTGGGCGAGGACTGGGCCAACAGCAATCCAATGGGAAACCAGTAGTCACCCTCTCTGACACTCAAAAGACCTCGAATGAAAATTCATTCGAGGTCTTTTTATTCTTGATTATCTTATTGCTGCTTGAAGACCAGAGTCAGGCTGCCTGAGTGAGAACTGCCGCCATCAGAGCAGACCGGCATTTGCAGCCCGCTGATCAAATTGCCGCCAATGCCCACCCGCAAATTGTAAGTCTCCCCGGCAGCCATTGTGTAATCCGCATAACCATTGTCAATCTCCGGGTACAACCCGGTATAGAACGCGGAAGAGCCGCCGCCAGGCTGGGAAATCTCGATCTTCACCCCGGCCACACCATCCCCATTGGCATCCCGTACGTAAACGATCAACAGCCCTTCCTGGGCCCCCACACTGCAATCTTCTTTGGGATCGCTGACCAGCGTATATGGCGCTCCCTGGGTCGGTAAGGCTGTGGCGGTAGGCCGAGGGGTAAATGTAGCAAATGGCGTCGCCGAAGGCTGTACGGGCGTTTCAGTGGCTTCCACGGGGCCCTGAGTCGGGGTGACCGACTCGACGAGCGCTGGTGTTTGTGTGGCTGCGGGCAATGCGGTCACCAGTGGGGTAATTACCAGATTCGGTTGCGTAAAAACCGCCGAAAGCAGTGCCAACCCGCGCGCCGCCTGGGTATCCGTGCCCTCTGCGGCCAGTTGCTGCGATTGCTTCACCAGTTCCGCTTGCAGATCAGCATCCTGCAGCAGTGCCAGACGGCTGAACGCCCGTCCGCTATCCGCTTCGTAAAGATAGGCCTTTCCCACCAGCTGACGATAGGTATCCTTCGCGGAGGCGCTCAGCGTATCCGGCGCAGTGCCCGTATAACGCACCGGGAAAAGCCCGTACGCCAGCAGCAAACCCAGCAAAACGCCGATAACGATACCGGTGATCAGATACAGAGGGGGCGCTTTCTCTTTCATTGCTCTCCTGCGTACTGGCGCACCCGCAGTTCCAGATCAACCATCTGCTTCAGATCGGCCTGTGTGTAGTTCAACTGCTGGGCCATGACCAGCGCCTGATCCACCGCTTTAAGCGGATCATTTTGATTGAGCTGGCGCAGCATTTCGATGGCTGCCAGTGTATCGCTCTGATTGGGATAGGCTTCCGCCACCATCAGCACATAATCGGCTTTGTAATCGGCGCGCAGGCTTGCCAGAGCCGTGTTCTTCGGCCCGGCCGGGGCAATGGCCCAGCCGTAAACCAGCGCCGCGGCCAGCCCAAGCGCAATTGCCAGCAAAAAGCCGATCGTGCGTTTCTTCTTCAAGGACTACTCTTTCTTGAGCATGGGAATCTTGATGCCCATGCGCCGTGCGGCATCAATGGCCTCGGGGTACCCGGCGTCCGCGTGGCGGACTACACCCATGCCCGGGTCGGTGGTGAGCACGCGCTGCAGGCGCACAGCCGCTTCGGGGGTACCGTCGGCAACGATAACCATGCCGGCATGCTGGCTGAAACCAATGCCCACACCGCCGCCGTGGTGGAAGGAAACCCAGGTGGCCCCACCTGCCACGTTGATCATAGCATTGAGGATCGGCCAATCGCTGACGGCATCGGTGCCGTCGCGCATGCCTTCGGTTTCGCGGTTCGGTGAAGCCACCGAGCCGGCATCCAGGTGGTCACGGCCGATGACGATCGGGGCCTTAACGATGCCCTTGGCGACCAGTTCGTTGAATTTCAGGCCGGCCTTGGCCCGTTCGCCGTATCCCAGCCAGCAAATGCGGCTGGGCAGGCCCTGGAAGTGCACCTGCTCGCGGGCCATCTTCAGCCAGCGCTGCAAGTGTTCATCCTCCGGGAAAAGCTCGGCCACGGCTTCATCAGTGCGATAGATATCCTCGGGGTCGCCCGAAAGAGCCACCCAGCGGAAAGGTCCCTTGCCCTCACAGAACAACGGGCGGATGTAAGCCGGCACGAAGCCAGGGAAGCTGAAAGCGTCGCGCACGCCATGATCGTAAGCGCGCTGGCGCAGGTTATTGCCATAATCGAAAACTTCGGCACCGCGTTTCTGGAATTCGAGCATGGCACGGATGTGCTCGGCCATGGAATCAAGAGAACGGCGTTTGTACTCTTCGGGGTCTGATTTGCGCAGGGCATCCGCCTCTTTCACGCTCAGGCCTGCCGGGACGTAACTGAGCACGTCGTGCGCCGGGGTCTGATCCGTGACCACGTCCGGGACAACGCCGTGCTGCACCAGCTGCGGATAGATCTCCGCGGCATTGCCGATCAGGCCGATGGATTTCGGTTCGCCCTTTTCTTTGGCTTCTTCGACCAGGGTCATGGCCTCTTCGAGCGTATCCACCACCAGATTAACATAGCCGGTTTCCAATCGGCGCTGCGCATGCTCCGGGTCGACCTCAACGATCAGGCCCACTCCTTCGTTCATGGTAATAGCCAGCGGTTGAGCACCGCCCATGCCGCCCAGACCGGCGGTGAGGACGAACTTTCCCCTGAGGGAAGGCCAACCCTTCTGTCGCGCCAGGGAGCCCAGCGTCTCGTAGGTACCCTGCAAAATACCCTGAGTACCGATATAGATCCAGGAACCAGCCGTCATTTGCCCATACATGATGAGCCCCTTGGCAGCCAATGCGTCGAAATGTTCCTGTGTGGCCCAATGCGGCACCAGATTCGAGTTGGCGATGAGCACGCGCGGGGCATCCACGTGGCTCTTGAAGATGGCCACCGGTTTCCCCGACTGGACCAGTAAGGTTTCATCTGGTTCCAGGTTCTTCAACGAATCCAGGATGGCATCAAAAGCCTCCCAACTGCGAGCGGCCTGTCCCCGCCCGCCGTAAACCACCAGATCCTGCGGACGTTCGGCCACTTCCGGGTCGAGGTTATTCTGGATCATCCGATAAACAGCTTCAATTTGCCAGTTCTTACAGGTGAGTTGCGTGCCGCGCGGTGCGTGCACGATACGAGGACCAGTCATGCTGCCTCCAATGAGAAAGGGTAGATTTACAGAAATATTATACGCTGAAATGAAATTTCCCCCGCAGAACACATCCTCCCTTTCAGGGATGCGCCCCAAAAGGGAGGATGGAAAAAGCTATTCGTACTTCAAAGCTGCCACCGGCACCAGCGAAGCCGCCCGCATGGCCGGGTAAAGCCCCGAGAAGAAACCGATGATCGTGGCAAAAGCCAGGGCAAAGAAGGGCAACCAGAACGGCGTGGAAGTAGCCATGGTGGGCATCGAACCGCTGCCTGAGGATGCCTGGCTGGCGAAATACGACAGTGCCACCACATTCAGCAGCGCGCTGGATCCCCAGCCCAGAATGACTCCGCCCAGACCGCCGACGAAACCAATCCCGGCCGCTTCGCCCAGGAAAATGCTCATAATGTCTTTGTTTTTGGCCCCGATGGCCTTCATCAATCCGATCTCTTTGGTACGTTCCAGAATGGCCATGGTCATGGTATTGGCAATGCCAATGGCCGCCACCAGCAAAGCGATGGCACCTACCCCACCAAAGATAACCTGCAGCACCATAAAGAAACTGTTGATGCTCTGCACGGTCGATTGCGGAGTGCTGGCCTGAAAGCCCATGTTGTTGATGGTATCAGCTATATCCAGCACCGACTGGGTATCGCTGGCTTTGACCAGCAGCATCGAGTAGCCCTCTTTGTTGCGGTTGATGCGCGTGCCGCGCGCCCATTCGTTAAGAGCAGTAATATCGTCCAAACGCATGTAGATCGAACCATCCGATTGTCCGCGGGTCTCTTTGAGCACCCCGACGATCTTGATGTTCAAGGTTTTGGTAGTCGGATTGCCCTCGCTGTCATATTTGGTCAGCACGAATTTCAGCGATTGGCCCAGCAGGTCAGGCGGGGTCACCGGTGGGTCATTCGGGCGGGCCTTGGGATCATAGAAGTAATTGGGCACCCAACCTCCAATGATCGCCGTGCCTTTATCGAGGGTGGTCACCCCCTGGTCAGCTTCCAACCCCATGTTGGCCAGATCGGGGGTATCCACCCCCATGATATTGCCGTAAGCGTGCAGCTTACCGTAAACGATATCCGCGCCGGTTTGCAGGTAATCCTCAGTGATGACCTGTTTGACGTTGGGGATGGCGGCAATGGATTGGATCGCCTTGGGGGTAAGATAATTGATGCCATCATCGCCTCCGCCGCCTCCACCCATCATTCTGACAGAAACTCCACCACTGCTACTGCTGGAATAACCCTGATACACCTCGATGCTGGTCAGGTCGTTGATGCCCCACAGTTGATTGGTAGCATTCTTCTGCAGCCCTACCGCCAGAGACACCAGCACCACCACCGCGGCCGTACCAATGACAACGCCTACAGCAGTCAGGGCCACCCGGCCTTTACGCCGGCTGAGGTTGTACAGAATCAGGTTGACGAGATCAAAGAATTTCATTCTGGCTCACTTTGATCCGCCGCTTACCCTTTACCGCCGCCCACCGGGAAGCTCTGGATCGGAGCTTCTGTAGGAGCCGCTTCTGTCCCGGTCGATTGCGTCGCGCCGGAATCCAGGCCAAACAGGCCCTTGAAGAAGCGGCCCACTTTTTGCCAGAAGGTCTCCGGCTGTTCCACGTTCACATCGATCGGCTTGCCGCTAGCATCCGTTGGCTCCGGAGTGATCTCCATCGCCGGCTGTACGTCAAGATTGAAGGTTTGCTCGATTGTCCGTGCCTGATTGAAATCATCCGTGTAGGCAATTTCCACTTTCACCACCAGCGGACCTTCCTGGTAGGGAGTGATGTTGGCATCCAGAGAGAAATAGCCACCCGGGTCCAGTGACCCCACCAACGGGCTGTCATTGATGGTGATATCCGCCCCATCGGCGGTCACTTTCATGTTCCCCAGCACGGTAGATTTCTTGCCCAGATTGGTCACCTGCAGCGGCAGCGTTCCCATCATCTGCGCCTGCAGCATGCCCGGGTCACGGTAGAAATCGATCTGCACCTGTGGCAGGGAATAAACCAGCAGAGTGATTACCTGATCATCCACCACCTGATTCCCCTTGCTGTTGGTATACACAAAAGAAATCTTGAGCGTATAAACGCCCGGTTGAGTTGAGGTATTGACAATCAGTTTCTGGCTCAGGGTTGTTGAGGCCCCTTGCTTGAGATCACCCATATACACCAGGTTCGAGCTATCCAGTGGAGCAAAGTTGGTCAATTCCCCGCTGGAACCAGAAACTCCACCTGCCACCGGGGTACTGCTGCCACTAGTCGAAGTGGCTCCGCCGCCCAGCACCATGGTCACGCTGCGGGCATCCGAAGCACCCATGTTCTTGACGTCCAGCGACAGATCAAAGGTGGTACCCGGCTGCAGCAGATCAACGTCTGTCTTGTAGCTGGTCACCACCAGCTGCGCCTGATTGCTGGCGGCCGGGGTGGCGGTAGCAGAATAGCCACTGCCTGAAGCTGCAGAAACGTTCAGCGAAATGGTAAAGACATCCGAATAAGCCGTTCCGGCTGCATCTGAATAGGTCACGGTAGCTTTGATCGTACCCACGCTCGTCCAGGCCAGTTCACCCGCCCCCAGAAAACTCTGTGTGGCAGTAAACGTACCGCTGGCATCGATGCCTGAAGTATTGCGCACTCCGCCTGTCCCCTGCGGGAAGAAGCTGGTACCACCATCGAAAGTGATGACCACATTATAGGCCCGCCCGGTGCCGGTATTTTGCAGCACTACCGCCAGTTCGAAAGTGCCCCCAGCGGAAACCTTGCCCGAATTGAGATAATACGAGCTCATGCTCATCAACGGCCGCCCGGGAACTGCGGGAGCCGAAACGGAAGTGGTCAGCTTAACAGTTTGAGTGGAACTATCTGGCAAAGTTAAGTTCACCATTTCCACATCGTTTTGCCCGGCGGTGGCTGAAGTCGGGATAGGAACGTTGATGTTCACATTGGCCGTACCCTTTGCAGGAACAGAGATACTTGCCTGTTCCGCACTCGGCCCCGGCGTCCAGCCGCTGACGGAAGTCACCGAAGCCACCGTAAAGACTGCGTCTGCATCCGTGTTGTTGGTCAAGGATATTTGATAAGAGACAACCGCTCCTGGGATCCCCGATGCAGTCATTGTACTGGGACTTACCGTATAAGGGACTGGGGTCGGAGACGAAGTGTCCGACGGGGGCTCTGTCTGGGCCTCGACCAGGTGCGGGAAGAACAAAGGACTGAGAAATAACATGCCAATGAGCAGAATGAACATCCACTTTGTATTTTTCATTGTGTGCCTTTCCTGCCTACGCAGTCTTGCGCTGGATCTGCGTCGCAGCGAGAAAATCTGATTCATCAACCAGATTACCATCCAGAATATATACCATGTGGGTAGCGTACTGGGTCATCCGCTGGTCATGGGTGACCACAACCAGAGTCTTCCCCGCTTGATGCAGGGAGAATAATAATTCCATGATCGCAAAACCGCTGTTACTGTCAAGGTTGCCGGTCGGCTCATCCGCCAGGATCAGCGGTGGATCGTTGATGAGGGCCCGAGCTACCGCTACCCGCTGTTGCTGACCGCCCGAGAGTTCCGTGGGGCGGTGATCCATACGCTCGCCCAGTCCGACCCCTTCCAGCATGGTTTCTGCGCGCTGCTTGCGCTCACCAGAAGAAATGCCGGCAAAACGCAGTGGAAAAGCCACGTTTTCTTCAGCCGTCATGCTGGAGATCAGGTTGAAGGATTGAAACACGAACCCCACTTTGCGCTGGCGATAATCCGCCAGATCATTTTCATCCATGCGGGCAATCTCTTCGCCGCCCACCATCAAGCTGCCGCCGGTCGGCCAATCCAGCCCACCCAGCATGTACAGCAGCGTGCTCTTGCCAGAACCGGATGGCCCCATGATGACCGTAAATGACCCAGCCGGGATATCCAGATCAATGCTGTTGACTGCCGTCACCTTCGAATCCCCCAGTTCGAAGATCTTGAGCAGTTTGCGCATCTTGATATAAGGTTCCGTGGTCATTTTAGAAGAATCCACCCAGAGACAGCCCAGACAGCATACCGCTGATCAGCTTGGGCACGGCAGCCAGCAAAACCACAATCAGCACCGAAACCGCCAGTGCGCCGCTGGCTTTGCGTGGAGAAAGTCCGCTCAAAGCGTGTACCCCCAGATAAAGCAGGGCCAGTTCCCACACAAAGAACAGGTCTATCTGTCCGAGAATACCGGCCAGATACGCTGCTCCCCCAGTGCCGGTAACGAAGCCCGAAAAGCCGGGGTGATTGACCACGCTGTGCCCGATCAGCATCGCCAGGATCTGAATGATCTGGCGCACCGCGATGGGCAGCATGGCCCAGCCCACCAGGTTATAGAAACGCAGGCTTTTGGTACGGCTGCCTGCCAAGGTCAGGCTCATGTGCAGGATGGCGCTCAGCAGGAACCAGGTGATCCACAAGCCAAGCAAGCCGCCGATGATCGGAAAGATCACCGTGAACAGGCTGGAACTCTGGGTCGATTGTGCGCTCAGAAACTGGCTTTGCTGATCCGTGCTGTAATACTGAAAATCCGCCGGCATACTGGCGCCGGTCACAATTGCCTCGCGCCGGATTGGCCCGGCAATCAGTCCCGCCAGCAAGATCAAACCACTTAATACCACGAGCGGAGTCAGCCAGACCGGCTTTTCCTGTTCGATGATCTTCTCGATTGTTTTCTTCGGGTGAATGAAAACTGGCAGCACCCATTCAAAATGAAATTTCTTTTCCCCCTTCACATTCTCAATCTCTTGTGAAGTTTGCATGTTTCGCCTCAAAATGATGTAAGTTCCCGGTATAGACGTTTAAATTATAAGACTGGTTCCATCTGCCAATGTCAAGAGGGGAATATTATCAAAATGCTATAATAAGGCCATGAAAAACGAAAAAAAGATCCTGATCGGGATCGAAAATGAATTTGAAGGTCGTTCCCTGGCCTGGGTTTATGATTTTCCGGGTTGTTTCGCTTATGGCTCGAATGAAACGGAAGCATTGGTACGGGTACCTCAAGCGCTACTCGCTTACAAGAGCTGGCTCGAAGGCAACACCGGGCAACCCTGGCAAGAAGATCTGGCTGATTTCGACATTCGCCTGGTCGAAGTGGTCAAATGTTATTCGATCAATGACCAGTTCGAGCCGGATAAAACCGGCGACAGGGAAGTCAACGCCTGGTTTCACTATGACTGGCGCATTCTTACTGCCGAAGAGATCGCCCGCGCTCTGCCCGTGCTGCAGTGGGCACACCGTGACCTCTACGAACTAACCGCCGGCCTCAGCCCAGAGCAACTGGCCGAGCAGCGCCCTGGCGAACGCTGGAGCATCAGCGGCATTCTCAATCATGTAGCCGGGGCAGAGTTGTATTACCTCAACCGGTT
>JAAZOQ010000033.1 GCA_012797695.1 Anaerolineaceae bacterium | reverse complement strand
TCTATTTATACTAACGTGCGGAGTAACTTCTCTGAAAAAAGCGGCAAAGTATGGTATTCTTTTATTGACGCTTTGATTTTATCATATCCAGAACGCATAAAACTGTATCCCCAAATGCTTTACTCTTGTCTGGATGATAAAATGAACTGTCAAGCAACAAGATTCAAGACTAAAATTGCATCTAATGATCGCATAAACCAGTTCAAAATTTTTTTAGTGTTAGCTCAGATTACCAGGTGATATTTTAAGAGGAATTGGTAATATGTCCAAAATAATTCGAGTGCTAATTGCTGATGACCATGCAGTCGTTCGAAGCGGCTTGCGTCTGTTCATCATGACATTTGATGATCTTAAACTAATTGGCGAGGCAACAAACGGGAATGAAGCCATTAAATTAGCCAAAGAATTATCCCCGGACGTGATTTTAATGGACCTGATCATGCCCACGATGGATGGAATTCGTGCAACTCATGAGATTCACTCCAAGCATCCAGAAATAAAAATAATTGCGCTGACCAGTTTTACAGATTCTGCGTTGATCCATAATGCCATCGATGCCGGGGTTTCGGGTTACCTGTTCAAGAACGCATCTGTCAATGAGCTGGCGAATGCGATCCGATCTGTCGCGGCAGGCAACACAATCTTCTCGCCTGAAGCCGCGCAATCTCTGGTAGATCACGAAGCGGTCATTGATTCCTCTAAAAAACTGACGGCCAGAGAAAATGAAATCTTGGCGTTAATGGTTGCCGGGAAAAGCAATGCAGATATTTCCGAAGCCTTGACGATTGGTTTATCAACGACCAAGTTTCATGTTTCCAACATTCTCGACAAGCTGAATGTCAAAAACCGCACTGAGGCCATTTCAATTGCGATGAAAAATCATCTGGTTGATTGAGATTCTTCTTGTGAAGGCAAAATCTGCAGTTCGCTGATGTACAAAATCGGATAGGTCGGCTGCTGGAAAAGTTTCATTCTGTTGGGGAAAAATTATCTGCGCATAGACTCACAAAAACCATACTTAAGTATAGTAATTGTTACAAAAACCTATCCTTAAGTTCAATCATTGCCTATACCATGTTGGGGCGTAATTTTTGACCCATCTTCCTATAATGTTTTTAAGCTCAAAATAAAATTCAGGAGGAAGATGGATGTCCAAGTTCATTATGATACATCCCGATAAATGTACGGGGTGTAAGAATTGTGTCATTGCCTGCAGTTTTGAGAAGGAACATCAGTTCCGACCCGCTGCTGCACGCATACACGTCTATTCCTGGGAACGGGAATGCGTTTCGGTGCCAATGATGTGTCAGCAATGCAGCGATGCACCCTGCGCGAGTGTTTGCCCAACTGGTGCCATGCACCGTGTAACTGGTTCCTCGCTGATCGCATACGATGCGACAAAATGTATTCGCTGCCGCATGTGCGTTCAGGCCTGCCCGTTCGGAAACGCAGTCTACGATTCCGTCACTGATAGCATCCTGAAGTGTGATACCTGTAATGATAACCCCAGCTGCGTAGCTGCCTGCCCGGTGAATGCCATTGAGTATGTCGAAGAGAACATTGCCACACGCTCACGCAAGAAAGCTTTCGCCGAAAAGTTCAAGGACGCGTTTAAGGAGGTGGCATAATGTTCGGATGGACTGGTGTTACTCTTCGCGTTAATCTGACCACGGGCGAGGTTAAAAAAGAACCCACCAATATGCATGATGCCAAGCTGTTCATTGGCGCCCGCGGTCTGGCAAGCAAACTCCTCACTGATGAAATTGATCCAAAAATTGATGCTTTAAGCCCCGAAAACAAATTGATCTTTGCTCCAGGTCCCTTGACCGGCACTTTTGCGCCCTCAGTTGGCCGCTTCGATGTGGTTTGCAAAGCCCCATTGACAGGATGTATTGCTGCCTCAAGTTCCGGCGGTACTTTCGGCGCAGAAATGAAATATGCCGGCTACGATTTGATTATCTTCGAAGGCGCAGCCAAGAATCCAGTTTACGTGTGGATCAATGACGACAAGGTCGAGATCCATGACGCATCCTCTCTCTGGGGAAAAGATGTCCCGGAGACGACCGATGCAATCCGTGCTGTCACTGACGAAGACGCCAAGGTAGCCTGCATCGGCCCAGCTGGCGAGAAGAAAGTTCTCTTTGCCGCCATCATGAATGAAATGGGGCGTGCTGCTGGCCGCTCTGGTGTTGGTGCGGTAATGGGATCGAAAAATTTGAAGGCAATCGCGGTTGTCGGAACGAAACCCATCCAGGTCGCCGACCCCGATGCATTCGAAAAAGCCACTATGGTTGCCCGCAAGAAGATCAGCGAACATCCGGTGGGCGGTACAGGTCTGCGCACTTACGGTACCGACGTTCTGGTAAACATCCTGAACAGCGTTGGCTCTTTGCCGACCCGTAACTTCCATGACGGTTATTACCCGAATGCCGACAAATTTGGCGGGGAAACACTGACTGCCAAATATGTTTCTCGCCCTCGTGGTTGCTTCTCCTGCATTATTTCATGCGGACGTGCCACCAAGGTGACCAATCCCAAATATGCCGGAGAGGGTGAAGGCCCTGAATATGAATCGGCCTGGGGTTTTGGCTCGGACTGCGATATCGACAACATGGATGCCATTATCAAAGCCAACTACATTTGCAACGATTTGGGCCTGGATACCATCACTATGGCTGCGACCATTGCCTGCGCGATGGACCTGTTCGATAACGGATTCATTACCACCAAAGATACTGGCGGCATGGCCGTGAGCTTTGGTGATGCCGAAACAATGGTCAAACTGGTCGAAATGACCGGGAACCGTGAAGGTTTTGGCGACCAATTGGCTGAAGGATCTTACCGTCTGGCTGCGAAGTATGGGCATCCGGAATACTCCATGTCGGTGAAGAAGCAAGAAATGCCCGCTTATGATCCACGAGGTATTCAGGGTATCGGTCTCCAGTTCTCCACGAATAACCGGGGTGGCTGCCATGTCCGCGGGTATACCATCTCACCGGAAGTTTTGGGCGTCCCCTTCAAAGTCGATCAACATGCCACCGAAGGGAAACCAGAACTGGTCGTTACCTTCCAGAACCTGACGGCTGCACTTGATTCTTCAGGTGCCTGCCTGTTCACCACATTCGGTATCGGCGCTGAAGAGCTCGCTGCTTTGATGTCAGCTGTAACCGGAGTGAGTTACTCTGTGGATGACTTCATGAAGGCCGGTGATCGCATCTGGAATCTGGAACGCTTGTTTGACCTGAAATCTGGCATCACGACGAAAGACGATGTACTGCCTGAACGTCTTTACAAAGAACCAATCAAGACCGGTCCTTCGAAGGGCGAGGTCAGCCATCAAGACAAAATGCTGCCAGAATACTATAAGGTCCGCGGCTGGGACGCAAAAGGTATCCCGACCCCTGAGAAATTGAAGGATCTTTCTTTAGCCTAGTGCTCATGTACCCGATTCCCTCCCCAGGTAATGGGGAGGGAATCTTGTGAACGGATTTGAATACCCTTCATGAAAATCAATTATTTTGCAACCCTACGAGAAATTACCAGAAAAAATGAAGAACAGTTGAATAACCCGCCCACCACCTTGGGAGAGTTAATTGACTCGCTTTGTAAACGATACGGTAAGGCCTTCGCGAAATGGGTTTCTTGCGAAGAAGGAGGATACGGCAGTTTAAGTATCTTTCTGGTCAACGGGATTGACTACCGTAGTTTGGATGGATTGCATACGAAAATCGGTGAAGACGATATTATTTCAATCTTTCCGCCGATCGCTGGTGGATAATCAAAATGATAAATACTCAGAGAATTCTGAGTATTTGGGGAGCGCGCAGTGAACACGATAGCTAGTCTTTCGCTAATCACGTTATTTGGGGGGATCATTATTCAATTGATCTTTGGCAAAATACTTAAAACGAAAGTAAAAGGATGGGTGGCTTTTACTTTCGGACTTGCCTCTTTTCTCTCGATTGTCAGTATGGCGCCTGCAATTATTAATGGACAGACTGTAAAAGTCTCTTTACTGCCCTGGCAAGCGGAAAGTCCGTTTAGCCTCTACTTTGATGGATTAAGTTTATTGTTTGGCTTGATGGCGACGGGCATTGGAAGTGCGATCTTATTTTATTGTATCGACTACATGTCGCACGAACACAATACAACCCGATTTTATTCACTGATGCTTACTTTCATTATGGGGTTGATTGGCCTGGTTTCTGCCCAAAATTTATTGATGGTTTACCTGTGCTGGGAAATTATTGGTTTGTGTTCTTACTTCCTGGTGGGCTTCTGGTATACAGAAAACGTCGCCGTCAAAGGAGCACGTAAAGTTCTGATCATGACCCACATTCCAGGCTATGCACTGCTGATTGCCATTTTATTGTTATACAAAGGCTCCGGCACGTTTGTCTGGACAGATCCTGCTTTGGCGGCACAATTCAATACTGGTATCTTTATCCTCGTGCTGATCGCTGCAATGGCAAAGTCAGTCATGTTCCCGCTGAACACCTGGATTCCTGAAGCAATGAATGCGCCTACTCCGGTGTCAGCACTGTTGCATTCTGCTTGTTATGTTAAAGCAGGTGTTTATCTGGTTGCCAGAATGTTTTCGATCACTGCCTGGCATCCCTCCTGGAATGTGATCTTAATAGCGGTAGGTTGTGTCACCATGGTGATGGGCGCACTTTACGCTTTGATCCAGACCGACCTGAAAAGACTATTGGCTTATTCAACGATCAGCCAACTTGGATACATCATGACCGCGTTCGGTCTGGGTACCCCCTTTGGCTTGCTCGCCGGCGCTTTCTATGTGTTCAGTCACGGCTTATTTAAAGGTACTCTGTTCCTCTGTGCTGGGGCCGTTCAGCATGCCACCGGCACTCGAGATATGCGCAATCTAGGGGCTCTTGCCAAAAAAATGCCGGGCACAACAATTATCTGGTTAATCGCGGCTGCTTCGATTATTGGTGTTCCGTTGACCAATGGCTTTGTCGCCAAATGGTTACTGTATGATGCCGCACTAAAATCAGGGGCCTGGGTGGTCATCATTATCGCCTGGCTTGTCTCCTCTTTTACCGCTTTTTACATTATGAAGGCGACGGTCTCGGTGTTTTTTGGCGAGATGCCAGTCGAACTGAAGAAGCAAAAAATCGAGGATGCTTCTCCTTTAATGTTAGCCGGGATGGGCGTTTTAGCGGCAGCCAGTCTCCTTTTCGGCATTGCCCCGCAATTACTGGTGAAGTGGATCGCCGCACCAGCGCTTTCAGCGATGAATGTCAGCCTGCCGACGGATGTAACCTTCCTGGGGTTGCAGGTAAACGGTGGTGGTGCCCCCATTACTGCTGGAGCAATATTAAC
>JAAZOQ010000258.1 GCA_012797695.1 Anaerolineaceae bacterium | reverse complement strand
TTTCTTTACTGCTAATGATTTTAAGCTTCTTCGCTTTTTTCTTTGCTCTCAGCAGCTTTTGGGATCAATCTAGCTACCTTGCTATGATCTCAAGTAAAATCCAAGGCTTTTTGTTCTTTATCGGTTACCTTTTTCTTTCTACTCTCATATTTTTTCATTTTTGGTTTAATAATCATCATAATGAAAACGACAAACATTGGAGTAATTGGCTAAAACAAATTCCCTTCTTTGTTGTAGTGCAATTAATTTGGCTTGAGTTCTTTAACTTTGCTTTGCAACCTCTATCCCAATCAATAAAACTTCTAGATATCAAGAATAATAATCATTTTTTTATTATCAGTTTTTGGATTTTCCTGTTTCTATTGGGCAGCTGGTTTTCAATTAATCTATCCTCACATCTTGTAAATATTAAGATTAGGGTTACCCTAAAAAATCACTCGACGTGGTATTCTGTTTTTTGTCTTACTATTCTTTTATTACTTCTGTTTGGCAATATGTCCTATGGGGCCAATGACGATTATTTCATGATGCTTACCGCTTCTGGACAGATCGACGGCATTCCAGATCCGCACCTGATTTATTCCAATGTACTGATCGGTCAAACCCTGACTGGCATGTTCCACCTTTGGCCCGGAATAAACTGGTACACCACTTACCTGCTGCTAGCGTTGTTTCTCAGCAGCTTGATTCTACTTGGGGCCATTCTGAATCACTTCAACAAGCAGGGCATTCCCTGGGTTCCTTTAACAATTTTTTTCATCTTCGTTCCCCGCTTGTTTTTCACCGTGAACTTCACCAGCACTGCCATGATGTGCGCCTTTGCGGGTCTGATCCTTCTGCTCAACTCCGCAGTCGAACCCAGTGCTAAAGCTCATTGGGGGCAACTGGGAGGAGGAGTTCTGTTCTTGACCCTGAGCGGAATGATCCGATTTCAAGCGTTGGGACTCTCGCTGCTCCTTTTTCTCCCTCTCTTCATCGCCATTCCGCTCAAGAAAAAGTCGCTTCCATTATTACTTGCACTTCTTTGTGCAGGCGGGCTATCCCTCGCTGCGGTGTGGGTCAACCAGCAAGCCTATCTGAGTTCTCCCGAGTGGAATACCTACCTGCAATACAATCAAGAAAGAGGCGCTATCCACGGCACCCCCAAACTAAAGGATGACGAATCACATCAAGCATTCTGGCAAGAACTCGGCTGGGGAGAGAGCGGTTACCAGCTCTTCAAGAACTGGTTGTTTGTCGATCGAGACGTTTTTACTCTACAAAATCTGCAAGCCATCAACCAGGAATATCGTTATTCGCTCAATGAACCAGATACCATTTTTCAATCCTATCAAACTCTGGCTTCTCAGAATCCATTCGAGATACTGGCTCTGCTAGGGGTCTTCTGCGTTATTTTTGTCTCCCCGCGCTCCATTTCAACCCGTCAGCGAAAATGGCTGATCGGGACATCTTTCTATGCTGTTCTACTCTTGCTGGGGCTCTCAATTTTTCTGCGCTTGCCCTACTACATTTTCGTTCCAGCGTTGTTGATTCTTTGCTTGATCTTGTTATATGAAGGCCAAATAAAAGATGAATTCTCTTCGACTAGCCAATTCGCTTTAAATCAGAAGAAAGAACTTGCCTTTTTCGCTTTCCTGCTCTTTTGCCAGTCGTTGCTGCTGGTACGCACAGACCAGATCAACCTAACCCACCAAGTAAGTCGAGATTATATTCTCGCTGAAGTCACAAATGCATTACCGCAGGATCGTGACTCACTGGTCGTGGTAGAAGCGGGCAGCTTCCCCCTGGAATGGGTATCCCCCTTACGGAACCAAACCTTGCCATTTGCCATCGTTCCTACTGGTTGGATGATCAATTCTCCTGAATATAATCATCAGCTCGAGAAATACGGTATCAACAATTTAATGGATTCGCTGGCATCAAATCCTAATCTCTATCTTCTCGGGAATAACCAGGAATTGGTGCTCCATTACCTGGCTGATGTAAAAGGAGTTTCGGCACACGAGGTAGATCTTCTTTCTTTGCCGCTTCAATTCGAACGTTCTTACAGTCTGGTAAAACTCTCACAGCTCGTGGAAGATTCACCCAGGCCATGATCATTCCCAGATCATCCCTACAAGAACCGGATGAACTTTGCTATAATCAAGACAAAAATAGGGAGATTTCAATATGAATTTGATTTCGTGGATTTTAGTAGGTGCGATCGCCGGCTGGCTGGCCGGACAAGTTGTCAAAGGCCGTGGTATGGGCCTGTTAGGAAACATCATCGTGGGTGTGATCGGCGCTTTGCTTGGTGGCTGGCTCTCTGGCGTACTCGGGCTCGGTGCTGCCGTGACCGGCTTCAATCTGACATCGCTCCTGGTAGCCTTCGGCGGGTCTGTGGTACTCCTGCTGATTCTCAAACTCTTCAAAAAATAGAACGGCATGGGCTGCTCAATAATGAGCAGCCCTTCTTTTTTTATCTCTTCTTTATAATTGGGCTAGTGTGCGCATCTCTTTCCAGATCCAGGGCAGGGCCGCGGCCAGCCCCAGCAGCAGGGGAAGCGTACCTGCCACCCAAAGGGAAGTTCGTGCGCTGAGCCAGGTTTGTGTAAGCCAGGTCACCCCGGCGGCTGTGGCCAGTGCAGCCAGCGGACGCCAGAAACGGTTACCCAGCTGCAGCGGACGCTCCATGCGTCGACCAAGCAGCAAGAAGAGCAAAAGTGCCTCCAGGGTAAAGACCAAGGAATCAGTCAGCGCAATGCCAGCCGCCCCCAACGGACGATACAACAGCGCACCAATCCCAATGTAGAGCACCACGTTGATCCCAGCTGTCAGCAGAGGGAACAAAGCATTCTGCCGGGCCATGAAGGCACGCACACCAACCTCTTTCAAACATTGTCCGAGCAGCCCGGCCGCAAAAGCCGCGGTTACCCCGGCCAGCAGTACCGTTCCTGCATCGCCAAAATTAAACGCCAGCGCCAGCAATGGCCGCATCCCAATCGCCATCACCGCCGCGATTGGCAGTGTCACCGCGGTCAGTACCTGTACAGCCCGCTCGATGGTGCCAGTAAAGAGTTCCTGTTCCTTGCGGGCAAAATTTTCTGACAGCGTCGGCAATAGCGCCGTTCCAATAGCGGTACCAATCAGGGTTTCCGGCACCTGGATCAACATGTAACCATAGGTCAGCGAGGTCACCGCCCCGGCAGCCAATCGAGAAGCCAGATTATCGCGGATCAAGAAAGTCAACTGGATAAAGAACATGGTCAACAGGCGCGGGCCCATCAAACGCAGCACCTTGTGTACGTTCTCCTCACGCAATGCCAAACCCGGGGTCCAATGAAAGTGGAATTTGACCAATCCGGGCACCTGGATGAGCAGGTGCAGCACGGCGCCGATGATGACTCCATACACCAGCCCCGAAACTCCCAGATGGAAAGCCGGCAAGGTGATTGACCCCAATGTATACCCTTTTTCGGGGGAAAGAATGAGCACGCCAAAGATCTGCCCCAAATTGTAGAAGATCGGCGCCAGCGCCGGCAAAAAGAAGTGTTGGTTGGCCTGCAGCCCGGCCATCACCAGCCCGCTGATCGAGAAGATAATTGTCGCAATCAAATTCAGGCGCATCAGCCGGATCACCAGATCCTGCTGTGCGGCGCTGAAACCCGGGGCAATACCGATCTCTGCCCGCACCATTGGGCCGGCGAACAGGGCAACCAGCAGCGCCAGACCGGCGGTCACCACAAAAGCCAGATTGGCAATGTGACTGAAGAGTACCCAGGCTGAATCACGCCCTTCTTTGGTCAACACCTCAGAAAGCACCGGGATGAAAGCCATCGCCAGTGCACCTCCCGAAATGAGCGCAAAAAGCAGATCCGGGACGTTATTGGCCACGTTAAAAGCATCCAGCTCAGCTGAAAGCCCAAACTGGCGGGCAATCAGGATCTGGCGCACAATGGCGAGTAATTTATCGAGCAGAAAGAAACTTGCCAGAAGCAGAGATATTTTCGAAAGTCGAGAAAGTTTCATCAGGACCATTCCTTTTGAGTGAAACAACGCATGCCTAAGTTTACCGCGAAAAAGCGGTCTCCCCCTTGCCGGGGAATCGGGTAAAATTGGGGGAAGAAAGAGGTAAGCATGGCAGAAAAAGGCATCCTGTATATTGTGGCTACTCCCATCGGTCACCCTGACGATATTACCTTGCGCGCCATCGAGGTGTTGAAGCAAGCCGATGCCGTCGTTTGTGAAGAATACAAACCAGGCACCACCCTGCTCAAAAAATTGGGCATCCAAGGGAAAGAATTGATCCTGCTCAATGAGCATAACGAGCCAGAAATGGCGGCTGATCTGCTCATGCGCCTGCTGAACGGCCAGACCCTGGCCCTCTTCTCGGATTGCGGCACACCGGTCTTCTCTGACCCCGGCCATTATCTCATCCAGCTGGCCGCCAGCTCTGGGGTAAAGGTATCCCCTGTGCCCGGCCC
>JAAZOQ010000032.1 GCA_012797695.1 Anaerolineaceae bacterium | reverse complement strand
CGCCAGCCATCGCAACGTGGGTCTGGTGATCGAGACCCGTCCAGATGAGATCAGCGCCAAAGAACTGACCTGGCTGCGGCAGCTTGGCGTGACCAAAGTCCAGATGGGCGCGCAAAGCCTGGATGACCGTGTACTGGCCCTGAACCTGCGCGGACATACCGCCGCCGATACCCTGCGGGCCACCGCCCTGCTGCGGGCGGCCGGTTTCAAGATCGTGCTGCACTGGATGCCCAATCTGCTGGGCGCCACCCTCGAATCGGATCGCGCCGACTTTGCCCGCCTGTGGCAAGATGGCTACGCCCCGGACGAACTCAAAATCTACCCCACCCAGTTGCTCGAGACCGCTGAGCTTTACCAGTACTGGCAGCGCGGAGAATACACGCCTTACACCACTGAAGAACTGATCGCCCTGCTGGCAGATTTGAAAGCCACCATTCCGGAGTATTGCCGCGTCAATCGCATCATCCGCGACATTCCCTCCACCCACGTGGTCGAGGGGAACAAGCGCACCAGTCTGCGTCAGGACGTGCTGCTGGAACTGGAACGCCGCGGCCAGGCCTGCCACTGCATCCGCTGCCGCGAAGTACGCAACAGCCAGGTGCGGCCCGATGAACTGACGTTCAATGACCTGACCTATCACCCGGCTTACGCCGAGGAGCATTTCCTCTCGTACGTTACCCCCAACGACAAGATTGCCGGCTACCTGCGCCTGTCGCTGCCCGATTCCAATGCGCCGCAACTGGGAATGGCTGATCTCGAAAACGCTGCCCTTATCCGTGAAGTCCACGTTTACGGACAGTCTCTGGCAGTGGGGTCAGAGCAAAGCGGTGCCGCTCAGCACATCGGGCTGGGAACTCATCTGCTGCAAAAAGCCGCCGAGATCGCCTACGCGCATGGTTTTTCGCGATTAGCCGTCATCGCCGCTATCGGTACGCGTCGCTATTATGAAAGCCGTGGTTTCAAACGAGGTGAACTCTACATGGTCCAGGAGCTGCATCAATGAACGTTAAAATCCGTGAGCAGGAATACGCCGATGCCCCGGCTGTGCACTCTCTGCTAATGCGTACTTTTGGCGACGACGATGAAGCCCGTCTGATGGAACGACTGCAGGAAGAAGAAGCGGACAGGATCTCTTTTGTCGCGCTTGCAGAAGACAAGATCGTTGGTCAGATCTTGTTCTCGCCCGTCAGTTTCGACAACGACATCGACTCATACGCGCTGGCATTGGCCCCGCTGGCTGTGCTGCCCCAATATCAGGGGCAGGGCATCGGCAGCAAACTGGTACGCCGCGGGCTGGATCAGGCCATCGTCTTCCATTACGCACTGGTGTTCGTGCTGGGTGATCCCGGTTATTTCCATCGCTTCGGCTTCGACACTGCCGCCAAACATAATTATTTTTGTGAGTATGACGTACCCGACGAGAATTTCATGGTCAATTTTTTGCGACTTAAGCCCAGCACGCAGTTCCCTACCGTGATTTCGTATTCCCCCGCTTTTAATAATTTTGCGGATTGACTCAGATCTTCCAGACACTGCAATTTTTGCCGCTTTGCTTGCCTTGATACAGAGCTAAATCAGCCCGACGGATGGCACCGCCGATGCCGCTGTTCTTATCACAGGTGCTGATCCCCAGGGTGATCGTCACCGGGATATCCACTTCGTGGTAAATGAACGGCGAATTGATCACCCGGGCGCGAATTTTCTCGGCGACGGCCTCGCTTTCTTGCAGAGAAGCGTCTACCAGCATCAGCAAAAATTCATCTCCCCCCCAACGGCAAATCGAGTCATCTTTTCGTACCGCCAGACGGATCTTTTCCGCCAGGATCACCAGTACAAAATCGCCGGCATCATGGCCGTATTCATCATTGATCTGCTTGAAATTATCCACATCGATCATCACCAACGAAAATGGCTTGTCATCATTTTCCATACGCTGTTTCTGCTCTTCAAGCAGCTTCATCATCATGCGGCGGTTGACCAGATTGGTCAGTGGGTCTGTGTTGGCCAGTGTCATCAGTTGCTTGTTGGCATCTACCATCTCTGCCTGAGAAGAGATCTTTTCACGCTCGAAAGAATAGGCTTCCACGATCAGCAAAACACAGGCAACGCTCAAATTAATGATGAAAAGGATATTCCGGCCATCCACAGTGCTCTGTCCGCCTATTAGAGGGATGCTGGAAAACAAGTAAGCCAAAATCAGCAATATCGAAAGGAGAACCACTGCCGCAATGCGGGTACCGCTTGGATATTTTTCACTGATCAACAGAAAGGGGAAAATTGCCAGCAACTGCAAATAAGCACCAGAGTTCCACCCCAACAAAATCAAGAAGATAAAGCTGGACACGCAGACTTCAAGCGTACCCAACACCAAAGGGAAAGAGTGAGCCGGGTTAGCCGAAAAATACCAGACCAGTGCCCACAAGACTGCCCCAACCGCCGAGATCGTCAACAAATCCCAGCGCCGGATCAATGCAAAAAGGAGCACCAAAATCAAGCGGCTGATAATAATCGGCACGCTCACATTGCGCAGGGTGTTGTTTAATTTGTTTGGTTTTCCTTGCTCTCTAAACCTGGCAATCACTTCTGGTCCCCCGGAGACAGTCACAGAAAGAGACAATCCAATAACTCAGGATCGATAAAATTACACTGTAATATTATTATGAGAGATTTTTTGCACTGCAGTAATTTATTATAGACGAATTCTTTTTGCATTTCAATCTTTAAAAAATGCCCGGCGCGAGCGTCGGGCATTCAAAAGTGTCGATCAAAGTGCAAAAAGAGACGAACTTAGTTGGTGGTGTTATTCCAGAACCAGTTGTAGGCATAGAAGAAACCGTTGGCCGTTTCGAGGCGAACAGCAATCTGCTGACTGCCTGCCAGAGAAGCCGGGATAGAATAAGTAGCGCTGAAACTGCCTCCCGCACCACTATCCAGCGTAGCGACCACCGTTCCGCCCATGCCATAAGAGCCATATGGCCCCATGCGGACGTTGAACGTCTGCCCGGCTGGGAAGTTATAGCCGTAGACCGTCACCGTCGAATCGCGGACCACCGAGGCAATCGAGATGGTAGGAATCCCGACGTAACCCGGCACCGCTGGACTGGTCGGAATGACCGGGGTTGGCCCGGGCACCGGAGTGCTGGCAACAGCCGTTGAATTATTATAGAACCAGTTGAAGGCATAATAGTAACCATTGGGCCCATCCATACGAATGGCAATCTGGGGTTTCGCCGCCAACCAGGAAGGAATATTGAAGGTCAGGCTGTACGACCCACCGGTGGTTGGGGTCGTGCCCACAACGGTACCGCCAATGCCCAGGGTGCCAAAATCACCCATGCGCACGGTAAATGCCTGACCAGCCGGCATGTTTTGGGTCAGCACGGTCACCGTCGAACCCGCGGCTACTGAAGTAATCGAAAAAGTCGGATAGCCGACATATCCCGGCACCGGAGTGGGGCCAACAGGCAACGCAGTAGGGGCACCGGTTGCGGTGTTGTTGAACCAGTTGTAGCTAAAGTAACCAGAGGAACTCTCAAAGCGGATGGCGATGCGATCTGCGCTGGCCAAAGCCCCCGGGATAGCATAAGTCGTGGTAAAGCTGGTACCAGCGCTGGTGTCATACGAACCCACCACCGTACCGCCCACACCATACGTGCCATAAGGGCCCATGCGGACGGTAAACACCTGTCCGGTCGGAAAATTTGCTCCTGACACAGTCACAGACACCCCGGTGTTGACCGAGACGATCGAAGTGACCGGTACCAGGCCCCAGGCCTGG
>JAAZOQ010000257.1 GCA_012797695.1 Anaerolineaceae bacterium | reverse complement strand
TCCATTGGGTCGGTGGGTGGTGGGTGGAAAAGGACAGGGCTAATTATCGAATAAATTCTTTGGCTTCACTTCCAGCTCGGTTAGTTCCCCGGTGACCACGAAGATGGTCCGCTCGCAGATGTTGGTTACCCGATCGGCCATACGCTCGATATTATGGGCGACCCACATGAGCAGATTGGCGTGGTCGATGATCTCGGGCTGTTCCACCATCGTTTTGATGATGAAACGTTCGGCGGTGTTGAACAATTGGTCCACCTGGTCATCCTGCTGCGGGATGGCGCGCGCTTTATCAGCATCTTCTTCCAAGAACGCGGTCAGGGACTGGTGGAGCAGTTCCACCGCGATCTGGGCCATCTTTTCGATTTCCTTGATGGGTATGGGAATATCGGCATCATCCAGATTGAGGATGACCTTACAAATTCCTTTGGCGTAATCGCCCATGCGTTCCAGCTCAGAGGCAATCTCGAGCATCGCCGCCAGTCGGCGCAGATCGCGGGCCATGGGCTGCTGAGTGGCGATCAGGATCAGAACATCGTTTTCGATGGTATAGCGCTTTTGATTGACGACCTGATCATCCAGATAGATTGTACGCGCGGCGTTGGTATCCCGACGGCGCAGCGCATCGACAGCTTTTACTGTAGCGATCTCAACCAGACTTCCCATAATCAGCAGCTCATCTTTGATTTGCTGCATGTGAAGAATAAGATTATCCCGAGACATCTAATAACTCCTGAATTAACCGAAACGACCGGAGATATAATCTTCGGTTTCTTTATGCCTGGGGTTGGTGAAGATCTGGCGGGTATCGCCGTATTCCACCATCTTCCCGGCGCGGTCGTGATCCATGGTAAAGAAAGCAGTGTAATCCGAAGCACGGCCGGCTTGCTGCATATTGTGCGTTACGATAATGATTGTATATTGTTTTGAAAGTTCGCGCATTAAATCTTCGATCTTTAACGTGGCAATGGGGTCCAATGCGGAACAGGGTTCATCCATCAAAATGATCTCAGGAGTGACTGCCAGGGCACGGGCAATGCATAACCGCTGCTGCTGCCCCCCCGAGAGGGAAAGAGCCGGTTTCTGCAGTTCATCTTTTACCTCGTCCCAAAGAGCCGCCTGGCACAGGGTGGATTCCACCAGATCATTGATCGAGCCCGAGTAGTGATTTACTTTGGCTCCCCAGGCAATGTTGTCGTAGATCGACTTGGGGAAAGGGTTGGGCTTCTGGAAAACCATGCCAATGTGTTTGCGTACCATCACCGGGTCGACGCTGGGATCGTAGATGTTCTCGCCATGAAAGAGGATCTTCCCTTCGACGTGTGCCCCTGGAATGAAGTCGTTCATGCGGTTGAAAGAGCGCAGCACGGTGCTCTTGCCGCATCCCGAAGGGCCAATGATGGCAGTGATCTTTTTTTGCTCGATCTGCAGCGTAGTTTCTTTCACCGCCCGAAAAGATCCGTAATAGATGTCGAGATGATCGGTTTCGATAGCGTATTCACTGGCTGAATTGATGGTTTGATCCATGCAGGCTTCCTGAGAACTAAAAGTCTTGGTGCGTTCCCATTATAGTGGAAATATTGTGGGAATCGTTTATCTTAGTTGGCATTATTCTTCGCGATTGGGATCGAAAAGAAGAAAGTGCTGCCTTCCCCGGGGCGACTTTCTGCCCAGATCTTGCCGCCGTGAGCTTCGACCAGATGGCGGCAGATGGAAAGTCCCAGCCCGGTACCGCCGCTGGTGCGGGCGCGGTCGGCTTTGTAGAAGCGCTCGAAAATGCGGGCCAGATCGTCGGGGGGAATGCCGATGCCGGAATCTTGGACTGAAAAGATCACGAATTTTTCTTCCGCGTGGGCACTCACCTCGATGCGTCCCCCGGGCGGAGTAAATTTGATGGCGTTGTGGATCAGGTTGACCAGAACTTGCTGCAACCGGCTGGAATCGACGGCGATCTCAGGTAAAGTTTCGGGACTGGCGTTGAGCAGTTCCAGGCTGGAACGCTGCGCCTGCAGGGTCATGCGTTTGACGGCGGGGTCGATCACCGCGAAAGGCGTGATCTCCTTCTTTTGCAGCGGCACTTTGCCTGATTCGATGCGGGAAAGCTCCAATAATTCCTGTACCATCTGGGTCAGGTTGTCGATCTCGTCATCCATTTGGGATAAGAAGCGCTGAGCGGCCGGGGGATCGGTAAGCGCGCCTTGCTGCAGTGTTTCGGTCAGTGCTTTGAGCGAAGCCAGCGGCGTGCGCAGCTCATGGGAAACATTGCTGACAAAATCGCGGCGTACTGTTTCGAGCTTCCGCTGGGTGGTC
The DNA here is from genome assembly GCA_012797695.1 of Anaerolineaceae bacterium. Classification (GTDB taxonomy): domain Bacteria; phylum Chloroflexota; class Anaerolineae; order Anaerolineales; family Anaerolineaceae; genus UBA6107. Next base: position 329 of record JAAZOQ010000257.1, on the reverse strand, counting down.
AAATTCTGAAACAGCAGCAAAGTGAACTCAGGCAGGGAAGGTTTCAAACGGGTACCGATCACCTGCAGATAATCACGGTTGATAGGGGTCTCGAACGAGACTGTCTGCTGCTGGTTGGACTGCTGGCAAAGATTCCAGACGTTGACGATCTCGTGGGCACGCACGATCTCGATCAGAGTGCGCGGTGAAGAAGCGATGTCTTCGTAGAACCCAAACAGGTGGCGGGCAGCCGGGTTGATCAGGGTAACGATGCCTTCAGAATTGACCAGAATGGCGCCATCTGTCATGTTGGTGAGGATGGCGGCCAGTTTCATGCGTTCATTCTTGAG
>JAAZOQ010000256.1 GCA_012797695.1 Anaerolineaceae bacterium | reverse complement strand
GCCTGCAGGATGAAGATCTCGCAGACAATTGCCAGAATCCAGGCAAAGACCTTGCCGCCGGGGACGCGATAGGGGCGCTCCACGTTGGCGTCGATCTTGCGCAGCTTCAAGAAAGCCGGGAAGAGCATCAGGTAGGGCAGCAAGAAGATCATGGAGCTGAAAGCGAAGAGAGTCCAGAACAGGTCTTCAGCAGAACCCGCCATGAAGCCATAGACGATCATGACCACCGTCGAGACAATACCGGTGATGATGAAAGCGCCTACCGGGGTCTGATGCACGGGATGCTCGCGGCCGAAGATAGCCGGGAGTTCGTTTTCTTTGGCAGCTTCAGCAGCGGTGCGGTTGGCACCCATTGTCCAGGTCACCATATTGGCCAGGAAGGAGTAGAGAGCCGCGACACCGAGAATGATCACCATGACGTTGCCAATGCCAGTGGTACCCAACAGGACCTTGAGGGTATCGATGATGCCTGAAACCAGACCGATCTGATCCATCGGCAGGGCCATGAGGATGCCCAGGGTGCCCAAAATGTAGAAGACCGCGATCAAAGCGCCGGCAATGATAATGGCCCGTGGAATATCTTTACCCGGATTCTTCATCTCGCCTGAAGCGCCCGACATCAACTCAAAGCCCATGAAGTTGTAGACGATGACCGGCAAGAAAGCCAGGCCAGCATCCCAGGAGGGCAGCAGGTTGGGCAGAGAAAGATCGTTAGCCACACCATGATGCCCGGCATAGATAAAGGCACCCACACCAATGACTACCATGATCAAGGCTTTGATGATGGCGCCGATGTTGGGAATCCACTTGCTGGTCTCAAGGGTCATCGAACCAATCCAGACCGTGACCCAGGTCATGACGATGCCGATAGCAATCTGCCACCACAGGCTCATCTCAGGGAAGAACAACTGGGCGAACATGCCCGCGAAAAGGATGTACACAGAAGGCATCCACAAGGCAACATTGATCCAGTACAGCCAGGTCGTACGGGCTGCCCATTTTTCGCCAAACGCTCTTTTGATCCAGATGTACAGACCGCCCTGTTCCGGGTAGGTTGTGCCCAACTCCGCGGTGATCAAACCGTAGGGAATGAAGAACAGGACCAGGGTAATTAACCACCAGGAAATGGAAGAAGTACCGATGGCCGCTGATGGGGCAAGCGTATCCATGACCAGGATGGCGCAGACGGTAAACAACGTCATATCCAGACTGCGCAGCACTTTCTTGAAACCGCCGCTTTTTTCGTTTACTGCTGGGGTTGAAACTGACATCTTAATCCTCCGTGCGAATCTCCTGCCCAAAGGGCAGGGCTACTAAAAATGACTGGTCAGAAAGTCTTCGATCTGTCCGGCATGCACTATTTTTTGCTCGGTGCTGGCTTTCTTCAAGCGCGGATAGACGAGCCAGACCAGTAAACCTTTCTCAGTGTGCAGACGGTTCTCGGCCTGATCGAAGATAATGGAATGTGCTGAATCCATCACCTCGTCAGTGGCTTCGACACCGCGGGAGGCCGGCAGACAGTGCATGAACTTGACGTGAGCCGGAGCTTTCTTGATCAGGTCCATGTTGACCTGATATTTGGGCATAAAGGCAGCGCGGCGTTCAGGAATCTCGGCTTCCTGACCCACCCACCACCACAAATCGGTGTAGATGAAATCGGCATCCTTGACGGCCTCAACCGGGTCTTCGGTCACGCGTACCGTGCCGCCGCTAACTTTGCAATTCTCGCGGGCAATGTTGAGCCAGGCTTCTGGAGCCTGATATTTCTTGGGGGCCGCGTGGGTAAAGTGCATGCCCAGTTTGGTGCAAATGAACATCAGCGAACTGAGGACGTTGGTGGCATCGCCCACAAAGGTGACGTTGTAATCTTCCAGTTTTTTGCCAGCCGGCGCATGTTCCATCATGGTCAGCACGTCGCAAACCACCTGAGTCGGATGGTTGTAATCGGTCAGACCATTGATCACCGGCACAGTCGCGTAACGAGCCAGCTCGGTGATGGTCTCGTGCTTGAGGGTGCGGGCCATGATCACATCCACGTAGCGTGAAATGACCTGGGCAGTATCTCCCAGCGATTCGCGCACGCCCAGGTGAATCTCACCCGGCTTCAGATAGAGAGCGTGGCCGCCCAACTCTTCCATGCCAACCTCGAAGGAGATGCGGGTACGGGTGGACGGTTCCTCGAAGATCATGGCCAGGTTGGCCCCTTCGAGCAGCTTGGGAGTGGCTCCCTGCTTGTCGGCGCGCTTGATCATGCGGATCAGTTTGATCAGATCAAGCAGCTCCTCTTTCGAAAAATCTTGTGTATCGATAAAGTGTTTCAGTTCCATTTGATGCTCCTTTCGGAATTCATAATTTTTAAAAAGACGATCCGGTTCTTCACCGGATCGTCAGAAGTCATCTTCTTTCTCTTCAACACTGAAATCGTCATCACTGGGGAGCCACTCGTCAATGTTGCGAATGATACGCGGCACCAGGGAGTATCCCCTCAGTTGCACTCCTTCAATGGTGGGCAACTTCTTGCGGAGGAATTCACGCATGCCCTCGTTGGAGCGGAAGCGACACTCAATGGAAAGGTCTTTCGTGCCCTCCCCAAAAGCTATGTACGACACCTCGGGGATGGTCAAAAAGCGCTGAATGACCTCATCTTCCTTGTCGGCATCGACCTCGAGGAAAATATCCACGGCGGTCACGTAGCCAAAGGCCTCTGGGTCAACAATAGCCGTCAGCCGGACAGCTCCCAACTTGACCAGACGGTCGATGCGCTTGCGGATCGTCCGCTCATTGGCATCAACGGCACGGGCAATTTCTGAAGCCGACATGCGGGCATCCTTATGCAATGCCAGAATGATCTTGTGGTCGAGGGT
>JAAZOQ010000255.1 GCA_012797695.1 Anaerolineaceae bacterium | reverse complement strand
TTTGTTGATAACGGATATGCCTTTGGCTAACTGCAGCGCCTGGCGGGCCACTTCGGGTGGCAGAGTTTGTTCCGTCGAGACGATGTCCACAGTGGGCTGGTAGCCGGCCTGCAGGAGCAGGTCACGGTTCTCGAAGAAGGTATTGAGGATGTACTGGTAAGCGTGGGAAAGAGAAGCCACCCGGGTGCCGGAGCCATGAGAGCGGATCAGCAGGCCGTCTTTGGCGAGCAGGTCCAGGGCCTGGCGCACCGTGTTGCGGCTCAGCCTGTGCTGCTGCATCAGCTCGCGCTCGGAGGGCAGCAAACTCCCTGCCGGCAATTCGCCGGATTCGATGGCTGCCCGCAGTTGCTGGGCTAACTGATAGTAGAGCGGAATGAAGGAATCGCGATCAAGCATTATTTCCATCCAGAAGTGGTTGGTACCACCCAACCACTTAAGAGTATAGAAGATTTGCCGGTTTCGGTCAATAGGCAGGCAAAAAAAGCTCCAGAGTTTTCTCTGGAGCCCTGCTTCGATTCTGACTAAGGTGTCGGGGTGACGGTCGGTTGGTCGGGCGTGGGGGTGATATCGGCCGGCAAGGTTTCCTGAATGATGGGGGTGACTACCAGCTCGGGGGCCTCCGGCAGACCATCCACCAAAAGCTGCCAGGCGATGTCGATGTCATACACGGCTACCACCGGATAAGTGGGGAGGTTCCCCAGCGCCAGATCCAGGCGGCTGATGGCAACGGTCAGCCCCTGCTTCTTTTCGGGTGAGATGGTAGGCAGCAGGCTATACAGCAATGCCCGGGTGGAAGCAGCATCTTGCTGGGCCAGGCTGAAATTGCTCTGAGAAAGGTACAGTCGGCAGCGGGAGAGCAGTTCGATGGCCCGGGTCAGGCTGAGCTGTTCAGCAAACTGGGAACTCAACTCGCTGTTCCCGGCCTGTAAAGAGTCCTGCATCTGGGCGAGGTCAGCCAGGGTCTGGCTGTGAGCTTCGATGGCTTGATCGACGCTGTCGGCGCGGGTCTCGAGATCGCTGACTTGGGCCTGCAAAGTGGCAATTTGCTGACTGAGCGCCTGGACGTCCGCGGCTTGCTGCGAGGCGACTTCACTGACGCGCGAAGTATTGTTCTGCAAGGGGTTGAGTACCCTCTCGTTGAACCAGGGAATGCCAAAGTAAAAGAGACAGAAGAGCGCTGCCAGAACCAGCAGCGCAAGAAATGCGCGCCAGAGAATTCTGGGCCAGCGCTGGTGCATGGAAGCCGCAGTCTCTGGGGCTGGCTTCTCGGTTGGGTCAGCGGTCATTTCGGAGGCTTGCAGGGCGGCGGTCAGGGATTCCAGGCGCGAGGCATCCAGCCATTTGATCCTGGCACAGTCCTCTTCAGAGCGGAAGGGACGGGATTCAGCGATCTTCTTGACCTGCGCAATGGTAAACTCTCCCCTGGCCTGCAATTCTTCGGTCGTCGCTTTATTAAGAAAGTCTATTGTCTCGTTCATCTTCTTCTCCTGAATCTGTTCTGGCTGAATACAGATCAATTATACGGGATAGTGGTCTGATCTGTGAGCCAACAAAGCAGAGAAAGGGCAGCGAAATTTCTTTTGATTGAACCTTCAAAAAACTCGCGAAACATTCCAAATTGTATATAATAGAACCATCGTTCAATATTATTTCTAGACAGGTGAAGCGAATGGTCTCCCAAGTATATTTTGGCTCCCCGAAACAATCAAAACTGGATGCCGGCGAAACGCTGCCGGCGAAGCTCGACTTGATCCTGGATCAGCTGCATTTGCGTGATCGCGTCAAGGGCGAGAGGGTGTGCATCAAGGTCCACGTGGGCAACGACATCGGTTACTCAGTGATCCACCCGGTGTTCCTGCGCAAAGTGGTGCAGGCTGTCAAGGATGGCGGAGGCAACCCCTTCGTTACCGATATCAGCTGGGACGTACAAAACTGCGCCTCACGCGGCTATACCGAAGAAGTATTGGGCTGCCCCATCTACCCTGCGGCTGGTCCGGATGAAAAATACTTCTACGCGCATGAACGCCCGTTCAAGAATCTGAAAACCTGGAAAGTAGCCGGTATGGTCGAAGATTCTTCCTTCCTGGTCAATTTTGCTCACATCAAGGGGCATCCGGCAACCGGTTTTGGCGGCGCTTTCAAAAATATGGCGCTGGGCTGCGTGGTTCAGGAAACCCGTGGAGCCATGCACGACAGCAATCATTTCGACCAATACTGGTTCAAAGAGAAATGCCCTGACCGCGCTACC
>JAAZOQ010000031.1 GCA_012797695.1 Anaerolineaceae bacterium | reverse complement strand
TCGATGCCCCAATCTGCGATCGTGGGCGGCAGGCCCAGACCCAGGAAGGACAACCCGGCACCGGTCAGGATGGCATCCGCAACGTTGACCGAGAAGATGATCGCCACCGACGGGATGACGTTGGGGAAGATGTAGCGCCACAAGATTTCTGAACGGCGCGCCCCAATGCTGCGGGCGGCCTCGACGTACACCTCTTCTTTCACGGTCAGCGTTTGACCGCGCACGATACGGTAATACGTCGGGATGTACAGCACAGAAATGGCAATGATGATGTTCAGGATGCTGGGGCCGAGCACGGCAGCGATGGCAATGGCCAGGATCAGGCCCGGGAAAGCATACAGGCTATCCATGACCAGGCTGAGAAGGCGATCGAGTGCCCCGCCGATGAAACCAGCCAGCAGCCCCAGGGGTACCCCCAGGAACAGGGAGAGCAGTGAAGAGCTGAAGCCGATGATCAACGCAATGCGCGTTCCATAGATCAGGCGGCTGTAGATATCCTGGCCGATGTCATTGGTGCCCATAACGAAGCCCTTAGTCGAAGTGGAAATCACCTCACCCGTCAAAGAGCCGGCTTCGCGCAGGCTGGTATAGTTCTGTGAAACGCCAGCAAACTCGGTGCTCTCGATCACAGCCACCGCATCGGTACCATCAGCGACGGCCTGCAGGGCCGAATCCAGAGAATCATAGCGCTCGATCACCGGGCGCAGGCGTAAGCCATTGCCCTCACTGATCAGATCCGCATCAATCTGCTTGGCTGTATCATTCAGATCACCTGAGGTCGATGCCCCCATAACCACAGCCACCTTGGGACGGTCCGCGTTTTCATCCACGGCGAGGTCCTTTAATGAAGAGATCGTCGAGTCTGAGGGAGCAATCAACACCGATACTGCCGGAATTTCGTTCGGGGCCAGAAAGCGCGGCCCCACCAGGGTATCCGGGGTGTACGGCGCGAACCAGCTCGGGAAGATAGCCACCAGGATAAAGAAGAGCACAGCCAGAGACGAGACGGCCACAAACCACCAGTCTGCCCCGTACCACTTGCGGGCACGCAGCAGGCGGCGCAGCCAACCTACTTTTTTCAGATCATCCTCCCAGGTGATCTCATCGGGAGGGGTAGTCGGGATTTTTTCAATATTCGTATCCATTAGTACCTCACACGAGGATCCACCAGCGAGTAGATCACGTCCACCGCCAGACTGATGAGTGCCACCAGCATGGCAAACACTGTGATCACACTTTGCACAGCCGTGTAATCACGGGCAGAAATCCGTTCTACCAGATAGCTGCCCATGCCGGGCCAGGAAAAGACCGTTTCAGTTAACACGGCCCCAGCCAGCAAAATGGCTACCTGTAAACCGATCAAGGTAATGACCGGGATCATGGCATTCTTAAGCGCGTGACCATAGATCAGCACCTTTTCGCGGATCCCGCGGGCACGGGCCGCGGCAATGTAATCCGCCTGCAGGGTTTCGATCACGTTCGCACGCGTGATACGCACAAACAGACCCGACTGGATCAGGCCCAGTGTGATGGTGGGCAGGATCAGGTGCAGCACGACAGATCCCAGCGCGGACCAATTACCCGTGATGAGCGAATCGATGAAGTAGAGGTTGGTGTGAGTCTGGAGCGTTGTACCAATGATCGGATCGATACGCCCCGAGATCGGCAGCCACCCCAGCTTAACGCCAAAGAACAACTGCAGGATCAAACCCAACCAGAAAATTGGCACCGAGTAGATCACCACCGCGTAAATACGAAACGCATAGTCCGTGGCTTTCTTGCGCCTGGAGGCAGCCAGGGTTCCCCCATAGATCCCCACCACCAGTGCCAAAATCGATGCTGGAATAATTAATTCCAGCGTGGCCGGGAACCGTTCGCTCATTTCGTCAATGATCGGACGATGACCGCCCACGAGGGAATTACCAAATTTCAGCGTCACCATTTGTCCCAGAAAACGGCCATATTGCACGATCATTGGGTCGTTCAGCCCCAACTGAGTGCGAATCTGCTGGATCATTTCTGGGGTACCTTTGGGACCCAGAGCTGAAGAGACCGGGTCACCCGGCAAGACTCGCATGATGAAGAAAACCAGTGAGCCTAAAATAAAGACCATCGGCACCGTCAGGACGATGCGGGTCAAAATATAACGTCTTAGCCCCGTTGTGCCTCGAATGAAGACGTACGCCAACAAAAGAATGGACGGGACTCCGATGATAATCGCGAGAAGTGTAATAGGAGGCATGATTTATCTGGGAGTATTCCAAATAGGGCGGGATCGCTCCCGCCCTATTTGAAATGACGAGTCTTATTTTGAATTACTTGCCGGAGACAGTCTTGGTCAGCATGGAGTAGTTGAAGAAGACATTCCCACCAATGTTCAGGGTTTCCGGAGAGTTGAAGTTGGCATTACCGCTGATGGAATCGCGGTAGATCACGTGCTCAGCCTCGAAGAACAGAGGAATGTTCCCGGCCAAATCTGCGGCCATTTCCTGAGCCTGCTTGTATTCAGCGACGCGAGCGGTGTCATCCAGTTCGACATCTGCCTTCTGTAACACTTCGACCAACTGAGCAACAGTATCATTCGTTGGTGTACCAGTAGTGCTGCCTTTGACTGCAGCAGTGAGGTTGTTACCCATACCACCATTATAGGTAAAGGGATCGAGGTAGTTGGAAGGATCAGGATAATCGAAGAACCAGCCTTCAACAGCCGCGGGGTAGGACTTCCCTTGAGTCAGAGCAGAAATATAAGTGCTCCATTCCTGAGCCTGCAGGGTGACTTTCATTTCACCGGTGGCTTCAAGCTGCTTCTGGATGATCTGCATCCAGGCGGCGGTGGAAGCGCCATAATGTTCAGGCGGATACCACAGGTCCAGTTCGAGGGGTTTATCAGCAGAATAGCCGGAAGCCTCAAGGGCTTTGCGGGCTTCGTCCAGGTTGGGGGAAGCATACATGGTATCGAAGGTATCTTCTGCACCCAGGAAACCAGGGGGAACCATGGAGTACAACGGAGAAACTTTGCCGCCGAAAACAGTATCGGCAATCTCATTGCGGTCGATGGAGTAAGCAATGGCTTTGCGGACATTGGGATCATCCGTCGGGGCCATGGTGAGGTTGAGGGTCAGGAAGCGGATGGAACCACCCGGGATGGTACCGATCTTGAGGCCAGAAACTTTCTCGAGCTCAGAAATCTGATCGGTGGAAAGCATACGCCAGGCAATATCCACCTCACCGCTCTGAACCGCTAAAGCCAGAGTATTGGCATCGGAGTAGAAGCGATAGATGATCTTCTTGACCTGGGGTTTGTAGTTACCCGTGTAGTAGGGGTTCGGTTCCAAAACCATCTGTTCGTCGGCGTTGAACTGCGAAACGTACCAGGGGCCGGTGCCATAGATCGGGGCCTTCGGATAGAGGACGCACTGATCAGTGGGGAAGGTCTTGGGGCTGGTCGCCACAAACGGAGAGGTCGCCAGAATGTTGCGGAAGTAAGCGATCGGGGTGGTCAGGGTGAAGACGATGGTCTTCGCATCTGGGGCTTCAATGCTCTTGATGTAAGGAACAGCCAGAGCATCCGCCACATCGTTCGGGCAGGAAGGACCAATGGTCAGCAAGCGGTTCAACTGCTGGGCATACAGGGTGGCGGTCAATTCAGTGCCGTCCCCGAATTTGATGCCGTCTTTGAGGGTGAAGGTGTACACCAAACCATCATCCGAAACGGTGCCCAAGTCAGTAGCCAGGGCCGGTTCAAGATCAGTGGTACCCGGTTTCCAGGCAACCAGACCATTGCTGACATTTTCGATGACTTCCCAGTCATGGGTGGAATAGGCATCCGCGGCATCCAGGCTGGCGATTTTATCGGTCGTACCAATGACAATAACGCTGGGGTCATTGGCTGTCGATTTTGACTGGCATGCTGAGAGCACGAGGCTGGCCAGCACGAGGACCGAAATCAGTACGACAAGCATTTTCTTCGATTTCATTTTCTTCTCCTTATTGGGTTGTTATTAAAACTGTTTGTTGGTGAGGCAAACAGATAATAAAAAAAGTAAAACAGACAGGTTGCTTACACCTTCTGTGGTTACAACGGTAATTCACTTTAATGAAGTTACGCTATGGTTTGGCTCAGATGCAGGTTAATCAACCAGAATGAACCGCGGTATATTAAAAAAACATTTTAGCAACGTTCGCTCGAGAATACAACAATTCCTAAGATATTTTAATAAATCTTAATTAATATTAACCTAATTCTTGCAAAAATCAACCTTTTAACAAGAAATTGCCCGACAAATCAACCAAAAAGGCGAATTTTACCTGCAGAAAGTCGGCAGAAATTGCCTATTGACAGGGATGGCAAGAATCAGTACAATGTAACCGGTTACAGTAACCGGTTACATTGGATCTCTGCCATGACTAAAGAAAAAAATTCCCCTACAATTCGCGACGTGGCCCGGCTGGCCGGAGTCTCGGTAGCCACCGTCAGCCGCTATATCAACCACAACGCGCCGCTGGCTGAGACCACCCGCCAGAACGTGCAGGCCGCCATGGACGAGCTGAACTTCTCGCCGCACCTGACCGCTCGCAACCTGGCTACAAACCGTACCAACAATCTGGGAGTGGTCATGCAGAACATCGGCGGCGATTTCTTCACTCCGCTGCTCGACGGCATGGTCAGTGTCACCCAGAAAAACGGCTACAACCTGCTGATCTTCACTGGTGACCCACCCGGCACACAAAATCTCAACCGTCTGGGCCCGGGCAATACCGATGGGCTGATGGTCTTTCTCGACAGCCTGGAAGAAGACTGCCTGCGCAGTCTGGCCCAGATTCACCACCCGATGGTACTCATCCAGCAGTCCGCCCCCGCGGGGATCGAAATCCCGATGGTGACCATCGAGAACAAGGCCGGCGCGCGCGCGGAAGTCGATCACCTGATCGAGGTACACGGACGGCGCCGCATCGTCTTTCTGCGCGGCCCGCAGGGCAACGAAGATTCGCACTGGCGCGAGCTGGGCTACCGCGAAGCACTGGCGAACCACGATATTGCCTTCGACGAGCAGCTGGTGGCCGACGGTGAGTATGATCGCTACGTCGCCCTGGCCAGCCTGAAAGCTTTGATCCAGCGCGGGGTCCAGTTCGACGCGGTCTTTGCTGCGGATGACGATTCGGCAATCGGCGTCTTGCAGGCGCTGCGTGAAGCTGACCTGAAAGTCCCCGAACAAGTCAGCGTGGTCGGTTTCGATGACCAGCGCCTGGCGCCTTTCCTCGCGCCGACCCTGACCACCGTGCACGCCCCCACCATGCAGATCGGCATGTTGGCCGCCGAGCATTTACTGCACCTCATCCACAAGGAACCGGTAGCTCCCATCACGCTGCTGCCCACCGAACTGGTGCTGCGCCATTCCTGCGGCTGCAGCGAATAAAATTCGTCCTCTCTGGCAGGGGGCCCTCCCCCTATTCATTCCGATTTCTTAACAAACTCAATTAATCAGAAGGAGAGACAATGAGATCGAAGAGCATCACCCTGTTGGTTATCGTTATGGCGCTGACCCTGGTCCTTTCAGCCTGCGCCGCACCGGCAGCCACCGCTGCTGCCGGAACCGCCCCCGCGGAAGGGACAACCGCCGCCAATGCAGCAGCCCCCACCCCCACCGCGACCCTCAAACCCGGTCAGGTTGAAGTACGCTGGTTCATCGGCCTGGGCACCGGCACCGACCCCGATCAACTGGCGGCTGAGCAGGAAGTGGTCGATGAGTTCAATGCCACCCACCCCAACATCCACCTGACCACCGAGATC
>JAAZOQ010000254.1 GCA_012797695.1 Anaerolineaceae bacterium | reverse complement strand
CGGACTCGCTGTTGCGGTAAAAAACGGAACCATGAAAACGCCGGAAAGTGCATTTATTTTTCGCATTCCCCGGCAACTCGAAGAATTCCGTCCGCCCTATTCTGATCTGCTGGATTATTCTTTCCCAGCCTGATACTGCAATTCAGCTAAACTGCAGAAAGAGAAGGGCTCATGGACGGATTGAGCACCTCATGCAAGTGAGCCCGGGTAATAGCCATTTCAGGGCCAGCCGTCCAATCGACCCAGCCCAACTTGCGCAGCAAAATACGCGGCACATAATTCGTGACCACTGCCGCCCCGGATAACCCCGCCCGTTCATAGGGCAGCGTCAAATGGGAAACCAGCGCTGCCCTTAACTCGGCTACGCCTTCCCCATGAAAATAAGTGGAACCCCGCCCCAGCATCTGCAAGGTGTGCGCGTCGCTGTTCCCCGTTTGCGCCAGAGGTAACTTACGACACTCCTGAACCACCATCGGATTACGTCGTGTATAGACCAACCCGCCATTGAGCGCCTCTACCCCTACCAGCGTGCGGCTCACTTCCGGGTCGCGCAAAGCATACCGGATCGTGGCAAAGTCAAGACTGTTGATGCCCCGGGCCATCGGGTGGGCAGCGATACAAATTCCCCCAAGATCACCCACCCTTTTGACCGTCTCGACCAATGACAGACCTGCCGGTACCACCTGGTTAACGAAAAGGCCCAGCACGTGTCCCTCCGCGCAGGTAATTTCGATGCCAGGGATCACCTGTAAACCAAACTTGCCTGCCAGATCAAGTGCTTCGCTTACTCCACTCACCGTATCATGATCTGTGATCGCAATCACACGAATGCTGGTTCGGTCAACAATCGTCTTCATAATCGCGGAAATGGAAGCAGTGCCATCATAGCTGTAAGCACTGTGAATATGTAAATCTGCAAATCCCATTCATTGCTCCTTTTCTTTCATCAAAATCATGCTAGCACTGCGACCTTAATAAACCACAAGCAGGAGTTTAACAAACCGTAAAGAGATCATTGGCGACAGTTAATCAAAATATGTAACACTTATTGCAATTCTTGGAAAAGACAGGTATAATGTAACAGTTATTACAAAAGGTGAAGAAATGGAATATAAGTGGATTCTCTTTTGCCCGGTGCTGCCGGCTACCCCCTCCAGCCCACGCGTAATGGTGTGGCGGCGCATGCATTCCTTTGGCTCCGTTGGCCTGGATAACGGTCTATGGATCCTGCCCTACTCAGAGACTGCCGGCCAATTCATCGAAGAGATGAAAAGCTACGTTTTGAGCCAGGCCGGGAACTGCAAGGTTTTTCTCACCAACGCCTTCGACGAAGATACCGAGGCGGACATTGAAAACCGCTTTGTGCAGGATCGCGCCCAGGAATACTTCGAACTCAAGGAACAGTGCGAAGATTTTCTGGCTGAGATCGAGAAGGAAACCGCTCGACAAAATTTCAGCTTTGCTGAATATGAAGAAAATGAGCAAGACCTGGAAAAATTGGAAGTCTGGTACCAAAAAGTCAAGGCGCGTGATTTTGCCGGCAGTGCCAACGCACAAGTCGCTCTGGAATTTCTGGAAAAATGTCGGCAATCTTTGCAGCAGTTTGCAGATGCTGTTTTCACAAACGAGAATGATCCCAATACTCACCCTAAATTCAAAGAATAATATTTACGGAGAAATATGGAAGACGAGACTAATCAAACACCTCAAAAAGCACATATTCGTGACCTGCCACGCAACGTCTGGGCTGTAGGCTTCACCAGTTTCTTTATGGACGTTTCGAGCGAGATGGTCATCAATATTCTGCCGCTATTTCTGGCAAACGTGCTCGGCGTACAGACCGCCGTGATTGGTTTGATCGAAGGTATTGCCGAAACCACCGCCAGTGTGCTGAAACTGTTTTCGGGCTGGCTCTCGGATAAATTGGGCGGCCGCAAGTG
>JAAZOQ010000253.1 GCA_012797695.1 Anaerolineaceae bacterium | reverse complement strand
AGTAAAGAATATTGCGCCTGCGAGATTTTCTTGCTTTCAACCATTAATTGCAGCAAAGACCTTTCTTGCTGGCCAATGATCGCATAAGTCATTTTGCCATCACGAAAATAGAGATGGCCAATATCTGTGGTCCCTTCAATGTATAAAGCGCCTGATTTCATGGCAAGATTGATCAGGTTCAGCAATTGCGTAATGGAGAAATCTTTTAAATTGCCTTTTAAGGCCATTTACTCTTTCCCGAAACATCAAAGGTAATAAAAATTATACTTCAAGCCAGAGGAACGTCAATTAATCCACCTGCCCACTTCGGCGAGTCCCCCACCTGCCAGTATAATCAAGAGAGAGGCAATGATGCCCGATTTACAACAACGTTTGCGTCCAACCGATCTTGATTTTCTCCAGCGCATTGCCCGCGCCTGGAATCTTGAGCTATCCGCGCAGAGTTTTACTGAAGCCCTGTCAGAAATGGCCGCCGGTATGTTGGACCCAGAATTGTTTGCCGAGATCATCGATGCACTGCCTGCCGAACCTGCCAAAGCCTGGAATTATCTTTTGACCCACCAGGGTAAGGATACCTGGTCTGCCTTTTCCCGTGAATTTGGGGATTTGCGGCCCTTTGGGTTAGCCAAGCGTTCCCGTGAAGAACCGGATCTGCACCCGGCAAACGCCAGTGAATTCCTCTGGTACCGCGGGCTGATCGGCAGAGCTTTCTTGAATCTCACCGGCACCCCGCAGGAATACGCTTTCATCCCGGATGAATTTCTTGCTTTTTCACCTGCACCTGCCCAGGCAATCAGTGAATCTCTGCTGCCGCGCCCGGCCAGTGAAGCCGAAAAGAAGATTCCTGTGCCAGCCGACGATGCCGTGCTCGATGACATCACCGAATTGCTGGCCTCGCTGCGCATGAACCGTCAGGTGCTAACCGAAGAAGAAAATGTGCCCCGGCGGGCTTATCAGGCCTTTTTGCTGAATCTGCTGGCCGAAAAAGGGATCATTACCCCGACTCACCTGCCCAACCCGGAACAAGTGAAAGAGTTTCTCTCGCTACCCCGCGGTGAAGCACTGCTGGCTCTTTTTGCTGCCTGGCGCAGCAGTCAGAAGATCAATGATCTGCGCATGCTCCCCGGCTTGAGCTGTGAGGGCAACTGGCAAAATGACCCGCGCAGCCCGCGTGAATTGCTGCTGCAGATCGTGAGCACTGTCAGCTCCACCTCGTGGTGGTCGATCCCTTCGCTGCTCAGCCAGATCAAAACCCACCGGCCTGATTTTCAGCGCCCCGCGGGCGATTACGATTCCTGGTTCATTCTGGAACAGAAAAGCCATGAATATCTGCGCGGCTTCACCAACTGGGATAAAATCGACGGGGCACTGCTGCGCTACCTGCTGGTAGGCCCGCTGCACTGGCTGGGTGTGCTTGACCTCGCCCGCGCAGAGCGGCCAGCCAGTCCGCTTTCCTTCCGCCTCTCGCCGCTCGGCGCAGCTCTGCTGAAAAATGAGGCTCCGCAGCACGTGCGCTCCGAAAATGGCTCGGTCACTCTGCTCAACAATGGTACCTTGCTCCTCAACCGCGACGTTCCCCGCCCGCTGCGCTATCAAATTGCCCGCTTTTGTTCCCCGGTCACCGACGAAAAGAAACCTGGCAAATATCGCCTCACTGCTGAATCATTGGCCCAGGCCAGTGAACAGGGGCTGCGGCCAACTCAATTACTGCAAATCCTGCAGTTAGCCCATGTGAAATCAATCCCGCAATCCATCAGCGAAGCCCTCGACCGCTGGGAAAAGTACGGCTCCGAGATCCTTTTCGAGCCGGTAACCCTGCTGCGTCTGGATAAGCCTGAGTTACTGCCCATGCTGCAAAAGAACCCGCACATCTCCCGTTATTTTGGAGAAGTACTTAACAATAAGACCGTCATCCTCAAACCTGGCAGCGCCAATGCCTTGCAGCAATCTTTGGCGGAATTAGGGCTGCTGGCACAGGTAAAAATCAGCAAAGATGTATAATGACACTGCCCCACGCTCGTACCGGGGAATCGATTCCTTCTCGAAGAGGTGAATATGATCAAAAGGTTGGAGTGGGTACAACAAGAGCTGGATGGACTGAAAGAAGCGGGGCTTTACAACAACATCCGCACGCTCGAATCACCGCAAGGTGCCTGGCTAATAGTCGATGGCAAGAAGGTATTGAACTTCTGCTCGAATAACTATCTGGGACTGGCCGATCATCCGGCCATCATCCAGGCGGCCAAAGAAGCACTGGATCGCTACGGAGCCGGGCCCGGTGCTGTTCGTTCCATTGCCGGTACAATGGCCCTGCATCTGGAACTGGAACGCCGTCTGGCCGCCTTCAAAGGGGTAGAGGCTGCCATTACCTTCCAATCCGGGTTCTGCGCCAATCTGGCTACCATCCCGGCCCTGGTCAGCAAAGAGGACGTGATCTTCTCAGACGAGTTGAATCATGCCAGCATCATTGACGGCAGCCGTCTTTCCGGCGCGCGCATCGTCCGCTTTGCTCATGCCAACCCGGCTGATCTCGAAAAAGTGATCCACGAAAATGCCGGCACCTATCGCCGGGCTCTGGCCATCACCGACGGCGTCTTCAGCATGGATGGTGATGTCGCTCCCCTCGATCAGATCTACGAGATTACCAACAAGTATGACGTGATGCTGATGGTCGATGACGCTCACGGCGAAGGAGTACTCGGTCGTGGTGGGCGAGGGATCGTCGATCACTTCAATCTGCATGGGAAAGTGGATGTGGAAATCGGTACTCTCTCGAAAGCCTTTGGCGGGGTCGGTGGAGTGGTGGCCGGCAATGCCCGCATCATCGAATGGCTGCGGCAGCGCGGACGACCTTTCCTGTTCTCCTCGGCGGTTACCCCACCAGACGTGGCCGCTACCATCGCTGCTCTTGATCTGCTCGAAGCTTCGACCGAACTGGTTGACCGCCTCTGGGAAAACGCCCGTTATTTCAAAGCCGCCATGAAAGATTTTGGCTTCGATACTGGCGTCAGCACCACCCCCATTACCCCCATCATGCTTGGAGAAGCTCCGCTGGCCCAGCAATTCAGCCGTGAACTGTTCACCGAAGGCGTGTTTGCCATGCCGCTGGGCTTCCCGACCGTTCCGCGCGGGAAAGCCCGCATTCGCGTCATGCTCTCCGCCGCTCACAGCCGGGATGACCTCGACCAGGGCTTGGCTGCCTTCCGCAAGGTAGGGCAAAAACTCGGCGTGATTCACTGATTCCCGTCAATTGCGGGAGCACGTTGTGATCCATACACTTTCTCGCTAAATACTGTGATCAAAAAACCGGCGTTGAGTTGATTTACTCAGCGCCGGTTTTACCACAACATCGCATTCTAGAATTCGATGTTGATATTGGCCTGGCTGCCTTTTTCTCCTTCGAGATCGATCACAAAAGGCTCACCGGGGTCCATTGATTTTTCCATCTCGTCAAAGATCTCTTCCATATTCTGGAACTTGACCGAATCCGACAGGCTGGCACCAAAAGTGCGGAAGAACCAGCGGGCGATGTTGAACGGCAGCGGAGCCCAGAGATCGAACTCCTTTTCTTTCTCCTCGTCATGTCCGCGCAAACGGATCAATGCCCAGCGGCTGGCCGTGATTTGCCACCCCAAGAAAATAATAGCCATGGATAACAGCAAAAAGAACAGGGCAAACCAGAAGCCTACTCCCATCCCAGAGCGGGCATAGCTGGAATACAGCCAGTAGCCAGAAAGCGACAAAAAAGCAACTCCCAGCCACAGCACAATTCCCCACAGAGCCCGCCAGCCAGCCGGGACTTCAAGTTTTTCGGTCGACTTTCGCGGAGTAAAGACCGCGTTCACCGCTCCAGCCGGCACGTATGCCTCTGGCGCCGCGATCACTGCGGATGCCTGCCGTGCTTCAGCTCCGCGTTCCAGAATCTCGAGCAAATGAGCGCCTTCTTCAATCGTCAATTTACCTTCTTCAACGCGGCGCAGAATATCGAGCTTGCTTTCATCGAGTGTCATCGCCTTCTTACCCTTCCAGTGCCTGTAACAGTTTTTCAGCTTCTTCCACGGTGATCTTCTTCTCCTGCAGCATCTTCAAGATCATCATGCGCTCTTCATCCGAAGCACCTGACTTCTCTTTTGCTGGCGCAGCAGATTCATTGGCATCGAAACCAAAACCAACCACCCGGTTGTCGCGGCCGCTCTGATAATTGCGTGAGAACTGATCCATCTGCTCGGCCGCCTTGCGCATGGCAGTGCTGGCCTCCCAACTGGCGTGGCGCAGTTGATGGTTGACACCTTTCATGCTGCGGCGAATCTTCTCCTCGATCTCGCGGCCAAAATCGTGCCAGCTTGAATTGATATCTTCGATTACAAATGAAAACTCTCCCATCGCTTCCTTCCCTTCCCGAACCCGAACCTCCCCGCCGGCATTGAGGACGATCTCTGCTCCTCCCTGCCCCAACGGTAAGGTGTAATCTTCTGCCTCGATGTCCAATTGTTGTCCACAGGCATGTACCGTGATTTCTTCACCGTGACTATTCATCACCAAATTGGCATTGGCGGTTTCGGTCACGCCCACATAAATATCTCCGCCTGCCGTGACTTTCGTTTCCACAATGGGGTCAGCAGTCAACTGCAAATGTGCATCACCCCCGGCGGTCACCTGGGCTTTCCCCTTAACCGCAGACAACTCAATATCACCGCCTACCCCATAAGCACGGATATCCGTCACCTGAAAGCCATCCAGGTCGCCTCCCACCCGCTTGATCTCAACCGGACCGGTCATCTCTTTGAAAATGCAATCCCCGCCTACGGTCTCGATGGTAATCCCACTCAGCCCTTGAAAGTGGAAATCTCCGCCGATCTTCTGCACTTCTGCCTTGCCTTTGAAGTTCAGCAGGCTGGCATCTCCACTGACACGTTCGAGCACCAGACTGGCCGTTGTCGGCACTACCAGCTTGGTGTCGGAATCGGCATACAGGTAGATCGTGCCATTCTCATCTTTCATGCGAAAGGAATAGCTGTCATCTACCGTTGCTACCAGTTGCGCCTGATCACTGCCTTCGATAAATAAATCCGCGCTGGTGCGTACGACCAGTTTGGCGTCGCTTTTCATCGGAACGATTGTTTGTTTCATGATTTGCCTTTCTTTGCGCTCAGTGTTGCCCGAGCTTGAGGGTCAATTAATTTTCTTGCACTTATAATAGCTATATTTGAAGTATTTGTCAATATATATTCAATATTATTAAAGTTATTATTGATTTTTTATAACTTTCTTCTTTTCTGGAAGTCTTTTCCCGCCCAAAAGTGGGATTATAATCATGACCGAGGATTTCTACTCAGAGACGAGGATATTTCGATGAAAAAATCAATGATTTTGTTCGTTTTATTGATCAGCATGGCCGCATTGGCCCTTTCAGCCTGCTCCACACAGGCTACCCCAGTCTATGCACAGGGTGACGAAAAGGATAAAGCCATCTCCACCGCCGATCCCATGGCTCAAGACATCCTGGATGGTATTCAGCAGGATGATTTCACGCTCTATTCCAAGGATTTCGACGACCAGATGGCCAAAGCCAGCACGAAAGACAGCTTCGAAACCATGATCAAGCAATTCAGTGCCTATGGAGAACTGCAGGGCAGTGAGCCGATCAACGTTGAGATTGTCAGCACTTATTATCGGGTGAACTACAAACTCACCTTCGCCAATAAAGTACTGACAATGGGTGTGGTCATCCCCAATGATGGCACCAGCGCCGTATCAGGACTCTGGTTCAAATAGTCCTTCTGCTTGGCTTCAATCAGCGCCTCCCCTTTCGGAGGCGCTTTTCAGTTCAGGTGGTCATTCACCCATTGCTGCACCGACTCATCCCCCTGGATACAGCAATCTTTTCCTAGCCGGAAAACAAAAACAGAATCCTGCGCATCGATGAACGGCCAGATTCCGTCGAAAAACTCCTGCGGGCTATCCTGTGTCTCAAGCAAGATCGTGCTCTTGTTCACCCGCTTCCCCGGGTAACTCAGCAACATATCCTGGAATGTACCATAATCATGATCCGAATTCTTAAGTTGATAGCTAACCAGTAGTACGGGCATCGTCTCTCCCTTCTCCCAAGGCTCTTCATCAACGAACCCAACACTCCCCCACTTTGCTTGCAATCATTATATGCACGCTGAAAAGCTAAATTCCAGAGTTAATTGTCGAGAAAATATCGAGATATTTACAGACAATTACTTTTTTAAATGTGAGATTGCCAATGAAAAAGAGTTTGAACTTTTGCTCTTGTGATGGCAAACCCATAATCCCTATTTTGATAACTCAATTTTAAGATCTTCTTTGCGCCGAACTACCTTGAGAACAGCTTCTGCTTCATCATGTCGACCCTGTGAATTAAGCATTTCCCCTAGGTAATGATAGCTTGAAAGATCTTCTGGATCATACTGGATTGCTTTCCAGTAAGCATCTTCCGCTGCAGCAAAATCTTTCTGGCACTCCAACAGATAACCCAGATTCTTATAAGCTGTTGCATTGGTGGAGTCGATCTCAATCAACTTGCGGAAACACTCGATAGCCTCGGCACTTTGCCCAAGATCGTCAAGCAGATTACCCAATCGACTCAAAGCTGTGAGATTACAATCATCAATCTGAAGTGCATGACGATAATCTTTCACAGCCTCATCAAATTTTTCCTCATCTTCCAACAATTCAGCGTGGAATACCACAAACCGCGCTTCCTGCGGATATTTTCGCATTGCCTCCTGTAATTGGATAGCCGCCTGTTCTTTTCGTCCAGATACTTTATACAGTGTGCACAGCTGGTAATCTAAATCTGCGCTCGGCTGGATTTTCAAAGCGGCACAAGTCAATTTCTCCGATTGCCTAAAATTTCCTTCCGTCAGATAAAGTCTACCTAAAGCCGCTAGCACAAGGGAGCTTTCTGGCATAATAAGCAGCGCTTTTTCATATACCTGAATGGCACCTTTTACCTTGCCATTTATTTCATATACCTCTCCAAGCAAAGTTAATGTATGTTCATCTTCTGGATTTCTTCCAAGCGCCTGATTTAATATACCTTCAGCACTTGCATATTGCTTTTCAGCGAGAAAGACTTTTGCCAACTCAAGGTAATTCTCTACAGTGTCAGGAGCATTTTCGATCCCTTGCTGTAATACGGAAATTGCTTCATCTACTTTCTTCAAATTTTGCCAAGCTCGAGCCCAATCCAGATACAGAGATTTTGCATCATAGCCAGCATTTTCCGCTTGCTGGAATGCTTTCACGGCTTTCTCATTCTGGTTCATGGCAAGCAATACTTCCGCCAAATGGAAAGATAACTCACCATTTTTTTTGTTATTGGTTAACCCATTCTTGTAAGTCGCCTCTGCATCTCCCCAACGATTCTGATAACAGAAAAGGTTCCCAAGGTTAACATAGGTAGCGATTATTTGCGGGTCCACTTGTTGTGCCTGTACAAAATAACCCTCCGCCTCAGAGTAACGTTTAGCTGAAGTTAACAAGCAACCCAATTGGTTGAGTGCCTCAACATCTAGTGGATTTTCGACAATGTATTCTTTCAAATTTTTCTCATCCGCCTCAGCATTGCCTGAAATCCGTATCAATCTTTTCACCGAAGCATCAACCGTCACAATTTCTTTCAGCATTACAGTCGGGAAAAATGTCAATAGTGTTGCTCCATCAGCTATAGCCATTTTGGGATTATCTTGTCTCAAGACACGTGCATAATCTGTCTTGAATTGGTTGAGATGAATAACCCCAAAATCCGGCAAAAAAGAGGTCAGCATATCCTTTAGTAAATACCAGTTGCTGTTTCCCCCAGTTAGAATCGCAAAATCAATTTTGTCAGCAGAAGAAAACTCTGGCACACTTTCGACTGCATGGATTAAACACTCATTAATCAAGTTGACAAAATTTTGTCCAAAAAAATAGACAGCCCTCTGGAAAGAATGCCGATCCAGTTCACCAAACTTCAAACGGTCAATATCCATTTTCTTGGCATATTTTTCGAGCACTGGGCAGCTAGAAATAGACCAGCGTTCGCTCAAACGCGGACAAAATTCCTCACGTTTCCAGTTCTCGAGCTCCTGCCCATATTCCTTTTGAAATGCCGTGATATTCACTGGATTCCCCGTCGCCGATTTAATCTGGTCAGTCACCAATGCCACTATTGCAGAATCGATCTGGCTTCCGCCAAAAAAGTGATTCTTTACCTCTTGTGGTTTGAGTATAAACTTTTGCAGTTTACCTTCTCCCTGAGGTAAGTAATGCTGCAACGCCACATCAGTTTTGTCTCCCCCAGAGTCAATCATGAGAAACCATAATGAGCCGTCTTCATGCTGGTTTGCCTGTTCCTGCAAACGGTCAAAATCTCTGATCAGATATCCCCCTAAAATGAGCATAGCCGCATCGAATGCCATCACCTCAGGGAATCCAGCTTCAGCAGCGGCATGAATCAAGAATTGACCAGCTTCGCACTCAGATGCCTCAGGAATGGCGATAACAGTCTGGATAATATCAGGCACTTTCCCATCATCCTGAGTTTGTTCTTCATACAAACGGTAAAGGTATTTAAAAAATTCAGTGATGGCAACTTTGGCCGTACTCTGCTTTTGAGGATCTCCAAGCATGGTCTTCAAGTTGCCAAGAGCATTCTCATCCGTCGCATCCTCGCCACACCATACTTGTTGACCCTTCATCATTACCCGACTTGGAATGGTTCGTTGCAGTGAATCGATCCCGTGAAGGTAATGAATGTTCTCGGAAGCGATATTGTCAACGTGGTCCCGATAAGCTACAACGGTATCTGTATTCCCAAAATCAATTCCAATGATGCGTTTTATCGTCATATCCGCTCTCTTTAATTTTTACTGATTGATTCCAGAGTACGATTGGTAAAGCCCTCAATGAATGAGACAAGCACGATCCACCCAAAAGATTATGGAATGATCATAAATATCATCTGTGAAAAAAACAATGAATTCCTGTAAATGGTCCTTTGTCCAAATTTTATAACGAGTAACTTTTGAGTTACTAAAAACTCTTTCATATGTGGAATTGGTCACGGCTTGATCTTCTCCTGTGACCAGAGTTTTTAGAGAGGTCAACATATCTGCACTGGAAGAATAGTCAAAAGTATACCCATTGGCTTCGGAACACGTTAAAAGCGAGACAGTAGAAGATAGGCCACTGATCTGATTTTTCGCTGAAGTCAATTGACTGGAATAATCATTCACCTGTGCTTGAAGAGTGCTGATCTGATTATTCAAATCGCTGCGCAATTCAGACATATCTGCATATAGAGCCGTTTGCTTGTCTTCCATCTGCGAAACTTTGCCAACCCAAATAAAGAAAAGCAGCCAACCAATCGTTGCTAAAATAGCCAGCACAACGACGGCCGTTTTCGGCTTTGTTTGTTCGGCCAAGGAATCCTCATTAACTACCTCACCTTCAACTACCTCTTGTTCCGTTCTAGCAGTAGAAGGATTAATCACTAAGGAGCGGTCAGGAACTTTTTGACCAGTTGTAGTATCACTAGATCTTTGATACTTATAGGCAGACAATTTTTCTGGAACTGGGAAATCATGATCACGTTTAACTTTAGAAGCATCTTCTAGCATTGATCCTTCGTTCGCAAATCCAGACTCCACATTCTGAAATGAGAGGGTGGCTTCACCATCAGTCTTTGGAAAATGTTCTGTACAGTAATATTTACCGTTTAGCTCACGAATTTCACCATCTTTCTTTCCACAAACAGAGCAAACTACCTGTTCTTCACTATTTTTGCCCATTCTTCCTCCCATTGATTTCCCTTTACAAAATACGTTGCCTAGTCAGGGATAAAACAAGAACGGTTGATCCAAAAAACCGCATTGGAGTAGCTTAAGTCACCTTCATAAAAAACGACGAATTCTTCCAGATATTGATCAGTATGGACTTTATAAAGTGCAACTCGTGCATTACTAAATATATTCGAGTAATCCTGACTGGCAACCTCCCCCGTTTCTTGTGTAACGAGTTCATTGAGTGAAGATTGGATCATTTCTTCCGAAGAGAAATCTAAAGAATACTGGGATACACCAGAGCATTCATATTGATCCAGTTTTTGCGAATAATTACTCACCTGATTTTCTAGCGAACTCACCTGCTTTTGATAATCATTGATTTTAGAGATATTTACCAAATAAAGGATCCAGCCAATGAGTGCAGCAATGGCCAAAAATACTACACATCCAACCGATGGACCTTTCTTCGTATCAGACACGGAAGATGTCGTTGTTGGTGGAAACGTATTCTCAGGAAATGTTTTTTCAGGTACTGGAGGGACAGGTGGCGGGACCAAACCAGATAAAGGAAGTTCATGATGCCCTTTGGAAGACGCCAGAAACACTACTTTCTCTTTTTCTAAACCAGCTTTGCTTTCATCGCTAGAATCTTGCGAAAGAGACAAGCCTGGTAATTCGGATGCCTTTTGTTGATACGATTTTTCGCTGCTGGATAATTGTGGTTTTAAGGATTGTTCATTCGTTATTTGCTGATAATGTTCTAAACAGTACTGGCTTCCATTGAATTCAAATAAAGCACAGTTTTCTTTTCCACATATTGAACATGAATGCGTTTCTTGATCTTCCAAACTCATAAATCCCTCCGCAATGAAAATTGGTTTCGTCTGAGGAATCAGCATTCCCCCATAATAGCAAAATTTGTTCTCTTATTATCTTAACGGATGAATTTCTCGATGAATTAATTTTATCCATTTCAGAAATTCCTCCAACTCAAACAAGGGATCATTTTCCATGCGAAGTAATGAATTCCTATCCTTGTTTCTCACTATGCAGAAGACTTTATCTATGAATGTGGCTTTCTTCTCCTGAGTGCCATTCTCGAATAATTAATTCGAGAGTAATTACTGATTAATTAGACTATGGGTACAAAGGGAAATACCATGGAAGTAGAAAACTCCCACGTTTCCATAGCCAAGTACCTGTTATTTCATGAACTCGGATTAAGGAAGAGTTTCTTCCTCAATAATTTGAAAATAATATTTACAAAGACTGACCGCTAAGCAGCTTTTTTTCGAGATAACCTTCTACCACGCCCCATAGTACTGCAGCGTCAAACTGCTGCTGACCGCACCCAGACGCATACATTCAGTCACAGGCAGATGACGTAATACGCCATGCAAAAAACCAGCCATATAACTATCCCCGGCCCCCATCGT
>JAAZOQ010000030.1 GCA_012797695.1 Anaerolineaceae bacterium | reverse complement strand
GGAAGACGAAGATGAGGATGATGGCGACGATGACGATGACGAAGAGGAAGACGACGAGGACGATGCCGAATCTGATGAGGATGACGCGGAGTTCGAAAAAGAGGCCTGATCTTCTCGATCACTTAAATTCAAAGCGGAGCGGTGAATTCACCGCTCCGCTTTACTTTTCTTTAGCCGAAGGGGGAGTAAGAAAGGCAACCGCCCGGCTCAAATCGCTGCGCATGATGATCTTAAGTTGTTTGCCGGGAGCATAGTCTTCGACTTTGATCAGGCGCAGACAGTGATCGAAGGCCGGGTTGGCTTTGATCCAATCCCCAGCGCGGTTGTGTACCTGCGCGAAGAAATCTGAATTGAATACTGTGCGCGGATCGTCCATGTGCAGCGCCAGCGGGTAGATCTGTGATTCCAGCAGGTCCTGGAAGAAGTGCGTTCCCAGCGAGGGTTCGGGAGGCAGGCCGCAGCCTTCTCCGGCCAGTTCCACCAGGGCCAGTGATTTATAGATATCGCCGTAGGCAATGGGTACTCCCAGGTCCGCATTGGAACTGCCCCAGCGCCCCGGGCCGACGCAAATGAAGCGCCGTTCTGACAGGGCCTTGTTCAGGCGCCCGATCTCTCGCGCCAGTTCGGCGCGTTCGCTGGCGCTGGCCAGTTTGAAGTATTCTTTGGGTACCACGTAAACCACGTACTCGATGTTATGCAGGTTACCCTGCGGCACCATGAAATCGGTGGAAAAGACGATGTCATTTTCTTTCAGCCCGGCTGGGATGGGCTCGCTGTTGGTCTCGCTCAAATGGCTTTGCGGGCGGCACTGCAGCAGGGTGATCGAAAGGTTGGGTTTGCCGCTGGCGTCGCTATCGACGTGCGCGGTGAACTCCAGATCGACCGGGGAATGGTAGGCCATTTCGAGCGAGTGCAGGATGATGCGCATGCGTTCAGCAAACGGAGTCCGGCGCAGGAATTCATCGAAGGTCAGCGCCAGCCGGTGCGGGTCGCTGATGATCGAGCTTCGCAGTGACAGGAAGTAGCCGTCCTCTTCTTCTTGCGCCAGGTAGCGCAGCGGCGGATAGTCGCCGTTGAGCACTTCGTGGACGGGCACGGTCTTGAACGAGTTGTCTTCAAGATCGATGAGGTCGATGTATTGCTGGGAGTAGCGCCGGATCGATTTCGGATCATTCGAGGGGCGCAGCAGCGGATGGCTGAGGGCGATCAGGCGCGGATAGTCGTTGCCGACCCGGTCCACGGCACGGGTACCCAGCCCGCATACCAGGCGCACGAATCCGTCCTCAGCCCGGATCTGCGGGGCCCAGCGGTACAGGTTGCGGCTGAAGGCGACCCCGGCTGCGTGTGGCATCAGGTAGTGCGAGTATTGTTCGCCCTCGACGACCTGAATCAGCAGCGCCATGCGTTCGTCGTAATCGAGCAATCCTTTGGCGCGGCGGTAGAGCAGGGCATTGGGGTTCAGTACCGAGGCATAGATGCGGGCAACGGCACGCATCAGAGCATCCAGATTTTCTTTGAGGCTGAGCTGGTTCGGGCAGAAGATGCTTTCGTATTTCCCGGCAAACGAGGTGCCGAAATTATCTTCGAGCAGGCTGGACGAGCGCACGATCAGTGGTTTGTTGCCTATTTTGATCAGCATTGTCTGTAACTGATCCAGAATGTCGGGGGCAAAGGTGCCGCGCTGAAAATCTTCGACGATGGCATCGTACTGACTGCGCATTTCTTCTTCGGTTTTGTACTTCTGGTCGTTCCAACGGATGAGGTTGTTGATCGCCATGAAGGTGTACATCTCATCTGAACCCACGAAATACGATTCTGGGGTCGAGATGCAGGGCAGCACGTTCAACTCGGAGTTGTTCTTGAGAATATGCTGGGCCAGCAACATACCGGCGGCCTTGCCGCCGATGCGTCCCGCACCGATCTTGCGGCGGCGGATTTCGGCCAGGTCGCTGATGGTGAACCACTCTTTGGCGATGTTGATGTAGCGCAGCTGGTCGCTGATCATGGCGCGGATGAGCACCACCCGTGATTCTTCCAGACGGGCCTCGTAGCTGCTGCGGTCCTCTTCAGGCAGTTGCTCGATGGTGAGCGCTTGTTCGAAGACCAGATCGAGCGGGGCGAGTTCCGGGTTGATGGTCAGGTGCAGATCCAGAACGGGAATGCCGCGTTCTTCCATCACTTCACCGATGATGGCTTCGAGCAGCTCGAAGCTGAGGTGGCGGCTGAAGAGCAGGTCGGTCAGTTGGCTGCGCACCGCCAGGGTACGCGCTTCCCAGAGTTCCCTGGGTTCCTGACTGTACGGGTTCTCGATCCCTTCCACGCGCTGGGTGAGTAGGGCTTCATCCATGACCTGGGCCTCGAAAGAAGCGTCATCGATGATGCCGCGGCGGAAGAGTTCTTCGCGCATGCGCGTGCGAATACGCGGCGCCAGGATGGGGTACTGTCCCAGGGTCAGGATGATGCTCAGCAGTCGTTCGGAAGAATTGGGAAGAAAGTCCATAATTATTTCTAGAAATAATTAAGCCTGCGGATAAACTTTCCCCTCTCACGCAGAGAGGGGAAGGGAAATTGCCGTGTTGAAGTTAGCCGAGGTGCATGGGCATGATGACGTGCACGAAATTGTCATCGCCGACTGGCCGGAGTACACCCGGCGCATTGTTGGTGTTGGTCTCGAGGGCCACGTTAGGAGCTTTGATCACGTCCAGCACTTCGCGCAGGAATTTTACGTTGAAGGCGATCAAAATGCCATTGCCTTCGATATTGGCTTCCACCTGGATGTCGCTTTTGCCGGTTTCTTCGGTCTGCGAGTTGATCTCCACTTCGCCGGCGCCCTCTTCGTTGGGCAGAATGTTGAGGCGGATGACGTTGTTGCCTTCGCGGGCGATGATCTCAGCCTGTTTGCAGGCCTTGAGGAAGGCCGGTGTCGCCATTACCGTGCGCGTCTTGTAGCTCTTGGGGATGATGGCGCGGTAATCGGGGAAGTTGCCATCAATCAATTGCGAAACCAGTTCGGCATCCTTGAGATGGAAGATCACCTGTCCGCGCCCGGAGGGAACGACCATGGTGACCTGCTTATCGGTATCGTTGGCGATGCGGGCCAGTTCGTTCAGCGCGCGCGCCGGGATGATGATGGAAAAGCCTTGATGCAGCGGATTGCTCAGCAGTTCTTTGCGTACCGAGATGCGGAAGCCGTCGGTGGCGGCCAGGGTGATCTCGTTTTCGCTGGCTTCCATCTTGACGCCCTGCAGCACGGGGCGGGCTTCATCCATCGAAGCCGAGAAGGCCACCTGCTGGATCATCTCCTTGAAGGAGGTCAGGTCCAGGTCGATGCCTTCGCTGAGATCGGGGACGGGCACCGGCGGAAAATCCTGCGCGTCGATGCCTTTGATTTCGTGAGCGGAACTGTTGCACACCACGTTCAGGGTCTGGGTGCGTTGATCCAGAGAAAGTTGAACCATGTCGGTCGGGAAGGTACCGACCAGATCGACAAAGGTGCGTGCCGGAACCGTGATGGAGCCTTCTTCTTGAATCTGTGCCGGGATCCAGCAGGTGATTCCCAGTTCGAGATTCGTAGCCGAAAGGCGCAAACGGCCTTCGTCTGTGGCCACCAGCACGTTTGCCAGCACCGGTAGGGTACTTCGAGGAGATACTGCATGGCTGACGATACTCAACCCATGCGCCAGATGTTGTTGCGTGACTGAGGCTTTCATGGACGACCTCTTCAAAAAATTAATATATATGGAGTATACAACGAGACGAAAAATAATTCTAGTCAAGGGCAGATCAGGTTGAGCGTTAATAGCTTCACAACAATTTTTTTACCGATATTTTACAAAATAATTCTTACATCTGGTTATAATGAGCATTATGAGCAAACTGCACTCATTAATTCACCTTGGAGAAAGCGAAGATCGGTGAAAGAGCCTGAAGTTCTCGTTCGTGTGGATGCGCTTTACCACTCGGGCGAATATCAAAGGGGCCTTGACCTTCTGGCAGATGCCTTTGCCGAGTGTATCGATCAACGCTGG
>JAAZOQ010000029.1 GCA_012797695.1 Anaerolineaceae bacterium | reverse complement strand
CGCAGGAAGAAACCGCGGTGGGTACGCTTGCTCCAGGATAGCTGCAACAACTGCGAGAAACGCCGCACTGCTTCCAGGGTGGGGTCCGTTTTGACGCTTTCGCTGCCCACGGTAATGCTGCCTGCAGCGCAGGCCAGCGCCTCCATCAGGGTCGACTTGCCCGAGCCATTCTCCCCCACAAAGAAAGTGACCGGCGCATTGAACTCGATCTTCTCGAAACCCTGAAAGATCTCGAGCTGGTAGGGGAACCCAGCGGAGCGTTCCAGTGCGTCGCTGCGCAGATCAAGCGAACGCAGGTGCAAGGCCGTGGCGTTAAAAGTAGGAGAGGTCGTTTTTCTTGCCATACAGAAGATTATACGAGAAATTCGAAATTTCTCGAGGAATCGGGCGTTTTGCAAGTATACTGACTACATACAGGAGAACGACCATGATCCATAACCCCGTGATTGACACCATGATGAAACGAAGATCGGTGCGCAAGTACACCGAACAAATGCCCTCGGACGAAGTGATCGAGACCATCGTCCGCGCCGGGCAGCAGGCTCCCTTTGCCGCCCAGCTATATTCCGTTTTGCTGGACCGCAAGAAGCGCCACCCGTTCAAAGCACCGCTGCAATTCACGATCTGTGTGGATATGCACAAACTGGAATTGATCATGCAGCGCCGCGGCTGGCCAACGGCCTCGAACAACCTGTCGCTGCTTGTTTTCGGCTTTCAGGATGCGGCTTACGCGGCCGAAAACATGGTCATTGCCGCCGAAAGCCTGGGCCTGGGCAGCTGTTTCATCGGCATGACCCCCTACTATGCTGACCGGGTCAAAAAAGCCTTTCAGCTCCCCGATCGGGTCTTCCCGCTGGTGGACCTGATCATGGGCTACCCCGCCGAGGACTTTCCACCCCGGCCCCGCTATCCGCTTGAGTATACCCTCTTCGAGGATCGCTACCCAGAGATGACAACTGAACAGATCGAGTCGGCCATGAAAGTGATGGACGACGGTTATCTTGCGCAGGGATATTACAAGAATCAGAAGATCAAAATCAAGATCGAAGACAAGAACAAGCAGGATGCTTTTTCTTTCGCCGATTATTCCTGGACGGAACACATTTCGCGCAAATGGGGGCAGTGGCTCGATGACCCCAGCCAGTTACTGGAACAGTTAGCCCTGTGCGGCTTTCCGTTGTCAACCGCTCCTGAAGGCAAGGAATCCGAGCCGGATTAGCGAGACTGAGAGCTTTTCTTCTGATTGACCGCCAGTCGATACTGAACAATGCGCGTGACCAGATCGAGGGGCAGAGGCTGGTCAATGGGGAATTGCACTGACCCCTTGGCCCCTTTGTAATGGCTGAGTTCTTCCGCAAATTCTTCGGTACCGTTGGGGGTAGGGTAGAAGCCAATATGGTGCTTGAACCCGCCAAAATAGACCAACGGGCCATTCAGAAAGTAAGCCGGCATTTGATAGCTGATCTTCTCTTCAGCTTCGGGCGCGGCAGCTCGAATGGTTGCGCGCATTTGATTGAGTAAAACCTGAATCGCGGGCGGGAAGCCCGCGATGTAAGCGTCAACAGAAGCCGGAACGGGTGATTTTTCCATGCGTGGGTTCCTCCTGCGCCTGATTATGCCAAAAGCCAGTCGTTTTGTCCAATTAGCCTTATGCCAGCAAGGACTGGTAAACTGCCAGATCGCGGTCTGAGAAACAACAAAAGATCACTCGCTGCAGAGAGGTTTCTGATACCAAAGCAGTTCGAACCGTCTGAACGGCCACCGCCGCTGCCAGTTCAACCGGGTAGCCGTATACACCGGTGCTGATGCTGGGGAAAGCGATGCTTTTCAGGTGATGGGCCCCGGCAATCTCTAAACTGCGGCGGTAGCAACTGGCCAGCAGTTCGGCCTCGCCGTGATTGCCGCCATGCCAGACCGGCCCGACGGTGTGGATGACAAATTGGGCCGGCAGCCGGTAACCGCGCGTCAGTTTGGCCTCCCCAGTGGGGCAGCCATGCAGCGTACGGCACTCCGCCAGCAATTCCGGCCCGGCCGCGCGATGGATCGCCCCATCGACGCCGCCCCCGCCCAACAGTGAATTGTTGGCCGCGTTGACGATGGCATCCACCGCCAGGGTGGTAATGTCACCGCGGCAAGCTTCAAGAGGGATGTTCATTTTTCTTCCTCCGGCAGGCCAAAGGTTTCCCAAAAGAGTTTCTGCGAGCGCGCGGCCCCTTCCGGTGAGAGAAGCAAAGTGGGGCTCTTCGACTGCGGATCGCTGATGTAGCCCTGGCGGTACAGCCGATCCAGCACTTCGCTGTTCAGCCCCTTCCAGGCGCGCGTTCCAAATTGATCCGTCGAGCTGGTGAGATAGAGCAGTGCCAGGATCATGGCGTCGACTTTTTCCTGGTCATATTGCATGAATCCCTCCTTAGAAAGAAATCCCCCGGTTCAGGCCGGCTGGCCTTCTTTGCGGCCAACGGCAACCCAACGGCCTTCGTTATCTTCGAAGATGAATTCTTGATTATCATAATCGGTCAAAGAGAGTTCTTTGACGATCCTGGCTCCCTTTTGCCGAAACTCTTCCTGCAGCTTCTTCTGCTCCGCGCTGATGAAGTAAGCATCATAACCATAGCCGTGCGTCACCCGATTGGGGACGATCTGCTCTTTCTGCGAACGCGTGAGGATGATCTCTACGCCGCCGCGGTAGAGGCACACATGCGGCTGCTGCGCTTCGAGATAACTGACTGCCCGAAAACCAATGGATTCGTAGAAACGAGCTGTCTCCTCGATCTTGCTCGAGGGAAAGATCTGTAAACTACTTTCTAAGCCTTCCGCCATAGGACCTCCTGTGCTCCGGAATGAAAGACCGATTTCCCTCTATGATAGACCTGTTTCAGAAAAAAGTTCAGCAAATCAGGCAAGAAAAACCCTCTCGAGAAGAGAGGGTTGAATGAACATTTTTATTTGCGAACCAGCGTAGCTTCATCGGGAAGGTAAAACTCTCCTTCAGGGGCCTGCGTGATCTGCCAGTGGATCGTGTTGGCATCGATCACGGTGATCCGGGCAGTACCCGGCTGATCGGTGTAGGAGCTCTGGAAGGTGATGGTCGCGCCCGTCGCATCCACCATGCCCTG
>JAAZOQ010000252.1 GCA_012797695.1 Anaerolineaceae bacterium | reverse complement strand
GGTCGAATCTCATTTTATTCTCCTTTAATCGTCTCGCTGTAATAAAGTCCCTTTCAACTCACCAGAGAGTGCTTGAAAAACAGCGTTTTCTTCTTTCCCTGAAAAAAGCCGGACTTGTAAACAAGGGTGGGTTTCGATCAGAGAAAGCATTTCTCGAACTTTGCTGGCCATGCCGCCAGTGACATCGACACTGGCGGACTCTTTAATTTTATCAAAGAACTGGAGATAGCTTTGAGGGGTGATCGTTTTGATCAATTGGGTGCACTCAGGGAAGTCTTGCCAGACCCCAGGTTCGATGCCTGCCAACAGGATTTCGTCAGGGCGCAGCAGCGGAACCAGCGCGGAGAACTGTTCTTCGGTTGAGAAAATGGTTCCGCCTTTTTGTTCGGAAAAGACCACGTCCCCGTAGACGACCGGGATTAGCCCATGTTCCAGTGCGGCTTGCAGGGGCTCGCTGGGCCAGCGAAGTCTGCCGGTTGGGTCGACGGTAGCCATGCTTGAAAGGGGAAAGGACAGCACGGGCAGGCCGTGCCCGGCCAGGCTCTCGATCACGATTTGATTGAGCGCTCGGGCGGCCAGCCACACTTTGGCAAATCCCTGCCATTGTTCGGCAGTGTTGACTCCCTGACGCGTCTGATACTGTTTGGCAGCCGAATGCCCGAATGAGCCGGATCCGTGGCCGATGAGCAACTGAACTTCAGGGGAGCTTGCCCGAAAATGAGCGAGTTGCCTGGCAATGCGGTCGATACGGTCATACAGGGCAGTATTGGGTTGGTCTTTATCGGTGATGAGCGAGCCGCCTAATTTGAGAAAGATCAATTTTTTCATTGCTCTTCTCCTGAGGCGGGCAGATCGAGGGCAATGACGCTTTTGGCCCCGGCACTCAGCAGTGTCTGGGTGAGTTCAGCAGATAGCTCGGCCGGGATCAGGGCCAGCATGTTGCCTCCCTGACCACCTCCCGAGAGTTTGGCTCCATAAGCGCCTGCTCCCAATGCAACGCTCACCAGTTGATCCAATTCTGTGGAAGAAACCCCCATTTCTTGCAGAAGCTTGTGGTTATGGGTTAGATTTTTTCCCAGTGGGTGAATTTCTCCGCTGGCCAGAAATTCTCGATTCTGATTGGTTAAGACGCCGATTTCAGAGAAAAGGCGGGAGTATTTTTGCGGTTCTGCCTTAAAATGCTCTCGGACTTCGGCAACTGCTTTGGAGGTAGAGGCAGCGATTCCGGTGTGGGCCAGCAAAAAGCTTAATTTTGTTTTGACCCGCACAAATTCAGGCTGCTTTCCGCGGATAAAGTAGACCGGCCGGCCATAAGCAATGACCGTATTGTCCACGCCGGAAGGGTTGCCGTGATGAATTTTTTCTGCTTCGTAGGCCAGTTGATTGATCTGTTCCAGAGACAAAGGTTGCCCCAGAAATTCGCTGAGAGCACGGAGGATCGAGATCGAGAGTGAAGCGGAAGAGCCTAATCCGGCAGAGATCGGGAGGTTGGAATGAATACGAATTTCGCAGGCTGGCAAATGGTCAAGTCGGAAGTGTGTCTGCACCAGTTCAATGGTCTGGCGAACGGGATGTTCTGTGGGCAGGTCAGTCAGGCATTCGTGAAGGTTGGCTTCTTCTGAATGAATGAACACTTTTCCGGTGGAATCAAGCGGATGCGCAAAAATAATTGTGGTGGTGGCGCGTGAAAGCACCGGGATGGCAATCGCGGGTTGATAATAGACCACCGCGTGCTCACCGCACAGGATCATCTTGCCAGGGGCAGAACTGGAAATTGCGGGCATTCTAGAAGAGGTAAAAAATTGTCAGCACGGTCAATCCCCACAGCACAATGGTGGCCTGCAGCG
>JAAZOQ010000251.1 GCA_012797695.1 Anaerolineaceae bacterium | reverse complement strand
GGATTGCTATCCGCTGGGCGGGCATCGTTTGTGGGCGGGCCCGGAAGTGCCGGCGATCACCTATATCCCGGATGTTGATGGCGTGGAAGTCGAGCCTACCGGCAATGGGGTGATCCTCAGCCGCGAGGACCGCTCGCCGGACGTGCATTATACCCGCCGCATTGAAATTCAACTGGCAACCGACGCGCCGCAGATGAGCCTGCTGCATTCGATCCAGAATTTGGGCGAGAAGAGCATGACGGTCATCCCCTGGGCGATCACCCAGTTTCGCCTGGGCGGCCGGGTGGTGATCCCGCAGGCACAGGTGACCGCGGCGACCGATCCGCTGCTGCCCAACCGCAACCTGGTGCTGTGGTCGTACACCCGCCTCGATGACCCGCGTTTGCACCTGGAGCATACCCGCTACGTGGTGGAAGGAAAGGCCGGCGAGCCCGCGCTGAAGATCGGTGCCCATGACCCGCTGGGCTGGAGCGCCATTGAGTTTGCTGAAGGCTACACCCTGGTGAAGCGCTTCAGTGTGGAATCTCCCGAGAGCTACGGCGACTACAACAGTAACGTGCAGTGCTACGTGCACGATGCTTTCATTGAACTGGAAACTCTGGGGGCCAGGCGCGAACTGCTGCCCGGGGCAGAGACCCGTCTGCGCGAGGACTGGGAACTCTACCGCGGCACACTGGCGGAGTTGAAGCTCTTCTAAACGAAAAACAAGAAAAGAAAACCGGCCTGCACATGCAGGCCTGTTTGTTATCGAAAAGAGAGATGATTTCAGGGCATCGTTCCCGACAGCCATTCGTCGGGGTCTACCTGAACATCGCCTACGATCACGTCAAGATGCAGGTGCGGACCGGTGACGCGGCCGGTGTCCCCGATCAGACCGATCTGCTGACCAGCCTTGACGGTATCGCCCTGTTTGACGTCGATCTCGGACTGGTGGTAGTAGCCGGAGTAGACGCCGTGGCCGTGGTCGATGAGGGTAGTTCCGCCGCGCACGTCGAGCTGGCCGGTATACACAACCACGCCATCTGCCACGGCAAAGATTTTATCGCCAACGCCGCCGCAGAAATCGATGCCGGAATGGAAGTAGCTGTAATCGCTGCCGTTGAAGGAGCGCAGCTTGCCAAAGGTATCCGGGCGGCAGTTAGGGTTGACCACCGGCGGGGTGAAGATGCCGCTCCACATCTGGGTGGCCGTCGCGGGGGCAACGGTCTTGAAGAGGAAATCGTCTTCCGGGCCGGTGATGGCCGGGTCCACGGTTTCACTGGGCACGGTCAGGGGAGCGTCATAGCCGTAATCGACCTTCTTGACGAGCAGATTTTGCTGGAAAGAATAAGTACTGCCGTCGGCCTGGGTAACGGTCAATACCAGACTGACCGGGCCGGGGACGGTCATGCGCGGGATGCCCTGCAGGGCCAGCGTCGAACCGTCAGATTGGGGGGAAAGGTTAAGCGTATAGCCGTCGAGGCTGCCGCTCAACTGTACGTCACTGCTGACCTGAGCGCTGAAGATGGCCGTTTTGCCTTGCTGCAGGGTGTTGATCGAGAGATCGGTGACGCCGGGCAAAACCTGCTCCGCAGCCTGGCCGGCTGAAGAGGGCAGGTAAAGAATGTCATTGGGCAGAACGTCCCACGCACCAGACAGGGTATTGGCTATCAGCGTCGTCCAGGGATTGACGCCGTTCGTGACAGAAAGCTCGAGGGCAGTCTGGCCGCTGCTGACCGGAACGCGTACGTCCGCGCTGGGGGATTCCGAAGTGAGGGTATACATCTTATACCCGACGGCAATCGCATCCGGGTTGGTCAGAAAGTTGAGGCGATAAAAAGCGGAAGGGTCGGAATGGCTCTGGCGCATCAGGCTGAGGGGAGTCTCTCCCACTGCTACCGTAGTCTGGGTAAGCAGCCCGGAGAGGTCATCGAAACCCGGGATGTAGAGGCGCGTCCCTGGGGCCAGAAAGTTGACGTCGGTGATGTAGTTGGCCAGAGCGATCCGCGCCGGGGTGGTGTGGAAGTTCTGGCTGATGCTGGTCAACGAATCGTTATCCTGCACGATATAGTACACCCCGCCTGATTGAGCGGCAACGGGATGCACCGGCAGACCGGTAAAGAAAAGGGGGATGACGAGAATGAGGGCGACAACGGGGCGAAGGAAGCGTGCTTTCATAATGGTTGATTGTAAACGAAACTGAATCAATTGGAAGGGCAAAAATACAGCTTTTTTTCTTGCATGATGCTACAATGCAGAGGAAGTCCTTATCTTAATTTTGACGGAGGTTCTATGAATCAGCCCGAATTGACCCAACAGGCGTTGGGGATTCTGCGCAGCGGCGCGAATTTCCAGTGGTACGTGATCTTCATGTTTGCTGTGGTGGTGTATATCTACGCCAATGAATTCACCAAGAAAAATTACAAAGGGATCGCTGCCGGTCTGGCATTATATGGGGTGCACTGGTTCTACGAGATCCTGAATGGCCTGATCCAGCATTTCAGCGGGCACGCCCTGTGGACGGTCCCCACCGGGACGGCTTTCTTGCTGCTCATCGGTGTCGGGGTCGAGTTGAGCCTGATGTTCTCGGTGGCTGGCCTGATCATGTCGAAGTTCCTG
>JAAZOQ010000250.1 GCA_012797695.1 Anaerolineaceae bacterium | reverse complement strand
TTCTCCGAATAGGGTTGAGGTATTGCCTCATTCTACCATTCAAAGAGGAGACAGCGGCTGATCCGAATTTCCTTTTACGCGTGGTTGCGATCACTGCAGGAACGCTTAAAACCAAGGTCAGGCAAATAGAAGTGAACGGGGAGGCAGGGTTTCACACCCCCCAAAAAGCTGGTGGAACCACCCAATTTTCAATCATGGTTTCGATAACTGCGGGAACGAATAAGAACGAATCCTTTTCCTGTAAGGCACCCCAATCATCAGACAAAAGTTAAGGGCTATTGAGAGATCAGGGACGGAATTGAACTTCCACCCGGGTTTTAGATCGCCGTAAACCATGCTCTTCCTCCCCTTCGCTGGACAAACTAAAACAAAAAGCCAAGAGATTATAGTATATTTGTTCTATTTTGTCAAGGCGACCTTCTCCAGTTTATCCAGAATAAGGGCCGTTCCGGCCCTTATTCTGGATATAAAACTGCTGCAATTCAGCCGACCGGTAAATACAGACCCAGCGCCGGGCCAGAAGCGGTTTCTATGATCTCTTCGAGGCACTGCTGCCCCGCACCCTCGCGGCAATTCTGCGTTGTCCAGGCTACCAGACGCTGCCAGCCTTCCGGGATGACCGCGAAAGCATCCGTGAAAGGATCGGTGATGAGCAGGTGGGCAAATTTGCCGCCCGGAAACTCCACCACCGTGATCGATCCATCCGCCGGCCAGGAGTCAGGCAGGGTATACCAGCTTTCATAGCCGCGAACCCCAGCTGCCGCCTGCTGCGGAGGAACCTCCACATCGAACCCGAAACGGCGCGGGATAAACCCCGTAAAAGCCCGGGAAGCAAACCAGCGGTCAAGAGCCATCTGACTCTCATTTTCAGGTTCAGTGCCGATGCTGCGCCAGCAAGCCGCTCGAAAAGCAGGCAGTTCTACAATTTGAAATTCTCCGTAATGTCGATCCATTTTCTTTCTCTCTTTCAAGGGGATTCAGGCCATGAGCTCATGACTGCCTTCATCATACCGGAAAAGCCCGGTATACTTTTGATGTTTTCTATCACCCTGACGAGAATTCTTATGGCTTTCGACCCGCGCATTCAAAAATCCGTGACTTACCTCGAAGAGCACCTGTTCGAACCACTTGAGCTGGAACGAGTGGCGGCGGCTTCGGGATTTTCACTGTCACATTTCTACCGCCTGTTCATGCTCACCACCGGGTTCAGCGTACGCGAGTTCATCCGCAACAAACGCCTGGCTGCTGCGGCCGGGGAATTGATCCACAGCCGGCGGCGCGTACTGGACATTGCTCTGGACTGCGGCTTCGAATCGCAGGAGGTGTTCACGCGTGCCTTTCAGGCACTCTACGGTGTGGCCCCGGTAAACTACCGGCGCAACCGCCGCGAACTGGAAGATTTCGCAGCCACCCACGACCGCTCCGCGGAGATCGAGAGCCGCGGCGGATACGATCTGCTGGATCTACCTGTCACGGTACGCGTCGAGGAACACGAACGCCTGACCTTCGTCGGGATGAGTATCACCACCTCACTGACCGCCAACATCGACGAGAACGTCATTCCGCGCTTCTGGGAAAAGGAGTTCGCCCCGCGCATCCACGAAATCCGCGGGCAAGTGAACCCCACCCAGAGCATCGGCTTCGAACGGCTCGACCCCAGCAACGACCAGCTGTATCACCTGGCCTGCTTTCAGGTCGAACCGCCCGTTGCGGTACCAACGAGAATGACGCAGGAAGAGATCGCAGCAGGAACCTTCGCCGTCTTCACCCCGGCCCATCCGCTCGGCCCGCGCGAATACAGCGCGCTGGTGCGCTATGCCTTCGGTGAATGGCTGCCCATCTCAGGCTATCTGCTGGATGGGGACTTTACCTTCGATCGCTACACAATGCGACTGACTGAAACGGGAATCCCGGAATGTGTGAAACTGGAAGTGTTCGTGCCGGTGACGAAACCGCTGAAAGCCTAAAAAACAACGCCCATTGCTGGGCGTTTGAACTTCAGTAATTTTTCTCTCTAGAACACCAACATCCACAACGAGACGGCGCGGCAGAGAATCAACGTAAGCCATACTCAATGGCTTTATTAAAACGGCTTCGCAGTCATTTTGTCTTGTGCGTTCATGGCAAACGCATGGTTGTTGATACGCTTCACCCCTTCGTGACCGCACAACTTCAGCTAATCAATAATAATCTCTTTTTGATTCCCCGGTATTTGTGAAAATCCATTCTCAAGTTCTGATCTAAAAGCTGAATCATTCCTAACAAAAAAGATCAAAGTGATCCAGGAGCAGTCATAGGCACCTGCGACCTGATACTTGTCTTTCATGGCTGCGTAAAGTGCCGAATAACTTGTGCCAATTACCCCATGACCAGCATTAAAAATTTCATTACTGGGTAAAAGGTAAAAGCCGATTAAATCAGGTTGCTTGTTCATCACATATTTGATGACCCAATCAGGCCCAAGCGAATTGGCATTATTTGCAATGTTACTTTCATTTAATCCAACAAGATCAATAAAATGTACTCCTGAATAATACGGAACAGAACCTGAATCACCGAATGCAACGGAAATTTTTTCTGCATCGGGTATTTGTGAAAGCTTTTTACCAATTTCGATTTCAGTTTCAAGCAATGGTTGGGTATAGGGATTCTTCAGATCTGAAATGTACTGGCCTAATTCAAATCGAAAAAGGAAGAAAAAAGGGATCAGAAAAAGGAGGAAAAAGAAAATCTTTTGGACCTGGTAAAAAGGTCCGTTCTGAGGTGATTGAACTTCTTGAATCAGATTTGAAATAAACAATGAAACAACAGCAAATATGATATAGATAAGAGCAATTAGCAGTGGAAATAAGAATCGTGAAAACATACCCATTAACGGGTTAGTAAACAAGTAAAAGAAGAGCAGTGATAAAAAGCCCAGCAGATTCATTGAGATAATTCTGTTTTTTCTTTGAAAAACAATCCCGAGAAGCAAAACAACTGAGGAAATCAAGATCAATAATAAGTGTTCAGAAAAGAACTGTTTTAGATAATCTCTCCCCGGGAGCAATAATGGATTATTTAGCTTGATCAAGGCTGAATTAGGTAAAAATGCGCCAAAGTAAATTTTGTTGAAAATTTCGTAACAGCAAATTACCCCTAGAAAAGTAATTCCGCCGAATACAATGGCTTTTCGTTCATTTATATTCTTCACAAAAGCGATGGCTAACCAGATTACTACGAAGAAAACAGTTTCAGGCCGTGTGAGTACGGCCACGCTCATCGTAAAAACAAAACCCCATAGCTTAGGCTGGGAGTAAGGTTCCTCTATCAGGAAGAATCCCAAGAAAATTAAACCCGTCCAAAAAACCGTCTCCAAACCTGTGTGCAGGTTTTCAATCGTGTTTGGATAAAGACAAATTGCGAGGACCAGCAATAGACGAAAAATGATCGAGTGG
Source organism: Anaerolineaceae bacterium (assembly GCA_012797695.1). GTDB lineage: Bacteria > Chloroflexota > Anaerolineae > Anaerolineales > Anaerolineaceae > UBA6107. The sequence goes on along the minus strand of JAAZOQ010000250.1, from coordinate 3,876 downwards.
GGAATTTTGCGAAGCAAAAGAAAACTGGCCAGGCATATCATAAAAAGGCCAATGATATTTAACCCGAGAGCCATTGACACCGGCGAAATGCCCAGCTTGAAGCCAAGAGCAATGAGAATCATGAAAAAGAAATTGGTGTACCCCTGAATTGGAGCTTCACCAGTATTCCAGACAATCCCTTGGCCACCAGCTAAATGTTGGGAATACCGAAAGGTAATAAAAGCATCATCAATCAAGTAATTGGATTTGGTTGAAAGACAGAGGCTTAATCCAATTAAAAAAACAATCCCGAAGAGAATTACAGACGGGATTTTTTTATTGACCTGGTGATGAAAATTTTGCAAGCTTCGCCTTCTTATCTTGTTAATGGAGAAACCGTTGTAAAGCCGGTTTTGTTAAAAATTTTATGGCTTTGTGAATCGATGCTTGTTAATCAATTCCCGCAGTAAGTAATTTCATCCATTTTAAGAGTTCAGGAATCCCAAGCGTTCTTGCCCAGCCCCGATGAAATTTGCGGGCTGTAAGAGCAATTCAGCGGGCTCACTCCCAAAAAAATTATATCACGGCAAAACATACTGACCGGCAGCAGTCCTTTTCTCGAGGTGAATGTTGTTGATAACGTTGACCATAAAGGGGGGTAGCTTTTTGCCAGTTCACACACCAGATTGTCATGAAATAGAGACCTGGAATAAACTGAACCCAAAAAGTTGGACACAAAGTCCAACCCATAGGGGTTCGGTTAAGCGCTGGTTGTTTGAATTTCAGTAATTTTTCTCTCTAGAACACCAACATCCACAACGAGACGGCGCGGTAGAGGATTGGTGCGAGCACGTGACCGCTCTTCTGCATGATCCAGCCCAGCAGCAGGCCCTGGATCAGAGTCACCAGCAGCAGCACTCCCAGTGAGGCAAAAGGCAGCACCCAGATGCGTCCAGGAAGCTGCCACAGGGTGTACAACCCCGCGGTGGCCAACCAGCCCCAGCGCTGCCCCAGTTTGGACTGCAAGCGGCCCTGAATATAACCGCGGAAAATGGTTTCTTCAGCGACAGCCAGCACCAGGTAAACCCCCAGCGCCGCCATTTGCTCTTTTGAAATTCCAGCGAGCAAGGTCATGAACTTGCCACGCAGGAAAACGGTGAGCAGCGCCAGCATGAAGCCAATCGAAAGGGCAACACGCGTATTCGCCGAATGCCAGCCCAGGCTCTTGAACGGCTGGCCGCGGGCGATGACGGCAATGACAAACGGCAGCAAGGCGATCAAGGCCACCAGGGCACGCTCGGCAGTTTCACCCCCCCAGAAGCGGCCGGCAAAAGTGTGCAGGAAATCAAAAAACGGATTGGTGAAGAACAGATAGGCGAAGGTATAGATCACAGCGTATAGAACCGCCACGTAGGTGAACTCACGCTGCGGGAACTGATATTCGACGCGACGCACCCGTTTGGCTGCCGGACTGATGCCGGCGATCATGACCACGGCAATCACCCCCAGCCATTCACTCAGATTTGCAACCCAATAATTCCAATCCAAAGGGAAATCTCCTCTCGTACGCGAGATGGGTTCAGGCTACTTTGCGAGGTTTGCGTGCCGGCGTTTTCTTGGATGGCACCGTCGGCATGGGCTCCGTGGGGGCCGACTCCACAGCCGGCTGCGGAGCAGCTTCTTCAGCGTCAAGATTGATCTCGAGCTGTTCCTCCATGCGCACCTGTCCGCGCAGGAAAGCGCCTTCTTCGGTGCTGAAAGCCGTCGTGACCACGTCTCCCCAGACACGGCCGGTCGAACGGATCTCGAGTTTTTCGGCAATCACGTTGCCTTTGAGGCTGCCAGCCACGATCACATTATTGGCCTTGACCACCGGGCAAGTTACCCGCCCAGTTTCGCCAATCACCAGCAAGCCGCGGATGGCAATATTACCCTCGAAGATACCTTCGATGCGAATGCCGCCTTTGCCGCCCAAATTACCGGTCCAGGTAATACCAGGGCCGAGAACGGAAGTTACCCGCTCAATGGGGGCTTTGACGGGAGGGGTGGGAACGGTTGTCTTTTTGAACATTACCTACCTCCGCACAGGCACCAGCAGAATGGGGAGCCGCGTTTGCTCAACGATGCGGGGAGCTACACTGCCCGACCAGAACGCGTTCAGCCCCGATTTCCCGTGGGTGCCCAGAACGATCAATTGCGCGTTTTGCGCATCGGCCGATTGTACCACCTGACGGGCCGGGTCGCCACGTTCCACTTCGGCGGTGACATCCAGATTCTGCCGGCACAGACGGTTCATTTTTTCTTCCAAATATTCCGCGGCGGCATCTTCATCGATCTCAAGCAGCGCCTTGGTCGTAGCCGGGAGCAAAGTGCCCGTGGCCGCATGCTTCGCTTTCAGTGTGCCCAGAGTAGGCACTACCTGAATCAGATGCAGGCGTGCCCGCAGCGCCTGGGCCAGATCCACGGCGGCCGCATAGCCGCTCTCGTGCGCCGGGTCCCCATCAAGGGCCACCAGAATGTGCTCAAAACCGCTGAAAGCAGGGGTAGAATTCTCTTCAGGCTGGAGCAGCAGCACCGGCACAGAACCGGAAGCGATCACCTGCTGGGCAATGCTGCCCACCACGAAGTCGCGCAATCCGCCTTGCCCATGAGCACACATCACAATAAGATCGGGGTCGAATTCATCAGAATGCTGCACAATACTAGCCGAAACGCGGTCTACCTCATCCGTATGCACGTGATGATGGACCACTATCTCAGACGAGAAATATTTCTCGGCAAGCGAAGCAAGGTAAGCACGAGCTTCTTCTTCATTCACTAAATGTTTTTGCCCGTGAATGGTCTCGGGGGCATTTTTTTCGATGATGTGTAAAAGCGTGACCTGCGCCTTGAGTTTTTCAGCCAGGTAGGCCACCACCGGCACCGCCGTCTCGGCCAGTGCCGAACCATCCAAGGGAAGAAGGATATGAGTAAACATGATTATGCTCCTGTGAACGTGGCATAGATCAAATAGAAATTAAGCAGCAGGATCAACCCAGCCACGCCCCAGGCCAGGATATTGGTGATCTTGCGATTGACCAGTACCCCCATCAATCTTTTATCACTGGTGAAACGTATCAGCGGAATGATGGCGAAAGGCAAGCCAAAGCTAAGCAGCACCTGACTGATGACCAGAGTACGGGTGGGGTCAAGCCCCAAGAAAATGACGATCAAAGAAGGAACCATCGTAACCAGACGGCGCACCCACACCGGAATCTCCCAATTCAGGAAGCCCTGCATGATCACCTGCCCTGACATGGTCCCCACTGAAGCACTGGAAAGACCTGACATCAGCAAAGAAAATCCAAACACATAGCTTGAGGCTTTGCCCAGCAAAGGCTCGAGCGTCTTATAAGCCATCTGAATGGTGCCAATGTTGGTCAGCCCATTGGCATGGAAAGTAAAAGCCGACATGACCAGCATGGCCCCATTGACCAGACTGGCCACACCCATTGCAATCAAAATATCCACCAGTTCATAACGGAAAAGCCGCTTCAAGAGAGTAGGTTTTTTGACCACCACCCGCCCCTGCATCAAGGCAGAGTGCAGATAGATGGCATGCGGCATCACCGTCGCGCCCAAAATACCGGCAGCCAGCAAGATACTTTCTGACCCAGAGAAGGCAGGCACCACCGAATGGTAAAGGACCTCGCCCCACACCGGTTTGACGATGATGGTTTCGATCACGTAACTGATGGCAACCATACCCACCATTGCTGAGATGACCGCCTCCAGCGAGCGAAAGCCACGGCGTTCCAGGGCCAGCACGATAAAGGTGGTGATACCCGTCAGAATACCGGCGATCCACATCGGGATGCCCAGAAGCAGATTGAAGCCCAGAGCGGCCCCGAGGAACTC
>JAAZOQ010000249.1 GCA_012797695.1 Anaerolineaceae bacterium | reverse complement strand
TTCACCCGGCTTTTGCCGCAGCTCTCCACGTTGATCTCAGCCAGAGCTTCCAGCGGTTCACGCTTCTTGCTTGCAGATTTGACCGCCTTACGGATGGCTGCCAGGTAAGCCAGATTCTCGCGGGTTGCTTCCTCGATCTCCCCACGCAGAATGATATCGCCGTGCCCCTGGATGATATTTTCCAGGCCCATCTTGCCGATCTTCTTGATGGTGGTTGCCATTTCATCTGGGTTCCCATCTACGAAATAGGGCAATGACATAAAGGCATCCCCAGCAAAGAGAACGCGGTCCTCTTCGATCAACACAGAAATGCCGTCTTTGGAATGCCCGGGCGTTGCCTGCATCACCAGCGTTTTCTTGCCCACCCGCAGCGATAGGGTTCCTTCCCCAAAGGTCAGGTGAGGCAAAACCAGCTTGATCTGCTTGAATACCGGGTTTTGCTTCTTGGCGGCTTCCAGCGAAAGGGCACCTTTTTCAGCGATCAATTCCCGGCACAACTTGCTGGCGATCACCGTTGCCCCAGGGAAAAAGCAGTTTCCCCAGCTATGATCGGCGTGATAATGCGTGTTGATCACGTAGCGAACCGGAACTCCCAGTTGTTCTTCAATATAACTCCGCATCTCTATCGTTTCTTCGGGCAAAGCTAACGTATCGATGACCACCGCCCATTGCGGTCCCGTGATGGCACCGGCAGTGACCTGTGCGTAGACTTCACTCTGAAACCAATATACATTATCGGAGACTCTTTCGCGCTGCATAAAAAATCCTTTTAGAATTGAAGATGCAAATATCTAAGCCCAAAGAATAGCATAAACGGGATGAAAAGTCAAAAAATCCGGCTTTTCAGGGCCGGAAGAACACTTTTACAGAATTTTGCTCAGGAACAACTTCGTCCGCTCTTCTTTGGGATGGGAGAACAACTCATCTGGCGGAGCTTCTTCGATAATCTGACCGCCATCCATCAAAATGGCGCGGTGTGCAGCCGCGCGGGCAAAGCCCATTTCGTGCGAGACCACCACCATCGTCATCCCCTCTTTGGCCAGATCCATCATCACGTCCAGCACTTCCTGAATCATTTCAGGGTCGAGGGCACTGGTCGGTTCATCAAAAAGCATGATCTTCGGGTTCATAGCCAAAGCACGGGCGATGGCCACACGCTGCTGCTGACCGCCTGAGAGCTGCGCCGGGAAAGCCTCTGCCTTCTCGTGAATGCCCACTTTGCTCAATAACTGGCGGCCAATCTGCTCTGCTTCAGCTTTACTGCGCTTGCGCACAATCTGCTGTGCCAGCATGATGTTATCGAGCACAGTCAGATGCGGAAAAAGATTGAAACTCTGGAAGACCATGCCCACCTCAGTCCGCACCGCATTGATGTTGGCCGCGGATTCCAGTGGGATGCCATCCACGATGATCTTGCCAGAATCGAACTCTTCCAGACGATTGATGCAGCGCAGCAGGGTGGATTTGCCAGAGCCTGAAGGGCCAATGATGACAACGACTTCCCCTTTTTCGACGTTCAGGCTGACACCACGCAGGGCTTCCACCGAGCCAAAATGTTTGTGAATGTTTTCGATTTGAATGATTGGGGCCATTTTACTTCTCCAGATGGAAGCGTCTTTCCAGCCAGGCAACCACCCGACCGGCCAGCAAGGTCAGCACCAGATAGAGCAGTGCAACCATCGCCCAGGTCTGGATCGGCTGAAAGTTGGCCGCCATGAATTCCCGTCCGCGCCGGGTCAAATCAGCCACCGCCACCACTGAAACCAGCGATGAATCCTTAAGCAGGGTGATGAATTCGTTGCCCACCGGCGGCAAAATAACGCGAATGGCCTGCGGCAGGACCACGTAACGCATGGCCTGAAAATAGGTCATTCCCAGACTGCGGGCGGCTTCCATTTGCCCTTTCGAAATGCTTTGAATACCGGCGCGAATGACCTCACTCATGTAGGCCGAGTAACAAATGGTCAGGCCCAGAATCGCCATGGCAATGGCATTTGTTTTGAAATCTGAGAGAGATGCAATTTGCAGTGAATCCCCAATACCCTGAATCACCGAGGGGAAAGCAAAATACCAGAAGATCAACTGCACCATCAGAGGAATACCGCGGATGATTTCCACAAACACGGTAGAAATTCCGCGCAGAATTTTCGATTTGGAAATGCGCATCAAGGCGATCAGCAAACCAACGAATAACACCAGCACAAAAGAAATCAGCGTCAGTGAAACCGTCGTCCAGATGCCGGCACGCACGTAAAGCACGATCCGTTTGTATGGATCAGGGGTAGTGAAAACAAGCAGCAGGATCAATGCGATAACGGCTACTAACAGCAGCCACCATCGATCGAAATAAAACTTTTTCTTTTCTTTCCAGCCAGGCTGGGTTAACGATTGACTCATCCCTGCCTCCAAGATGGGGGTAAAAAACCTGCGGAGATACTCAAACATCCCCGCAGGTTTTCGAAGTTCAACTGATGTTACGGATTATATTGCTTGAAGATAGCGGTGACAGTTCCGTCATCCATCAATTCTTTGAGAGCGACGTTGATCTTGTCACGCAGTTCCGATTCTTTCATGCAAACAGCAATCCCATAATCCGCGCTGTTGAAGGGTTCCCCGACCACCTTGATCTTATCCGGGTTCTCTTTCACATAACCTTCTGCCACCGGGGTATCCGCGATCACAGCGTCCACCTGACCGTTGGCTAGATCCAAAAAGGCCAGTTCGTACGAATCGTACGGCTTGTAGGTCACGTTTTCGATCTTTTTGGCTTCTTCCTCACCGGAAGTACCCAACTGGGCGGCCACTACTTTTCCTTTGAGGTCGGTCAGGCTGGTCACGGTATCGTCATCTTTCGCCACCGCGATACTCAACCCGGCGTTACCGTAAGGATCCGTGAAGAGCATGGTCTTCTTGCGTTCATCGGTGATGTAGATGCCCGAGATCGCCACGTCGAACTGGCATTCAGAAATGCCCGCTGTGACAGAATCGAAGGGCAGATTCTGCCACTCAACCTGAACACCGATCTTTTCGGCGATCTTATTCATCAGATCGATGTCGATACCGATCATGTCGCCGGCGTCATTCGTCATTTCGAAGGGGGCAAAAGTAGCATCGGTGGCGACCGTGATGGTCGGCATTTCGGTAGCCGCAGGCGCAGCAGTAGTGGCTGCTGCCGGGGCTTCAGTTGTCGCAGGGGCCTGAGTAGCTGTTGGTGCAGCAGCGCTACAGGCGGCGAGCAGCATGGAGGCGACAAGCATGCTGCCAATTAAAATAATAGATACGCGTTTCATTCTTCCTTCTTCCTTTCTGGATAAATTGGGTCAATGGTTGGATTTTGAATGACTCAAAGAGATGATAACGAAGGGGTAACAGGCTAATTATTAATCATTTCTCAGATTTGTCAACTTAAAATATTTCGAGTATGATAGGAAGGTGATTTGAAGTGACTATTTTCCGGGTGCAGTGTTCTATAATTAACTGAGAATAAAAAGAAAGCAAACGCCGAACAGGGACAATTTATGAGTGCTGCGAAAAATTCTGTGTATCATCAACTCCTCCCCGGCATTATTTTGGGGATCAGCGTTTTGTTTGGCTTGATGATTTTAGGGGACGTCAACAAGGTCAGCCTTCAATTCCTTCATTTTCACTGGCTTTTCTTTGTTTACGCGATCTTACTTTCGCTGGTCAATTACTTTTTCCGTTTCTTGAAGCGACATTTCTGTCTGAGTTACGGATGCAACCAACCGCTTACTTTGGGGCAGAGCTTTCACCTCTTTACGGCGGCCTTCCCGCTGGCGGTGACCCCGATGAAAGTGGGGGAATCTTTCAAGGGCATCTGGCTGAACCGCATTTCCGGTCTGCCGGTCGAAAAAGCTGTCTCCGTATTTCTGATCGACCACATTTCCGATGGATTGAGCATCTTTTTGCTGGTCGCCTTTGGCACAATTGCCTATCCCGACCTGTGGCCGTTCTTCCTGCTGGTACTGGTACTCTTCATGGTGGCAATTTTCTTCCTGCAGATCAAGCCCATGATGCAGGGCCTCTTCAACCTCAGCGAGAAATTACCTTTCCTCGAAAAAGCGCTGCCTGAATTACGCCGCTCAATGGACGGGAACCCTGAGCTGCTGGGAATTGGCCCACTGGCGTTGTCGAGCCTGTTGGGGCTGGTCTCATGGCTGGCAGATGGCGCCGCCTTGGTCTGCATCCTGGTAGGGCTTGGCTTTTCCTTCTCCTGGTATATCGTGGGGGCTGCTTTCCTTGTCTTTGCCTTTTCCATGCTCATGGGCATTCTTTCCGCTTTCCCGGCTGGGGTGGGCGTCGTCGAAGTGGCCATGGCCGCTTTGCTGACACTGCTGCTTGGCTTCCAGCCCGCAATTGCGGCGGCGGCTACCATTCTCTTCCGCCTGGCTACTTTCTGGTTTGGCTTCCTGATCGGCTTGCTGATCTGGAATGTCTCCGGAAAATCATTAGGCATCGTTACCAGCGAAGGTCGCATCATTGAAAATTGATTTTCATTGTCACACGTATTCTTCCTCCGATAGCGTCGCCCGCATTCCTCAGCTTCTCAAAACGGCCCACCAGCATGGTTTGGGCCGTTTGGTCATCACCGACCACAATTCGATCGGCGGTGCCCTGGCGGCTCATCGTCTCGAACCGGATTTTGTGATCGTGGGGGAAGAGATTCAAACCA
>JAAZOQ010000248.1 GCA_012797695.1 Anaerolineaceae bacterium | reverse complement strand
GCGTGGGGATCGGGGAAGGGGTGGGCGTCCAGGTGGGCGGCAGGCGCACCAGGGTGGGCGTGGGAGTTGGAATGTCAATCGTCGGCACGGAGGTCGGCGGCGGGAAAGGGTTGATCGATGAACGCGGGTTGACGAAGATGATCAACACGACCATCAGCACCACCAGCGTACACGTAATCACCAACACGGAGAGAATATCCCACAAATTCGTTTTCATCTCGTTCCCTCCCGATCCAAAAATAGTTTCAGCAAGCCTCTTTTGTGAGTATATCCGACTTTGGGTCGATGTCAAGCAAAGAAACTTTTGCGGCAATCTGAAAAGACATTTTCGGGCCAGCCACAAATGCCCTCCATGCTATAATCCATTCGAAAGGAAGAAACTGTGGATCGGGATTTTCCGCCAGAAGAAGAGTCAAAGCCCACCCCGACAACGCGATCGATCCAGATCACCGCTGCTGCGGGAGAAAAGGTCGCCGTGTCGATCGAACTGGCCGAATCCGCCCAGGTAGAACTGCAGGTGGTCAAACAGCGGATTGGGGAACCCCCGGCCCGTCCCTGGCGCAAGACCCTGGCCAACCCGGCGCAGGTTTCTCCCCTCAAGCAAAACTCAGCCAAACAATTTCTGATCCGACATCAGCAGGTAATCTTCATCGTGCTGGCTCTGTTCGTCTACCTTGCCTCACGTTTCATTGGGCTGGACCGCTTCCCGATCTACTTCTTCACGGATGAAGCCATCCAGACCAATTCGGCTGCCGATATGCTCATCAATGGATTCGACAGCGACACCGGCGAATTTTTACCCACTTATTTCGTCAACGGCAATCAGTACAACCTGGGCACCTCGGTCTACATCCAGGTGCTGCCAACATTGATATTTGGAAAGTCCATCTGGGTCACGCGCGGAGTATGCGTACTGTTTACCCTGTTGGCTGCGCTGGGCGTGGGGCTGTTTTCGCGCAACGTGCTGCATTCGCGCTTCCCGGTGCTGGCGATCCTGATCCTGGCGGTCACGCCTGCCTGGTTCCTGCACTCACGCACCGCTTTCGAGACCGCTCTGGCCGCTTCTTTCTTCGCGGCCTTCCTTTATTGTTACGCCATGTACCGGCAGGAAAAGCCTCGTTACCTGTTCCCGGCCATCCTGTTCGCGGCGCTGACCTTCTACAGCTACAGCCCAGCGCAGATGGTCATGCTGGTAATGTTTGTCGGGCTGATCTTCTCGGATCTGCGCTATCATCTGCGCCACTGGAAAACAGTACTGGCTGCTTTTGGGGTGGGGCTGTTGTGCACCCTGCCTTACGTACGCTTTTTGATCGTGCACCCAGAGGAGAATTTCAAACATCTGCAAATTCTGAACTCTTACTGGACGCAGGATTACACGCTGCCGCAAAAACTGGGCATTTACTTCAAACAGTATGGGCAGATGCTTAACCCTTATTACTGGTTTGGCCCGGAACAGATCGATCTGGTGCGCCACGTGATGAAGGGATATGGCAACTTGCTGTGGTGGAGCCTGCCGCTGGTGCTGCTGGGACTTGGGCTCACCCTGCTGCGGCTGCGCAAGTCGGAATACAGACTTCTGCTGCTGGCCGTCATCGCTTCCCCCAGCGGAGCGGCGCTGGCCAGCGTGGGTATCACCCGGGCACTCTTCATGGTCATCCCTGCCACCCTGCTGGCCGCGCTGGCGCTCGACCAAGTCATTCACTGGCTGAGCCAGGTACACGTCCGGGCTGCCATTTCGGTTTCCGCGGCGATTATTGTGCTGCTGGGCATCAACGGCTACATGGTGCAGGACGTGCTGACCAATGCTCCTACCTGGTACACCGATTATGGTCTGGCCGGGATGCAGTATGGCGCCCGCCAGCTTTTTGGGGAAGTCAAAGAGTATCTGCAGGAAAAACCAGGCACCAAACTGGTGGTTTCCTCCGCCTGGGCCAATGGCACCGACGTGCTGGTACGTTACTTTTTCAAGGACCCAGCTCCCTTCCAGTTGGGCAGCATCGAACAGTGGATGATCCAACAATCCCCGCTGGACGATCAGACCGTCTTCGTGGCCATTCCGGAAGAGATGAAGCAGGTTCAGACCAGCAATAAATTCAAATCTGTGCTGGTACTGAAAACCCTGCCCTATCCCGACGGTACCCCGGGTTTCTACTTTGTAAAGGTAAGCTACGTTGACGACGTTGCCCAAATCTTTGCCAATGAACTGGCCGCCCGCCACACGTTGCTCACCGCCAGCGCCACGCTGCCTGATGGTACTCAGGCCACCATTCAGTATCCGAAATTGGATATGGGCAGCCTTCCTGACCTCTTCGACGGCAACGACAATTCGCTGATCCGCACCGCCGAAGCCAACCCGCTCATACTCAAATTCACCCTGGACCAACCCATTGATCTGTCACAGGTCACCCTGCGCATCGGCGGAGCGCCCTCCGCGTTCAGCCTCGCCGTAACCCCCGTGGATGGCTCCGCTGTGCTCAGCGTCGAACAAAAAGTGCCTACCAGCACCGATTACCGCAGCGTCACCCTGACGCTGGGGCAGACGGTGGCAACAAAAGAATTTACGATCACCCTCAAGAACAGCGAAAGCGGTGAACCCGATCACGTTCACCTTTGGGAAGTGTCCTTTAAATGAAAAAACGTGGTTTTGCGCTCTGGCTTTTCATTGGTCTGTCTCTGGCCGCCAGCGTGTATTATTTTGCTGAAGCCGGCCAGGCAATACGCAGTTGGACCTTGCTCACGATCATGCAGTACCGTTTTGGCCCGCTTTACCCGGTCTTTCAGGGCATGCTGCTGGGGTTGGGTTTTCTCGCCACTGTGGTCTGGCTTTTCCGGCGCAACCCCGTCAGTCTGTGGTTAGGCAGCCTGTTTGCGGTGCTGTCGGTACTCTGGCACTGGCTGGATCGGCTGATATTCTCGCTTAACCCGCTGCCAGTTCTGCAGCAGTGGTTCCCGATTGCCTTCAGCCTGCTCCTGCTGGGATTGGTACTGGGCGGACTTTGGTCGCTCGCCCCGGATATGGTATCATCAGCCTTGGCAAACGAAGAAAATATTTCTCACTCTTCTTCGCAAGGAGGAGATCATGAATCGTAATCACCTGGAAATGGAAGTCAAATTTTATCTGAATGATTCCGCCTCATTCGAGCAGCGGCTGCGCAGCATCGGCGCCAGCCTGATCCAACCGCGCACCTTCG
>JAAZOQ010000247.1 GCA_012797695.1 Anaerolineaceae bacterium | reverse complement strand
GTGGCTGCTGCCCGTGTATGCCTCTCCGATGAAGGATGGCGGTTACGATATTTCGGATTTTCGCGCCATTCATCCCGACTTTGGCACACTGGACGACCTGAAAGAACTGGTCGTGGCTGCACATACGAAAGGCTTACGTGTAATCATGGACCTGGTACTGAACCATACCTCTGATCAGCACGAATGGTTTCAGAAGGCGCGGGCGGACCGACATTCGCCGTATCGCGACTATTACGTGTGGCGCGATGATGAACAAGGATATCGAGACGCCCGCATCATCTTTCTAGATAGTGAGAAATCCAACTGGAGCTGGGATGAGCAGGCTGGTCAGTATTACTGGCACCGCTTCTACTCTTTTCAGCCTGATCTGAATTACGATAACCCACGGGTCGTCGAAGAGATGATTGGGGTAATGGATTTTTGGTTGGCGCTGGGGATCGATGGTTTTCGGGTAGATGCCGTGCCGTATTTGATCGAACGTGAGGGCACCAACTGCGAAAATTTGCCCGAAACCCACGCCGTGCTCAAAAAAATGCGTGCATTCGTCGATGAAAAGTATCCGGGACGGGTGCTGTTGTGCGAGGCAAACCAGTGGCCGCACGATGTGCGGGCTTACTTTGGGGATGGGGATGAATTCCAGATGGCGTTTCACTTCCCGTTGATGCCACGGATGTATATGGCACTGAAGCAGGGTGATTACGCGCCCATCCGTTGGGCACTGGAAAACACCCCACAAATCCCGGAAAATTGCCAGTGGTGCACCTTTCTACGCAATCACGATGAATTGACGCTGGAAATGGTCACCGAAAAAGAACGGCAATGGATGTGGCGGCAGTACGCCCCAGAACCCGGGATGAAGCTCAATCTGGGCATCCGCCGTCGGCTGGCTCCCCTGCTGGATAATGACCCGCAGCAAATCGCACTGGCGTATGCGCTGCTCTTTGCGCTGCCGGGGTCGAATGTGCTCTATTATGGGGATGAAATTGGTATGGGGGATGACATCCAACGGCCTGATCGAGATGGGGTGCGTTCGCCGATGCAGTGGGATACCAGCAAGAACGCGGGCTTTTCGAGCGCAGATACCCTTTTTGCTCCGGTACTGGGCGGTGATTTTGCCCCAGCGAGGGTAAACGTAGCGGCCCAGCAAACGGCCCCACACTCGCTCTTCAATCAGGTACGCAAAATGATCGCGGTGCGCAAAGCCTATCCGGCGTTTGCCAGTGGAAAATACACAGAGGTGGCTTCTCCTTCTGATGCAGTGGCGGCCTTTCTGCGTGCGGATGAAAATGAGCGAATCCTGGCGGTGCATAATCTGGGATGGGAAGGGCAAACCTTTGAATTCCCACAGGAACAGGCCCAACGAGGTTTGGAGGACTTGCTGACCGGGGAGTGCTACACTGCTGTGCAGGGGAAATACACTTTGAAGCTGGCGGGGAAATCTTTCTGCTGGTTGAAAATTCTCTAAGTTGCTATTCTCTCGAACAACTTATTTGCCATGACATCCGCCCGGAATTACCCGGGCGGATGTCGATTTACGGTGGTGAGAAAAATTTCAAGGAAATTGCTGCTGTAAGGAAAAGTTGAAAACCGGACTGTAATAAAGATGAAAAGTGGACAGGATTGCATAACACTGGATTAAACATCAAAAGTGGACAGTCCTCAATTTGGCGAGTGGCAAAGTCAGGGTATGTACCATTTTGTGATTGAACCAAATACGGATCTCAACAAGGCTTGCATCTATAAGATACAAATGTAACTCCACGGTCTCTCGCGGATCAACTTTAGGGATTTCATACTCCTGACCCGCGAGAGAAATTTTTCGGTAGCCATTTAGAGTACGGGAATCGTGCATGCAAAGACATCTTGTAGAGAAGTATACGGTTTCGGTAAAGTAAAGGGTCGAAAAAGTGAATTGCCTTTTGCTTGAGCTTTCTCAAAACGGACAGCTGGAATTTCACCAGTGGTCGAGTGAACTTGGTGGTAGTTATATCGATTTACTTCTTCCTTTAGAACTGACCGAGCTTCTTCGAAAGAAGAGATTCCTTCCAAAGCACAAGTTCTGACAATCCGATCTTGCAACCAACGGTATGGACGTTCAATCTTTCCTTTGGCCTGGGGAGAAAGGGCATAGGTGACATCCACATTCAGTAAACGCAACACCTGCCGCCATTGAGGATCGACATCATCGGTAGCAAGAATGTTATTCCGCCAGAAACTATCTCGGTTCTGAATAAAACGAAACACGCGAAAATTGTCCACGTAATAACGTACTGGGAAACCGTTTTCAACCATTACCCCTTGTGCTACCAGAATATGCGCCCAGGAAGTTTCATGCAAAAAGAAGTCAGCGAATACCAATTTTCGACTGTAATCATCCAGTGAGGTGATTAAGGCCCATTTCTCTGTAGCCATAGGTGACCACAAATGGAGTGAAGCATTGTGCTGAATCATTTCTCCTATTGCGGATGTGACTACTTGGCGATCATGAACTTTTTGCTTACGTCGTGGTTTATAACAATCTTCTTCCTTGGCTCGCTTGATAATCGTGGGAACGGATACCTTAATTCCACTATTTGTGAGCCTATCCCGCATAGCAGTATAGTTATAACTGGTGATTGGTAGCCGTTCATCTTCCACCAGTTTTTTCTCACGCTTTAATTCTTGCCGAATTATCTGTTCTTCTTCTGGGGTGATCCGAGCTTGTGACTTCCTATGATAATCTATGGTCATTTCTGCAGGATCATTTCGGTACGCTTGTAGTAATTCAAAAAAACGACTCTTGCTTAGTCCCAATAGCTCTTGAGCATCTTCCCGGCGCATTTGACCTTCGTTGTAATTCCGAAAGATTGCCCTGACCTGATCGTTCGTGAACCTCTTGTGGAGTTGAGCCATGACGCCCTCTCTTTCTTCTCCCTTTTATCATAGCTGTCCACTTTTCAAGTTTAAATATCCTATCTTAAGAAAACCACTAGTCCACTTTTGAGCTTTATATTGTCCATTTTTCAAGTTTAAATAACACAAGGAAATTGCTGCTTGACAGACGGGAATCCATTCGCTAAAATGAGTTTGTTAATAAAAATCTTATGAAAGGATAGGCGCAGCATGAATCAGATCGACAGCAAAGCAAACAGCATCGTTTTGATGTTCGGCCTTACCAATGGTTTCGTTGGTGGGGTTGCTCCTTCTCGTAATGCGCCTGTTTCCAGATAAGATTCAAGGATCGTCCAACTGGCCACGGCGCGTTACCGCTCCGTGGCTTTTTTCTTTAAATCCATCTGCCGCGGAGCCAACAGCCGCGGCCTTTTTAATTAATAAAGGAGAGAACATGGCAGAGGGAATGAAAGTAAAGTGTCGTTCAAGGCAGTAGCCTGGTTGTTTTTTTTGTTTTTGATGGTGCAGGGAGGCCGAAATGCTAGAAGCATTACTCAAATTCGGCGGATATCGAGTAGATCGATTTTTCAAAGCTGAACCGAGCGGGGAAGAGTTTGCTCTGTATCTTTGTTCATGCCAGCAGACAAACGGGAATTACTGTCTGGCTGCCAAACACCAGCTTCAGTATGGGCTGGCGCAGATTCACGCGCATGACCAACTCAAGAACCTGGCGGGAATCTACATTGATATCAATTTGCCTGAGCAACTCAACCGGCCGGCTTATCTCGAACTCAAACGGGATCTACGGCAGGGAAAATTCCAGCATGTGCTGGTGCTGGAAGATGAGCTGATCATAGGCAATTGTGACGTGGAACGGGACTGGCAGGCCCTGGCGGCTGAGATTTCCGGACTCAAATTCTTCACCTTTGAGCGTGGAGAATGGACTTCAATCGTAATGCAGCAGCATCTGGCATTTGATATTGCAGGATAGGTGAATCCGATGACCAACGCAATTGTGGTTGAAAATGTATATAAAAAATTTGGAAGGAGCCATGCTCCTCTGTGGAAACGTCTTTTTCAGAAAGATGCTCTGGACGTTCAAGCGAACACCGGTACAGAAGAACGCGAACAGGTGCATGGGCACCGGCTGATCGTGGCGGTTGATCACGTTTCGTTTTCTGTTAAAGAAAGAGAAATCTTTGGCGTACTGGGGCCGAACGGGGGCGGCAAATCAACCCTGATCCGGCTGATCTCGACGCTGATGATCCCCGATCAAGGGAAGATCACTGTGCTGGGCTTCGATGTGGTCAAAAACCCAATGAAAGTGCAGCAGCTCATTAACCGGGTTTCGGTGGAGGCGTCTTTCTTCAAAAAGCTCAGTCCGCTCGAAAACCTGATGTACGGCGCGCGTTTGTACGGCATGGATAGCCGGCAAACCCGTAAGCGCATCTTCGAAATTCTGGGACGGCTGGGATTGGACAAACGTACGATCACCAGTCCCATGGAAGAGATGTCGCGCGGAATGCAGCAAAAGGTGGCTATCGCGCGGGCGCTGCTGTCACAGCCGCAGCTTCTGCTGCTGGACGAACCCACCACTGGCCTGGACCCGCGTTCGAAACGGGATGTGCAGGCAGTGGTGCGGGAAATGCGCGAGAACGACGGCACTACAATTCTACTGACCACGCACGACATGGCAGAAGCCGAGAACCTGTGCGACCGCATCGCTATCATGTCGAGCGGTCGGGTAATCGCGCTGGATACCCCACAGGGGTTGAAACGACTGATCCAGTGGAAGGACGGCAAGGAACCTTCGCTGGAGGACGTTTTCATTGAGTTGACTGGCAAACCTCTGGTGAACAAAGAGGAAGAGGAGCCGGACGATGAAGAAGAATAGGCCAAGGGAAGCCGGAAACCACCGGCCTCCCCTGAGAAAGTGACGGACACAATTATGGCAGTACTGACTCAACAATTTCGCGCTTCGTATGCTTTTTTCGAGCGCAATATGAATCTCATCAAACGTTACTGGTCGTGGGAAGTGGTGTGGCTGGTATATTCCACCGCGGACTGCCTCTCGGTCAGTTTCATCGGCCTGGGCATGCAGCAGATCAGTGGCAGCGAGATCAGCAATACCAGCTACATCGTGCTGTATTTACTCATTGGAACGCTGGTGTGGCGTTTTCTGTCGCAAATTTTTTACTGGATCACGGACCTCATCAACATCGAGCGCTGGGAGGGAACCATCGAATATACACTGATGGCCCCGGTGGCGCGCATCACTCACATGACTGGACAAACCGCTTTCGCGGTGGTCTACGGTTTCATCTTTACCGGCGTCATTCTGGTCATCACCGCGCTGGTCTTCAAGATCGACCTGAGCAATGCCAATCTGCTGGGTGGGACGATCGTCTTGCTGTCAGGCAGCTTCAGCTTCGTTGGGATCGGTATCATGGCTTCCGTGCTGCCGCTGCTTTTCCCGGAGCGCGGTTCGCAGATGACGCACGTATTCATTGCCTTGCTGCTGCTTGTCTCAGGCGTGTATTATCCGGTATCGGTGCTGCCGGAAGTGCTGCGCAAGGCTTCCGTGTTCAGCCCGGCCACTTACGTGCTGGACGGCGTGCGGAAGGCGCTGCTTGAGGGGGCACCCACGGCGCAGCTCTGGGGCTATGTCTGGCCGGTACTGCTGATGGGGGCGGCCTTGATCCCGCTGGGACTGGTCATCTTCAAACAGGCGGAATTGTACGCCAAACGCAGCGGAAAGCTGCATCGCAACGGCTAAAGTTAAAAGAAGGGCATTCACTGCCCTTCTTTTGATATACTAGTACCCGGTCAAGTCAAGGAATATTCTTTCCATCATCAAGATTTTGTTTTATTATCAGTGCAGCGAAATCAAAGAATAGGGTTAGCCAAAACATCCGCGTAGCTCAGTCATTGTGCTGACGGCCGGTGCGAGAAGAAAAACATCCTGGGGAAGGTGAGCATGGTTTCAGAGATCAAAGCAGTCGTCTATGACATGGGGGGAGTGATCCTGCGCTCCGCCACTTATGAATACCGTGATGCTATTGCGGCACGGTACGGCATGAGCCGAAAGGAACTGGAAGCTTTGATCTTCGACAGCCCTTCTGCTATCGCAGGGACATTAGGGAAAAAGACCAGTCGGGAGCACTGGCAATTTGTATTCGATACGCTGCAGGCGACGGCTGAACAACGGAAGACCTTTGAAAGTGAATTCTGGACGTGCGATCAACTGGATCACTCCCTGGTGAAATTTCTGGGAGATCTGCGCCCGGAACGCAAGACCGGGCTGCTCAGCAATGCCTGGACAGGCACGCGCGAACGGCTTTTCGTGGAATATCACTGTGAGGACGTGTTTGACGTCAGTTTGTTCTCGTGTGAAGTGGGGCTGGCAAAACCTGACGAAGCCTATTACCAGATGATCCTGGACCAGCTCGGAGTGCAAGCTACCGAGACGATCTTTTTGGATGATAATGCCGAGAACGTCGTCGCGGCGGCCCAGATGGGCATGAAAGCCATCCGTTTTCGTAACCATGACCAGGCCATCGCCGAAATGCAGGCGCTGCTGTAATGCTGGAATACGAATCCTTCGCGCCGCAAAAAGACCCCTTTTGCATCGCTGTTGTGGCGGATAGCCATATCCCTGACCACACTCGCGCCTTCCCGGCGGGGTTCGATACAAGGCTGGGTGCAATCAAGCCTGATCTGCTGCTGCACGCCGGCGACATCATTCTGCCCGAGACGTTACGAGCACTTGCAGCGTTCGCTCCAGTGCGGGCTGTCAAAGGCAATCGTGATTTTCTCTTTGGCAAAGAACTGCCGCTGGTGCGAGGAATTGCGGTATACGGACAAAAAATCGTGCTTACGCACGGACATCTAAATACGGCAGTGTACTGGCGGGATAAAGTAGCTTTTGCCCTGCGCGGATACCACTTTGAGCGTTATCTGCGGCGCTTCGAACACTGCTTTCCGGAGGCTAACGTAATCGTGTTCGGGCATACGCACCGCTGCGAGAACCGATGGGAAAATGGGCGTTTGTATCTGAACCCGGGTCTGCTGAGCGGTAGGGACCAGCGCTTCCCGACGCCGCACATCGGCGTACTCAACGTGTATGAAAATGGTACAATAGAGGCAAACCTGATCCCCATCGAAGGAGAAGGACAATAGAAATTGTGTGGGGTTTTTACCCGATCAACCGATTCACTCAATTCGACGTGAAGGTATTTCCTATTCTTGACCGGTTCGTACAGTCTTGATATAATTGAGGTTTGCATATCCCAGCCACCATTTTGCCTGGGGTCTATCTATTCTTTTGCCAGGTTTGAAATCTTTTAGGAGAAACCTATGGCTTCTGCTCTTCCAACTAAATCTTACGCTCGTATCCCTGTCAACTTTAACATGCCCAATCTGATTGAGGTGCAGCTGGATTCTTTCCGGCGCCTGAAATCAGACGGTCTCACGGATCTCTTCGATGAGATTTCGCCAATCGAATCTTACAATAAGGGAATGAAGCTTTACTTCCCGGGCCGCAGCCCTGAGGCGCAGCAATGGGGATTAAAGTACTGGTTCGAGGAACCCAAACACAGTATCGACGAATGCGTCGAACGCGATCTTACCTATTCAAGCCCGCTGTACGTTTCTGTGCTGCTGGCTGGCCCGGACGTTCCTCAACCTGTGAAATCCGATATCTTCCTGGGCGACTTCCCAGAGATGACCGACAAAGGTACCTTCATCATTAACGGTTCGGAACGTGTTGTCGTCTCTCAGTTGATTCGTTCCCCAGGTGTGTATTTCGAAGCCCCAGTTGACCGCGCCACCGGGCGCCGCCTGGCAATGGCCAAGCTCATCCCGGACCGCGGTGCCTGGATGGAGTTCGAAACACGCAACAAAGATTTCGTTATCCTGAAATTTAACCGCAAACGCACGGTTCCCATTACGATCTTCCTGCGCGCGCTGGCGGCAGTTGATGACATGCTGCCCGGCGAAAGCCCGCTGAAGACCGGTTCAGATGAAGAACTGATCGCTTTGTTCCACGATATTGATACCAATCCCGATCGCCAGTTCATTGCCAAGACCATTGGTCAGGAACCGGTATGGGATCTTTCGGATGGACAAACCATCGCACAGGCTGCTCTGATCGAATTCTTCCGCCGCATGCGCCCGGGCGATCCGGCCAATCTGGAAAACGCCAAGCAGTTCCTCGAAGAGCAAATCTTCGATATGCGCCATTATGATCTGGAACGTGTCGGCCGCTACAAACTGAATCAGAAGCTTGACCTGATGGATCGCATCCCGGTGTCGCACCGCAGTGTGACCAAATGGGATATCGTCTATCTGGTGCGCCGCATGATCATGATCAATAACGAGCTGGAAGACAAAGATGACATCGATCATCTGGGTAACCGCCGTGTCAAGACCGTGGGTGAATTGATCCAGAACAAGCTGCGCATCGGTATGCGCCGTATGGAACGCGTTATTAAGGAGCGTATGTCCATTCGCGATCAGGACCAGGTTTCACCGGTCAGCCTGATCAACATTCGCCCCATCGTTGCAGCTCTGCGCGAGTTCTTTGGCTCGAGCCAATTGTCGCAGTTCATGGATCAGACCAACCCGCTGGCAGAACTGCGCCACAAACGCACCCTGTCTGCTTTAGGCCCTGGCGGTCTGCGCCGTGAGCGTGCCGGTTTCGATGTGCGCGATGTGCACAACTCACACTACGGCCGTATCTGCCCCATCGAGACCCCAGAAGGCCCGAACATTGGTTTGATCGGCCGTCTGGCCAGCTACGCTCGTGTCAATGAATATGGCTTCATCGAGACTCCTTACCGCAAGGTAATGAAGAGTCTGAGCAGCGAAGACAGCCGTTTGCTGGACCGCAAACTGCGTGAAACCTTAACCGATGAAAAGACGGGCGAGGAGATCGCTAAAGAGGGCGAGCGCATCACCAAAGAAATGCTGCCCAAGATCAAGAAACTCAAACGAGCCACCATCTTTGTGGTGCCATTTGTTTCAGAAGAAGTCGAATACCTTTCTGCAGATGCAGAAGATAAATGGGTCATCGCGCAGGCGAATACCCCATTGAACCTGAATTACGAATTCGAAGCAGCACAGATCTCTTGCCGTCACCGCGGTGATTTCATCACCTCCGGGGCGGACGGCGTCAACTTCATGGACGTGGCTCCGCATCAAGTCGTGGGCATCAGCGCTGCGTTGATCCCTTTCCTGGAGCACGATGATGCGAACCGTGCCTTGATGGGTTCCAACATGCAGGCGCAGGCAGTGCCGTTGATCAATCCGGATATTCCGTTGATCTCGACCGGCATGGAGCGCTACGCGGCTCTGGATTCCGGTCAGGTGCTGGTTGCGGAAGAAGACGGTGAGGTGGTTTCAGTTACGGGCCATCTGGTGAACGTCAAGAACGCTGAGGGCAAGGTGCGCACTTACACCCTGCGCAAATATCAGCGCTCCAACCAGAGCACCTGTATCGATCAGCGCCCGGCTGTGATCAAGGGCCAGCGCATTCATAAAGGCGACATTCTGGCGGATTCCTCCTCAACGGTAAGCGGCAATCTGGCCCTGGGCCAGAACGTCGTGATGGCCTTCGTTTCCTGGGAAGGTGGTAACTTCGAGGATGCGATCCTGATCTCGGAACGCCTGGTGCAGGATGATAAGTTTACTTCCGTGCACATCGAAAAGTACGAAGTTGAGGCCCGCGATACCAAATTGGGCCCAGAAGAAATCACCCGAGATATTCCGAACGTGGGTGAAGATGCCATCAAAGACCTGGATGAACAGGGCATCGTGCGCATCGGCGCTGAAGTTGGCCCGAATGACATTCTGGTTGGCAAGATCACCCCGAAAGGTGAAAAAGAGTTAACCCCTGAAGAGCGCTTGCTGCGTGCCATCTTTGGTGAAAAGTCTCGTGACGTGAAAGATACCTCTCTGCGCATGCCTCACGGCGAGCGCGGCAAGGTGGTGGACGTCAAAGTATTCACCCGCGAAGATAACGTCGACCTCTCGGCAGGTGTGGATATGATGGTACGTGTTTCAGTGGCACAGCGGCGCAAGCTGACCGCTGGCGATAAGATGGCCGGACGCCACGGAAATAAAGGTGTCGTCTCGCGCGTCGTGCCAGTGGAAAACATGCCGTTCTTGGAAGACGGGACCCCAGTTGATATCATCCTTAACCCGCTGGGTGTGCCTGGTCGTATGAATATTGGCCAGGTACTGGAAGCTCATCTGGGCTGGGCAGCCAAGGAACTGGGTTTCGAAGGAATTACCCCGGTCTTTGATGGCGCCAATGAGTATGAAATTGAAGCTGAACTGGCGCGCGCCTGGCTGATGGATTATGCCTGGAAAGTGGCCGGTGAGAAATCATGGGAATGGATGAACGGTCAAGACTATGACCCCGAATCCATCAAAGATGACGAAGAAGTGCGTCTGCTGTATCTGGAGCAGGTGCTGGGCAGCGGGTACGATGTTTCACGCATGGCCACCGATAAGGTGTATGCGCGACGCGCTAACCTGGAATTCTGGCTCAAGGATAGTGGCTACGAACCTGAGAGCCTGTTGAGCTTCGATAACCTAAAACCGGGCACTCCCGAATTCACTGACAACGACCAGAAAGCCATCGATGTGTGTCTGCGCTTCTGGCTTGAGAGTGAAGGGGTGGACATCAGCGGCATCAAAGAAGAAGATCTGATGACACGCGCTGAACAGCACACCCTCGAAACCGGGCATCCGGTGCCGACCCTGGGCAAACAAATCCTGCGCGATGGGACCTCGGGCGTGGAATTTGATCAGCCGGTCACCATTGGCGTCATGACCATGCTCAAGCTGCACCATTTGGTCGAAGATAAAGTTCACGCTCGCTCCACAGGCCCTTATAGCCTGGTGACCCAGCAGCCGCTGGGTGGTAAGGCTCAATTCGGTGGTCAGCGCTTTGGCGAAATGGAAGTGTGGGCGCTTGAGGCCTACGGTGCGGCCTATACCCTGCAGGAAATGCTCACTGTCAAATCGGATGATGTGCAGGGTCGTGTTAGCACCTACGAAGCTATCGTCAAAGGCCAGCCAATCGAAGACCCGAGCTTACCGGCTTCCTTCCGCGTGCTGGTGAAAGAGCTGCAGAGTCTGGGCCTGGCCGTTGAAGCGGTCATGGATAACAAGGAAGTGATCCGCTTCGGTAAAGATGAAGAGCGGGTGAAACCTCCCAAGATGGAAACCGGCCTGTTAGGGCTGGGTGAAGAGCTGGAGGGCCTGCTCTAAGAGAAAAAGCGGCGATGAGTGATCCATGGGGTTGCTCTGGGCGAAAAAAGAATTCTTGACTGCCTTTTTGCCCCATGATATAATCATGCGCCGTTGTGAATTTTGTGGTGATCAGAGTCCCTGGAGTCAATCCGGCGTGGCCATCATAGCAGGCGATGGCCTCGCCCTATTATGTAAGAAGTTAGGTAACGGCATTAATTTTACGGAGGCTAAGAGACGTGCCAACAATAAATCAGTTGATCCGAAAAGGACGTGAGACCAAAAAGGTCAAAAGCAAAGCCCCGGCTTTGCAGTATACGCTGAACTCGATGAAGCAGCGACGTACACGCCAGGATAAAGGTGCTCCTCAGAAGCGTGGTGTTTGCACAGTCGTGCGTACCATGACTCCTAAGAAACCGAATTCGGCGTTGCGTAAGATTGCCCGTGTTCGTCTTTCCAATGGTCTGGAAGTGACCGCATACATTCCAGGCGAAGGCCATCAGTTGCAGGAGCACTCTGTCGTGCTTGTCCGCGGTGGTCGTGTGAAAGACCTGCCTGGTGTGCGTTATCACATTGTGCGCGGCACATTGGATACCACCGGTGTTGCGAAACGGTCTCAGGGCCGTTCCAAGTACGGCTCTAAAAAGCCGAAAGAATCATAATACTATTTAGCCGGAGAGTTTGAATGCGACGGACTAAACCAGAACCTAGAGAAGTTCCTGCTGATGTGCGCTATAACAGCGTGCCGGTGAGCTTTTTCATCAACCGGATTATGAAACGCGGCAAGAAAAGTGTTGCGACCACCATCGTTTACGATGCGATGGATATCGTCAAAGAGAAGACCGGCAAAGCGCCGATCGAAGTCATGGATGCCGCTTTGAAAAACGTCGGCCCGATCATGGAAGTCCGCCCACGCCGTGTGGGTGGCGCGACCTATCAGGTGCCTATGGAAGTTCCCGCCAGCCGACGGATGACGTTGGCCATGCGCTGGATCATTGATGCGGCTGCTGCGCGTACGGGCAATTCCTATGCTGAGAAGTTGTCGGCTGAGTTGATGGATGCCGCCAATAATCAGGGCGCTGCTGTGCGTAAACGTGAAGAGACTCACAAGATGGCGGAAGCGAACCGCGCTTTCTCCCACTTTAGAGTGTAATTAAGAAATTATTTGTAGAGGAATCAGGTTTTTCATGTCACAGAATTTTCCACTAGAGAAGTGCCGTAATATTGGAATTATTGCTCATATCGATGCTGGCAAAACCACGACGACTGAGCGAATTCTTTTCTATTCCGGCCGCACATATCGTATTGGGTCGGTCGATGACGGCACCACGGTTACAGACTGGATGGTTCAGGAGCGCGAACGTGGTATCACCATTGTTTCGGCTGCTGTAACCGCTGAGTGGAAGGGCTATCAGATCAACGTTATCGATACCCCAGGACACATTGACTTCACTGCTGAAGTGCAGCGTTCTTTGCGTGTTCTGGACGGTGGCGTAGTCGTTTTCGATGCCGTGCAAGGGGTCGAGCCACAGAGCGAGACCGTTTGGCGGCAGGCTGATCGTTATAGCGTACCGCGTATCTGTTTTGTCAACAAAATGGATCGTACCGGAGCCTCCTACGAATATACGATTGGGACGATTAAATCCCGTTTGGGCGCCAATCCAATTTCTATGCAATTGCCAATTGGCAGCGAATCTGCCTTCAAGGGCATGATCGACCTTCTGGAAATGAAGGCCATCTACTTTGAGGATGAATTAGGCAAAGAACCCAAGGTAACTGAGATCCCGGCTGATTTGAAAGCCAAAGCTGAAGAAATGCGCGGCCAGATGGTCGAGAAGATCGCCGAACTGGACGATGACCTGACCATGAAATACCTGGAAGGCGAAGAAATCAGCATCGATGAGATGAAGACTGTGCTGCGACAGGCAGTCATCCAGAACAAGGCTACTCCTGTGTTCTGCGGTTCTTCCTTGAAGAACAAAGGCGTTCAACTGGTGTTGGACGCAATCATCGATTATCTGCCCTCTCCGCTGGACATTCCCCACGTCAAAGCTACTTTAACCAAAACCGGAGAAGACGTCACTTTCCCGACGGATGAGAATGCTCCGTTAACGGCGCTTGTCTTCAAGATCGTCGGTGATCCCTACGTAGGTCGTCTGGCTTACTTCCGGGTGTATTCCGGCAGAATCAAGACGGGTGAAACTGTCTACAACTCTTCAAAGGGCAAAAAAGAGCGCATTGGCCGTTTGCTGCGAATGTACGCTGATCGCCGTGAAGACATCGAAGAGGTCAAGGCAGGGGATATTGGCGCGGTGCTGGGCTTGAAGGAAAGCTTTACCGGCGATACTTTGTCTGATGGAGATAACCCGGCATTGCTCGAGAGCATTTCGTTCCCGGAGCCGGTCATTTCCATTGCCATCGAGCCGAAATCCACCGTCGATCAGGAAAAGATGGGCAATGCCATCCAGCGCCTGACCGAAGAAGACCCGACCCTGCGCGTCCGTACCGATGAAACCACCGGTCAGACCGTTGTCTCGGGGATGGGTGAGCTGCATCTGGACGTTTTCGTGGATCGTTTGAAACGCGAGTTCAACGTTCAGGCCAATGTGGGCAATCCGCGTGTGTCTTACCGTGAGACCATTACCCGCCCGGTCAAAGCGTATTCCTATAAATACGTCAAGCAATCCGGCGGCCATGGTCAGTACGGTCACGTCGTCTTCGATCTGGAGCCATTAGATCGCGGGCAGGGGATTGTCTTCGAGAATAAAATCTTCGGCGGGTCAATTCCGAAAGAATACATCCCCGCTGTTGAAAAAGGTGTCAAAGAAGCTGTCGAGGCGGGCGTGTTGGGGTATCCCGTGGTGGATATGAAGATCGCCCTGGTCGATGGTTCTTATCACGAGGTCGATTCGAGCGAAATGGCCTTCAAGATGGCCGCGATCATGGGTTTCCGTGAGGCCATGCAGAAAGGCAGCAGCGTTTTGCTGGAGCCGATCATGAAAGTGGAAGTCACGATCCCGGAAGAGTACCTGGGTGAGGTGTTAGGTCAATTGACTGCCCGCCGTGGTGAAATTCAAGGAACGGACGTCCATCCAGGCAACACCCAGGCAGTGCGCGCGATGGTGCCTGCTGCCGAAATGTTTGGTTATGCGACCCAGTTGCGTTCAGGCACACAGGGCCGTGGTGTGTTCACGATGGAATTTGACCACTATTCACCTGTGTCTGATTCGATCAAAGAAAAGATCTTAAATAAATAATTGAAATTTTTCTGAGGATACTCAAGGAGCTTCTGGAATTATGGCCAAGCAGAAATATGAACGAACGAAACCACATCTGAATGTGGGAACAATGGGTCATATTGACCATGGCAAGACCACTTTGACGGCCGCGATCACGAAGTACTGCGGGATGTTAGGCCATGCTGAATATCGCGCGTACGATCAGATCGATAACGCGCCGGAAGAGAAAGCCCGTGGTATTACCATCAACATTGCCCATGTCGAGTACGAAACGGATAAACGGCACTATGCCCACGTGGATATGCCGGGACATCGTGACTACATCAAAAACATGATCACTGGTGCGGCTCAGGTGGATGGAGCTATTCTGGTAGTGGCGGCGCCGGATGGCGCCATGCCGCAGACCATCGAGCACGTGCTGTTGGCGCGCCAGGTGGAAGTGCCAAGCATCGTAGTGTTCCTGAACAAGATCGACCAGATGAATGATCCGGAACTGCTGGAGCTGGTTGAGATGGAACTGCGCGACATGCTGACGAAGGAAGGCTTCCCTGGGGATACGACCCCGATCGTGCGCGGCAGTGCATTGAAAGCACTGGAAAGCACCTCGACTGACCCGAACGCACCGGAATATGCCTGCATCAAAGAGCTGCTGGACGTAGTGGATAGCTACATTCCGGAACCGGTACGTGAGCTGGACAAACCCTTCATGATGCCAATTGAAGACGTGTTCTCGATCAAAGGCCGCGGCACTGTGGTGACCGGTCGTGTGGATCGCGGCGTCATCAAAGTCGGCGAACCGGTAGAGATCGTTGGTCTGCGCGAGAAGAGCATGAGCAGCGTGGTGACCGGTGTGGAAATGTTCCACAAGATGCTGGATGAAGGTGAAGCTGGAGATAACCTGGGCCTGCTGCTGCGCGGTATTGAGCGCACGGACGTGGAGCGAGGTATGGTGGTTGCCAAACCGGGCAGCATCACCCCGCACACGAAGTTCATGGCACAGGTGTACATCTTGAAGAAAGAAGAAGGCGGACGCCACAAACCATTCTTCAGTGGGTATCGACCGCAGTTCTACATCCGGACAATGGATGTGACGGGATCGGTGAAGCTGCCGGAAGGGGTAGAGATGGTGATGCCGGG
>JAAZOQ010000246.1 GCA_012797695.1 Anaerolineaceae bacterium | reverse complement strand
TATCCTCCGATCATTTCGAGCGCCATTAAAGACAGCCAGGCGTCGATTGCATAGAGGATCACCGCGATGATCAAAGCCGCTTTCGAGCGGCGCTGCGTCAGGAGACCCAGCTCAAGAAAGACCGCTCCGACGATCATCGAAAACCAGGAAAAACCAAATCCACGCAGCATTTTGCTGTGCAGCAGAACGGCCAGCAAGCCCAGCAAAAAATCCGTTCCGCCAATGATGTAGATCAAAATATAGGCCGATTTCAATTTATCCAGGGGATGGGCCATCGTTCCCGGCAGCGGAACGCCGATGCGCTCCATCTGAAACTGGATAAAGATCACTTTGTAATCTAATTTCAGCGTCAAGGTCGACCCATCCGGCAAGGGATAACTCAATCCCTGCATCAACGCCTTTTGATCAGGAATTCGACCGATCTCGACCCCATCGAGAAAAATGCGGCAATTCTTCCAAAACGCGTGGGATTCGATCTCAAGCCGCTTGGGTTCCCCCTCTGCCAGCGCAAAACTTACTGTTCTCATCCAATTCTCCCCAGGCACCCAATTTTGGGATCATGCCCCCATGTACCCTGCAGGACATTATAGCCGCACGTCAGAGATTTGTATTCTATTTTAATAAATCAGTCGAAAATTAATTTCCTCTAATTTTCTAACCGTGATACAATTTATTGCATTATGAAATACGAAACCGTCATCGGCCTTGAAGTCCACGCTGAGCTGGCCACAGCGTCAAAGATGTTTTGTTCGTGCCCCGTGGTAGATACTACCCAGACAGAACCCAATATCAGCGTGTGCCCCATCTGCGCCGGCATGCCCGGTACGCTGCCCGTCGTCAATCAACAGGCCGTTGAATACGGTATTCGCGTTGCCCTGGCCTTGGGCTGCCAGGTGCAAAACACCAGCATTTTTGCCCGCAAGAATTACTTCTACCCCGACCTTCCCAAGGGGTATCAAATTTCCCAATTCGAATATCCGCTTGCCCTCAACGGCAAGATGGTGGTGAACACCTCTGAAGGGGAGCACGTCATCCGCGTGCGCCGCGTCCATCTCGAAGAGGATGCCGGCAAGCTGACCCACATCCACAATGGGCACGAAGACTACAGCCTGGTCGATCTCAATCGCGCCGGGGTAGCCCTGCTCGAGATCGTTTCTGAGCCAGACATGCACTCCATCGAGGACGTGCGTGCTTACGCCACCAACCTGCGCGCCATCGTCCGCGCCGTCGGGGTCAACTCCGGCAACATGGAAAAGGGCGTGCTGCGCTTTGAAGCCAACATCTCCATCCGGCCGATGGGTTCCACTGAACTCGGCCCGCGCGTCGAGATCAAAAACCTCAATTCCTTCCGCACCATGGAAAAGGGCATTGCCTACGAACTTGAACGTCAGGCCAAAGTGCTCGATGCCGGCGGTACCGTCGATCAGGAAACCCGTGGCTGGAACGAAGAAAAACAGGCCACCTACATTCAGCGCTCCAAAGAAGAAGCTCACGATTACCGCTATTTCACCGAACCCGACCTGCCTCCGCTGGTGGTTTCTGATGAATGGATCGAGCGGGTGCGTGCCGGTCTGCCTGAACTGCCTGCTGCCAAAGCCGAACGCTTCGTGAGTGAGTATGGGCTGACTAAAATTGAAGCCGCATTGCTCAGCATCGATGCCGAGGGTTCGCAATACTTTGAAGAATGCGCTGCTGCGCTCAAAGCCGCCCCCAAACGCAACGCTGCCACCTGGCTGCTGACCGAGATCTTTGCCTGGTTCAATCAATCGGGCGAAACGCTGGCTACGATCAAAGTTACCCCCGCCGGGTTAGCTGAGCTCATCGAGTCAGTGCAAAGCGGATTGATCAACCTGCCCACCGCCAAAGCTGTGCTGGCCGAGATGCTGGTCAGTGGGCAAAGTGCCGCTCAGATCATCCAGGAACGCAATCTGGCACAAATTTCGGATAACAGCTTCATCTCTGATCTGGTGAAAACCGTTCTGGATGAACATCCCACCGAACTGGCCAGTTACCGTGCCGGCAAAGAAACGCTTTCCAACTGGTTCTTTGGCCAGGTGATGAAAGCCGCCAGCAGCAAAGCCAACCCGGCAGTTTTGCGCGCTGAACTCGAAAAACAGCTCAAACAGCAATAATTTACTCATAGAGATTATCGGTTAATTCTTAATTCATTGACAAATTAGATAAATTGCGGAAAAATTAGCTGCTTTTATCCCTTCCGCCTTTAATTGATTATTGAACGAGTCATGAATGCAAGATATTGCAGAGTTTATTAACGGCCGATCTCAAACGTTTCAATCAGAATCAACACACACTTTAGAAGTCAACCGCTTTTCTTTGCTGGGCAGGCTGATTCCCAATCTGGTGCATGAACTGAACAATCCGCTGCAAGCCATCAGCGGATCTGCCACTCTTGCTCTGGAAGACCTTCATAATTCAGAGGAAGCGGGGGCCTATCTGGACGTCATTCAGCGGGAAACACAGCGTTCAATTGCGCTGCTGCAACTTTTCAGGCAACTCTACCGCCCTCTCAACGGCCGGTCACAGGCAATCAACGCCGTCGAATTACTCAGTCAGCTCTCTCCCATTCTCAAAGATTCGCTAAACCGCAATTCCCTTTCGGTGCACGTCGAAATTCCCCCCATGCCCGTGGTCATTCTGGCAGCCGAACCGGCCATCCAGCTAGCTCTCATCAATACCTTACTGGCCATCGCGGAAGCTCTGCCGCACTCCAACCGCAAAGATTTTTCCGTTTCTATCGGGAAGCGTGAAAAACGCGGCTGCATCGATATTGCTCTGCCGCTGGATGAGGCGCTGTGCGGAGCGGTTCACGATCTCTCCCCGCTGCTGTTCAGCCGCGAGCTGCTCAAAACGATGGATGGTGAATTTCTGTGTGAAAAACGAGCCGAAGATTATCTCATGAGCCTGGTCCTTCCCCTGGCAAACCAGGAGGGAATCCATGCCGGCTGAAAGCAATCTGCGGCCACGCCTCCTCATTGTGGACGATGAACCCGACGTGCTGTTCACCCTCAGCCACTGTTTCGACCCCAAAAAGTACTGCGTCGACACGGCCGCCAACGGGGCAGAATCACTGCATCAGATCGCACACAATACTTACCAACTGATCTTGTTAGACCTCAATATGGCGCCGATCAGCGGTCTGGAAGTGTTGACCGAACTGCGCAAGATCAACCAGGAAACCGTGGTCATCATCCTGACCGCATTCAGCACCCTCGATAGCGCCATCGAAGCGCTGCGTCTAGGCGCGTTCGACTACCTCATCAAACCCGCCCCCGTCGAGACCATCCGAAAACGCAGTGCTGAAGCCCTGAAGCGCTACGCGCAAAACCAGCTTTTGGCCCAATCTCTCTCCACGCCGCCCGATACCTCCTTGCTGGTGAGCGGGGAACTCGTGCTCAATCTGCCGCAGCAGACGGCTACTTACGCCAATCACCCGCTCGAGCTGACCACCACCCAGTTCAAAATTCTGCAAACCCTGGTGCAGTCCGCCCCGAAACCCCTGGCCCCACTCAAACTGGTTGAAAAGACGCTCGGGTATGAATGCACCCCCCTCGAGGCCGCTGGATTGATGAAATTTCACATCCACGAACTGCGGCAAAAACTCGAACCTGACCCCGAAAAACCGCGTCACATCCGCACCATCCGCCTTGAAGGCTACCTGTGGTGTGAGTAACTTTCCACGCTAACCAAACCTAACCGCTCCCGGCGGTTCGTCGGCTACAATAATTCCGCGAACCCTATGGAAGCAGCTAAAACCATCCTCATCATTGACGACGAAGAATCCGTGCTCTACGTCTTGCGCAACAGTCTGCTCAAGATCGGGCATGAATATCGCATTTTGACGGCCACTGACGGCAAAAGCGCCCTCAAGTATTTTGAAAAATATCAGATCGATCTGGTCATTACCGATTACCGCATGAGCGGGATGAATGGTCTGGAATTGATCGATACCATTGCCAACGTGCAGCCAGATACCCGCATGATCCTCATCACGGCCTTTGGTACCGAAGAAATCGAAGCCGAGGCACAACGTCACAACGTGGCCGCCTACCTCAAAAAACCGCTGGATCTCAATCAGTTTCGCCAGATCGTCAAACGCACCCTGGGGGATCTTTCGCCAGCGCCATTCAGTGAAAATCGCAGGGAAGACCAGCTCCAGCTTTACGTCACTCAGGTGATCGAACAGTTACAGCAAGAGGTCAACGCCGTCTGTGTAATCTTCACCAATCTCGAGAACAAGAAAAGCCTCCTGGCCGGGCAGAACCCGCCTTTTTCCACCGAACAATTCACCTCGCTCCTCAGTGCTTCCTTTGCCATTGCAGAGAAGGCCAGCCATTTGTTAGGCAACGGAGAAGGCACCTCGGCCTGGCAAATTCAACGCAGCACGCATCTCGACACCTACAGCACTCAGTTATGCGAGAAATACCTGCTCTCTCTCGTCATCGCTTCAGGCTATCCGCGTTCCTTTCAAGCTCAGATCACGAATGCACTGGAAAGCGCCGAAGCCGATCTGCGTAACATTCTGTTGGATTCTTCTCAGAAGGGGAAAGAAACCCTGTTCGGGCAAGAATTCAATCAGGCCGTTCAGAACGAACTGGAAAAAATCTTCGAAGACCCTCTGGGTTCCCCCTTGCACCAGCAAGACCCTGACGCCAAGGCTGCTTCATCCTATTCCCTGACCTATGATGAAGCTCTTTCGCTGGGGCTGATCCTGCCTACCGAAGAAAACAAAAGCTCAGAGAAATAAGAGAAAGGGACACCACGATATGTCAGACCCCCAAATGGAAGATACTCATCAGCTACGCGGCGGATTCACGATCTATCCCAGGCAAGAAGAAGCCATCGATCGCCTGGTCACCGAACTGGAAAAACGCATCAGTCCAATCTTCGTGCTGGTAGCGGATACAGCCGGCCAGCCTATTTCATTACATGGCCAATTCGATCAGAAGAAACTGCTGGCGCTGGGTTCGCTGGTCGCCGGTGACCTGGCCGCCAGCCAGGAAATGGCCCGGGTGATCGGGCAGTACGGCAGCTACCAGATGATCCTGCGCGAAGGCCACGAGAGCAATCTTTTCCTCTCTGAAATTGGCGAAGAATTGCTGCTGCTGACGCTGGTCCCCTCACGCACGCCGCTGGGGTGGGCACGCCTGCTCATCCGTGAGACGGCCAAACAAGTTGCCGTGATCCTGCAAACCCCCAATGAAGACCTTGACCCGGTCGATTTTGGACTTTCAGATGAAAAGCTGGCCGATCTCTATGGGGATTCGCTAAACAACATCTGGAACGGATAATCGCATGCACATCAACTGGCAGCAACGCGAACTTCAGCTCAAGATCGTTTATTATGGGCCGGCCCTGAGCGGGAAGACGACCAATCTGGAGCAAATCTATGCCCGGGTGGAACCGGATCACCGCAGCGAGCTGGTTTCTCTAAAAACACATGAAGATCGCACTCTTTACTTTGATTTTCTGCAACTCGAACTGGGCAAGATCGGCAATTTAACCCCGAAGATTCTGCTGTACACGGTGCCGGGGCAGGTCTATTACGAAGCCAGCCGCAAGCTCGTGTTACGCGGGGCAGATGGGGTGGTCTTCGTGGCCGATTCAAGCCCAGACCGCATCGATGCCAACCGCGAATCGTGGGAAGCCATGCACCAGCATTTGACCTCTTTCGACCCTCCCATGACGGGCATTCCCATCGTTGTCCAGTTCAATAAACAAGACCTGCCCAATGCACTGTCTGAGACGGTGTTGAAGGCCATGCTGCACATTCATAACCTGCCGATCTACCCGGCCACAGCCGTTTCCGGCGAGGGCGTCTTCGATACCCTCAAAGGCATTACCCGCAACGTGATCACCCAGGTACAACGGGTGATGGCCCGATAACCTTAAAGGAAAATGTCATGACCCCGACCAATGAACAATCCGGCTCCAGTAAACTGACAGAATTGCTCACGAACCTGAACAAAGAAGGCGGCTTCCCGATCTCGATCCTCACCGACGCTCAAGGGTTAGCCATCGCTTCCGCGGCTGAGGAGGGGATGAACCCCGATCGCCAATCCGCGGTGGTTGCCTTCATCCAAAAGACCGCTACCCAGGTAGCGCGCCAACTGGGTTTTTCTGGCTCAGAAGAAATCTCGCTGGTGGATACCGATGGACGCCATCTGGTCTGCCGTTCTTTCCGGGCCCATCAATACGAACTGATCCTTTCGGTAATGGTGCCCGAACGCAACACCAGTTATCGACGGGCAACTTCGCACACGATCAAACAAATCATCGAACTGTGGACGAAATACTGGGAGTAAGCATGGGACTTCAAGGCAACCTTAAAGAGATGTCGGTCGCTGACCTGATTCAGCACAACTGCAATGACAACAAAATTGCCCGGTTGGATATTCACCATGCAGGGCAAGAAGCTTCCCTCTTTTTTGCCGCCGGGAATGTGGTCCACGCCAGCCTGGGCAAACAGGAAGGCGAAGAAGTGGTGTATCAGATTCTTGCCTGGGAAGAAGGAGATTTCTCTCTCACCCAGGGGATCCAGGCCCCCAGGCAATCAATTGAAAGAAGTTGGTCCGGTCTGTTGATGGAAGGCGCCAAGAGACTGGATGAAACGGATACAAACCTGCAAAACAGCACCATTGATTCGATCAATCTAGAGGAGGTAAAACCAATGGCTCAAAAAATGGACGAAATCCTGCAAGAAATGAGTTCAGAAATGAACGGTTTTGTCGCTGGCGCCGTCTGCGGCATGGACGGCATGAACGTAGCCCAGGTCGCCAACGCCAAACTCAACCCAGAAGCCATGACCGCGCAACTGACCATCTTTTTGAAACTGGCCAGTTCTGCCAACAATAAATCTGGAATGGGTGAAATGGAAGACGTGTTGCTGCAAACCGAGAAGTATTTCATTATGAACGTTTTCCTTCCCGGCGATGAACAACACTATTTGATGACCGCTGTGGATCGAAAGACCGGCAGCATCGGCAATCAGCGCCTGATCAGCAAAGTCTATGCGGATCGATTGTCGAAAGTGATTCCACGGTAAACAGAGGAGGAAGAGAAAATGGCAAAATTAGACGATCTGGTAAAAGAACTCCGCGGAGAATTTGGCGGGGACATGATTCAATGCTCTGTTTGCAGCCCGGATGGGATGGCGATTGCTCGTGAGACCACGCTGACCGATCTGACCAATGCCGACATGCTCACCGGCCGCGCAGTCATGGCTGCCGAAACTGCCAAGCGTGTCGTGGGCAAGCTGAGCCTGGGTGGGTTCGAAGAGATCATCCTCACCACCGATAAGGCTTTCATTCTCTCGAAAGCCATCGGGGATGGTTCCTACACCATTCTTTGCTCATTCACCAAGAAAGCAACTCTGGGGACTGTCAGAATGCTGATCGAGGAATATGCCGACCGAATCTGGGATGCGATTCCGCGCTAAGGTACGATAAATCAATCAAAGGAGAATCCAAATGGCTACTGAAGAAGTAAAAAAAGAAAATATGCTGCGAATGATGGAACTCTCTCTTGAATCGCTGGCCGCT
This sequence comes from Anaerolineaceae bacterium, assembly GCA_012797695.1. GTDB lineage: Bacteria > Chloroflexota > Anaerolineae > Anaerolineales > Anaerolineaceae > UBA6107. Next base: position 1,449 of record JAAZOQ010000246.1, on the reverse strand, counting down.
GAAGTGTGGGATACGCTGGGTGATTCAGCAATCATTCTTGGGAAAGGCATGGGCGACGACATTCTGGAAATGCTTGAAAAAGAAGAAGGTCTGGAAATCGCCGGTGAAAGCCCACTGGATGTCGGCAAAGAGATTGACCGTATCTTTGTAGATGAATTTGGCTTTGCCAAAGAAATCTCGATCGAGATGGAAACCCCAACCCACGCGGTGATGAGCGTTCAAAACTGCATCAACACCCGATTCACCGACAAGATGCTGGCCAAGGGAGTAAAATACAACTACACCTGCCCAATCATGGCAGCCGCTTCCTCTGCTCTGCTGCAAATGGGTCTGAAAGGTCACGTAACCATCGAGCGCTGGCCAGAAGGAAAGGGCTGCAAGATTCGTTTTGTGGACTGATTCCGTGGGCTCGTTCTGAAAAGAAGCTCAAGTGAAAGATCCGATCATTCTGCGCCGCAACGACACCCTTTCTCTTGCCGATGGTAATTATTGGAAAGATCTGTTCTTTCGCACCCTGAAAATTGGCACGGAAATCGAAGCCGCTCCAGCGAAAGGAAAGATTCGGCAGGATTTCGAGAAAGAAATCAACGACCTGCTGCGCCCTTCCGGCACGTATGATCTGCTGGGGCAAAGCGGGGTCGTCGATGTCTCGCCAGAACACTGTGGCATCGAAATCCGCGTGATCGGCCGGCAGCCTTATTTTCGTGTGCTGCAAACTCAGTACCTTGAAATCACTCAAGCACTGCTCTCTACCGGGGCACGGGCTCGTTCCACCTGCGGATTACATTTTCACCTAATCACTCCCACGCTGGCAGAACCCGTGCCCGAGATCATTCTGGCGAACCTGTGGAATTTCGTGCGCCGGTATTCTCCTGAATTGCGTTTTCTCACCAGCTGCGGCGAAAGCCGTTCCGCGCTGTGCCGCCGCCGCAATTACACCAGCCACATCGAGATGGTACGGCTCTCACCCATCCACACCAGCATGGCACAAATCCAGCAAGAGCTCAAGCAAAGCGCAGCTGTCCCGGAACATCAGAACTTTTTCAACCTGCAGCATTTGGGGTTCACCGAAAGCGGAGCCATATTCCCCTTTCACCTGGAATTCCGCTTCCCGGATGCCGATCTATCGGCAACCTCCATCACCGCCAAGACCTTTCTGTTCTTTGCCATGCTTCTCAAAGCAGTAGAACTCAGCCAGTACGGTGTGATCCACGTTGGCAAGATCACCCCCTGGCGGCGCAAGATCGAGCTGCTGGACCTGCTCAGCAACAATGACGGAGCGCTGGCCACCAGTGATACCTCGCACATCGATGACGCGGCCATTGCCGAACTGCGCCAGGGATGCCACGAATTGTTGGATCTGCTGGAACCCGTCTTCGATCGTTTCGAAGATAACCCTTCTCTCGAAGTGCTGCAGTTGCTGGCAGAAACCCCCATTTCACTGTTGCG
>JAAZOQ010000245.1 GCA_012797695.1 Anaerolineaceae bacterium | reverse complement strand
TCAAATGGCCTTCGGGCCGCGCATTCCCGGCAGTGAAGCACATCAGCAAGCGGAGGAATACATTGCCACCGAACTGGAAAAGGCCGGCTGGCAGGTAGAATTGCAACAATCGACCGTCACGGATCATCCGGTCGTCAATATTCTGGCCTACCGATCCAAGACGGATCAACCCATCCTTTTGGGAGCCCACTATGATTCACGCATGATTGCCGATCAAGACAGCGATCCCAGCCTGACCACGCAGCCAGTGCCCGGGGCCAATGACGGCGCTTCAGGAGTCGCTGTACTGCTGGAACTGGCCCGTACGCTGCCCGCTGAGGAACAAAACGTCTGGCTGGTCTTTTTCGATGCCGAAGATCAGGGGCATATCCCCAGTTGGAACTGGCTGCTCGGTTCTACCGAATTCGCCGCGCACCTGACCGTGAAGCCCCAGGCAGTGGTCGTGCTGGATATGATCGGGGATGCCGATCTCAACATCTACCGCGAGATCACCTCCACGAAAAACCTGACAGATCAGATCTGGCAGACCGCAGCCAGTCTGGGGTACAGTCAGTACTTTATTGATGAAGAGAAGTATTCTATGCTCGACGACCAGACCCCCTTCTTAAATGCCGGCATCCCGGCAGTGGACGTCATCGATTTCGATTACCCCTACTGGCATACTGCACAAGACACCACTGACAAAGTGTCCGCGCACAGCCTGGAAATCGTCGGCAAGACGATCAGTGCCTGGCTAAAAACGCAATAATCACTCAATTCCATGCCGGTGAAAGTCTCTCCAGCTGCTTGCCCATGACGTTCCAGAGAGAATCATCTGGACAATAGTTGGCAAAAACCCGAAGCAGGCGTAAACTAATCATTACCATTTTAACGAAGGAATGTCTGCATGACACCAAACTCAATCCATTTTGCACCTGCTGAACGTATTGCCTCCATCAAACCGTATTTCTTTGCTTCGCTGAACAAGAAGATCACGGATTTGAAGGCCAAAGGAGTCGATGTGATCCGGATTGACATGGGTTCCCCCGATCTGCCGCCGCAAGATTTCATCATCGACAGTCTGGTCGAATCCGCACGGCGGGCAGATACTCACGGCTACACCCCCAATGGCGGTACCCCCGCTTTTCGCAAGGCCATTGCCAATTATTACATGGAACGTTTCGAGGTCGAACTCGACCCCCAGAAAGAAACCATCGGCCTGATCGGGTCTAAGGAAGGTCTGTTCAACCTGAGTCAGGTGATCCTCAACCCTGGGGATGTGGCGCTGGTACCCGACCCGGGTTACCCGGTATATACCGCTGGAGCAGAAATTGCTGGCGCCGAGATCGTCGCAATGCCCCTCTTGAAAGAAAACGGCTTTCTGCCCGATTTCAATGCCCTCCCCGCAGAAGCCCTGTCACGTGCCAAGCTCATGTGGCTTAACTACCCGAATAACCCTACCGGCGCTATTGCCTCGATGAAATTCTTCGAAGAAGCCGTCCTTTTTGCACGCCAGCATCATCTGCTGCTGGCCCACGATGCGCCCTATACCGACGTCTGTTTCGATCACTATCATGCTCCCAGCCTGCTGCAGGTGCCCGGAGCCAAAGAAGTCGCCGTTGAATTCAACTCGCTTTCAAAAACCTACAACATGGCAGGTTGGCGCCTGGGAATGGCAGTAGGCAACGCTGAAGTCATTGAATACCTTTCCACCTACAAAAGCCAGATGGATACGTCGAATTTTGCTCCCGTTTTTGCGGCCGGCGTCACGGCATTAACTTCCGATCAGGATTGGCTTGAGGAGCGCAACGCTCTCTACCAAGAACGCCGTGACCTGGTGGTCAACGGACTGCGTGCAGCCGGCTTGAGCGTGGATACGCCGAAAGCGGCAATTTACGTATGGGCCGGGCTACCTGCCGGCGAGAACGATTCCATCCGTTTTTGCAACCGCATGCTGGAAGAGACCGGGGTCAGCACCACCCCTGGGATCGTGTACGGCAAGCATGGCGAAGGATTCCTGCGTGTCTCTCTGGGCACCGCCACAGAGCGCATCGCAGAAGCCATGCAGCGGATCATTCACTGGACAAAATAATTCATGGCCTCTAAAACAACTTTCCCAACGCACCCCCCAAGAGAACGCGTCTTTCTGGTCGGGGTCGAGATTCGTTCGGAACCTACCGAACTCAGCCTGGAAGACTCGCTGGAAGAACTGGCCCGCCTCGCGGAAACTGCCGGCCTGGAAGTGGTCGGCGTGACCTCGCAGCGGCTGGAAGCTGCCAACCCGGTTACTTACATCGGCAGCGGTAAAGTCGAAGAACTCTTCAGCCTGGTCGAAGAAACCCTGGCTGACGTGGTCATTTTCGACAATGAACTCAATCCGCGCCACCAACGGGAACTGGAGAAGCGCCTCGGCCTGCACGTGCGCGTTCTGGACCGTACCGCACTCATTCTGGATATCTTCGCCCAGCACGCCAGCACCCGCGAAGGCATTTTGCAAGTGGAGCTGGCACAAAATGAATATCGGTTGCCCCGCTTGACCCGTGCCTGGACCCATCTGGAACGTCAGACCGGCGGCGGCGGCGGTTCTGCCGGCTCAGTCGGCGGCGTCGGCCTGCGTGGCCCGGGAGAAACCCAGCTTGAAGTAGACCGCCGTTTGATCCGCAAACGAATCTCGATCTTGAAAGAAGAACTCGAAAAAGTACGCGCTCACCGGCAACGCTACCGCCAACAGCGCAAACGCTCGCGCATTCCGCTGATCTCGCTGGTAGGTTATACCAACGCCGGCAAATCAACCCTGCTCAATCATCTGACCCGTTCTGAGGTTTACGTGGCTGACCAGTTATTCGCCACCCTTGACCCCACCACGCGACGTGTGGAACTGCCAGGCGGATATAACGCCCTCGTCACCGATACCGTGGGCTTCATCCAGAAACTACCGACCCAACTGGTCGCTGCCTTCCAGGCTACACTGGAAGAAATTGCCGAAGCCGATCTGCTGATTCATGTGGTGGATATCACCCACCCCAACGCGCAAGCCCAGGCACATTCCGTCGCGGAAACCCTCAAAGAAATCCACGCCGATCACATTCCAACCATTATTGCGCTGAACAAGATAGATGGATTGTCGGACCCATCTCTGGCAGCAGAAATCGTCGGGGAATTCCCCAATGCAGTGGCCATCTCCGCTCTCACTGGCAGCGGATTCGATGATCTGAAAGAGATGATCGAATCCGAATTATTCGAAAACTACACGCATCTCTCAGTCGAAATCCCCTACACTGAAGGCCAATTGATCAGCCTCTTCCACGAACAGGGACAGGTGGAGTACATTGAGCACACGCGTAAAGGGGTCTTCTTGCAGGGGTTAATCCCCGGACGCCTGGTGGCTCGCTACAATGGTTTTCAAGCCAGTGCCCCCACTGAAAAACTGAGCGACGCTGACCTGATCGACAATCCAGAATCAGATAACGATCCAGAAAATTAAAAACGAAGAAGCTTCTCCAACTAGGGAAGCTTCTTTTGTTGTCATGCCTTGCAGAGAGGAAACCTCTTCATTCAGACGAGTGAATGGATGATGAAATTATTTCTTTTTGGTTTCTTTCTCAACACTGACGACTTCGCGGCCCTGGTAATGCCCACAATTGGGGCATACCGTATGAGGCAAGCGCATCTCACCGCAATTGCTGCACTGAACCAGGTTCATCGATTGCAGTGCATCCTGTGAACGACGGCGGTCACGGCGTCCTTTGGAAAGTTTTCGTTTTGGAAGAGGTACCATTCTTACGCTCCTGTCATAGATTCCCACGCCCGCCAATACCTTGACAGGCCGATACATTATATTGCCCCTGCCCCTGGCTGTCAAGCTAATCGCATCGGAATTAAAACAACCAGAAGAACCCTTGTCACAGCTCAGGCTTTGGGCTCTGGGTCAGAAGCAGATGGTTCCTCTGCGCCCAGATGATCCTCACGCAGATCATGCAGAAAGACCTGCAATACCTGGATGGTCTCTTCGATCTTGGGAGCCACAATCCCGCGCAGGCGTGCCAACTCCTGATTCCCGCTGGGAGTGATCGAATATGTGCGGACCGTACGTCGGGTCGGATCCGCCCACTCGCCCTGGATAAAGCCCTCTTCCTCAAGTTGAGTGAGCAAAGGATAAATCGCCCCCGGGTTCGAGACCCACTGCCCATTGGTGCGCGTGGCCAGAATGTCCATAATTTCATTGCCATAACGCGGCTGCTGCGCCACCAGATGAAGCACATACAAAGGCAGCAACCCACCACCTTTGCTCAGTAGATTCGCGACAAAGGGATTGAAGGAATCCATTCCTTGCTGCCAGGGGCCAAAGCGCCGCCCGCCAAAAATCCAGTGCTGCTCCGGCCAAACGCCAAAAAACTGGAAGAAATAATCACGCCAGGCCTGAACTTCTTGCGGAGAAGGAGCATGCCCATGGTGATGCCCCTCCCCTGGGTGAGAACGGCGGCGCTCCTCGCGCCATTCCTCCCAATAATTCTCACGCTCTTCGTGACGATGCTCACGCATTCTTTCACGATCATAATAGCGGTGTTCACGCTCAATTCTTGACATCGTTTCTTCCTTTTACCCAATGAACTGTTCCTTGAGTTATATCATAGCTCAAGAATTCTTTCTTTTTTCAGGCTTATTCTCCGCCACGACGGCGCTGACGGTGTTCGCGGTGATAATCTGGCTTTTTCGCCGCTGTCAGCTCAGGCAAAAGCACAGCGATTTTCTCGATTTCATCAGCATGGAGCTTTCGACAAACACCCGGGAGAACCTCTCCTTTTATCAACGCGTCAGCAAAACCCCAGCAATTCACAAACCCACACTTCCCGCAATTCCGGTGAGGCAAACATTCATAAACCGCCGTCTGCCGCTGATCACCGCTCGTAGCCGGCATATCAGGATCAGCAGGGAGAACCACTCCTTCGACCTCTTTTACTGAAGTATCCACGCTAAAACGGATCGCCTCGCGCAGGTCTGCCACCGCCTCGCGCGCTGAGTCCCCAGCCCCAATGGCCAGCGGAGGGCGCCAGAAAGCATGATAAGTGTGGGTGGTTTCATCAAAAACGATCTCGATTTCATCCTTCTCAGTTGTCATATCTTCTTCCAATTCACAGTTTCAACTTTGTTCGTTGTAATAATATTGAATTCAATATTATTGTAATAATAGAGGTTTTTCTCTCCCCTGTCAAGGGGGTAAACCCTGAAACTCTATGTTTATTCTTAATTTATTGATGTACAATTTCGATATGGAAATCAATTTTGCAGTCGCGAAGATCAACCAGTATTCTTTTTCTGAGAGCGGAGATACTCTCGAAACCGTTGAGCGACCCAATGGTGGCATTTCCATGGTTCTCGCGGATTGTCAATTTTCTGGGCATGACGCCAAGACGATCTCAACCATGATCGTCCGCAAGGTGGTCAGCCTGTTAGCCGAAGGAGTGCGCGACGGGGCAGCCGCTCGAGCGGCTTCAGATGCTCTGTACACCGAAAAAGAAGGCAAAATACCCGCCAGCCTGAATATTCTCTCAGTAGATCTGCAGACCAGCACCGTGGTGATTTCACGCAACAGCCCCACACCGATTTTCATTGCCCGTGGGGAAGAAGTCGAATGCATCGGCGGAGACAGTGAACCCATTGGATCCTCGCGCAACGTCAAGCCAGTCATCACTGAGTTCCCGCTGGAGAACGGTATTACCGTGGTCATCTACAGCGAAGGTGTGCTGAATGCCGGCCTGAACTACAACCAATCTTTCGATCTCTGCACCCTGCTTTCTGCCACTCTGGAAGAAGAACGGCCATCCGCACAGGAAATCGCTGACACTCTGCTGGGGCAGGCCATCCGGCTGGACCAGAACCGGCCTGAAAAAGACATGGCCGTGGTAGTACTGCGTATCACCTCTGAAAAGAACGACCAAATTCGCCGCATGACCGTGCATCTGCCCGTTCCGCCGGCGCAATAAGGCAAAATTTGCACCCTGACAACGAGATGAACGCTTCCTTTTTACCGATCGTCTCTCCCCTGAAACCTCTGACTACTCCAATGAATGGGTAGGCCTTTCCGCCTACCCATTTTTATTTCCACCTTATGGAGGCAACACCGGTCAAATTCAGACAAAGAAATCCTCTGATTAATCGAATTTTGAGCAAGTGTACGTAGTCCAGTATCAATCATCCGCAAGTAAATCCAAAACAGGAGAGTGCTATGCGTAAAGAAGTGGTGCTGATCACAGGAGCAAACGGAGAAATCGGGCACGGACTGATCGCCCATCTGGGCAGCAAAAAGAACATCAGTATCGTCGCCATGGACGTGGCTCCGTTGGATGAGCGTCTGCGTCACAGTTGCGAGCATTTCATTCAAGGGGATATTCTCGACACCATGCTGCTTGGCCGGCTGGTAGCAGAATTCGAAATCCGGACCATTTTTCACCTGGCTTCCATTCTCTCAACCAAAGCTGAATACAACCCTGAGACGGCCCACCGTGTCAACGTGGAAGGAACACTTAACCTGCTGCGCCTGGCCGTGGAGCAATCTTCCTGGCAGGGAAGGCCAGTAAAATTCATCTACCCCAGTTCCATTGCCGCTTATGGCCTGCCTTCCCTTGAAATCAAGAAAAAAGTCGGCAAGATCAGGGAAGATCAATGGTTGAAACCCATCACCATGTACGGCTGCAACAAACTGTACTGCGAACAACTGGGCCGCTACTACACTTATTACTATCGGCAACTGGCTGCGGATCATGGCCACATGAACGTGGATTTTCGCTGTCTGCGCTTCCCCGGCTTGATCTCGTCTGTGACCATCCCAACCGGCGGAACCAGTGATTACGGGCCCGAAATGCTGCACCATGCAGCGCAGGGGGAACCCTATGCCTGCTTCGTGCGCGAAGATACTCGTCTGCCCTTTATGACCATGCCCGACGCGGTCAAGGCCCTGCTGATGCTGGAATGCGCTCCGCAGGAAAAACTCACCCAGCTGGTCTACAACGTCACCAGCTTCAGCCCCACGGCGCAGGAAATCTACCTGCGCATCAAAAAAGCATTCCCCAATGCAGTGGTTACCTTTGAGCCGCACGCCGCCCGGCAGGCAATCGTCGATACCTGGCCCGCCGACGTGGATGACTCCGCTGCCGCGAATGATTGGGGCTGGAACCCTGACTATGATGAAGAACGCGCTTTCAACGAGTATTTAATTCCTTCGATCAAAGCCCGTTATCTACAGCCCGAATGAGAAAAATCGATCCATTCTTGTGTTAAAATAGGCACCAGCAAATTACAAATCCACACAAAAGAGTTCCAGGCAGGTACATTCCAAAATGTACCTGCCTATTTTACTGTTTGAGGATGCCATGCACTTTGTCGAACTGATGCTCATTGCCATTGGCCTGTCGATGGATGCCTTTGCGGTTTCGCTGTGTAAAGGCTTGAACATGCCTCGCCTCAACTGGCGTCACGGATTGATCATCGCGCTTTTCTTTGGAGCGTTTCAAGCTTTTATGCCGCTGATAGGCTGGTTTCTGGCGGCCCAATTCGCGAATTACATCAGCAGTTTTGATCACTGGATCGCTTTTGCGCTGCTGGCATTTGTAGGCGGCAAAATGCTCTTCGAAGGTCTGCATCATTCAGAAGAAGAGGAGTGCGGCTGTGAAGAAAGCCTGGATTTCAAAGAACTTTTTCTGCTCGCCATTGCCACCAGTATCGATGCCATGGCAGTCGGTATTTCATTCGCCTTTCTGGACGTAATAATTCTGCCCTCGATCCTTCTGATTGGGGTAACCACCTTTGCCTTGTCGCTCATTGGAGTGATAATCGGCCATCGTTTTGGTGCCAAGTTCGAAAATAAAGCCGAGATCGCCGGCGGAATCATCCTGATCCTGATCGGGGTCAAGATTCTACTGGAACATCTGGGTGTACTGGCAAAACTTTTCTCATAGAAAGAAGCCGGAATGAAAAAAATATTTTTAACGCGGAGAATCTATCCAGAAGCAATGGAATTGCTGGAGAAGAATGCGAAGATCGAAGTCTGGTCTGCCGACATGCCTATCACTGAAGCGCAGCTGATCGAAAAAGTCGCTCAAGTGGAGGGACTTATCAGTATGCTCTCCAACCCGATCACCGAGAAGGTACTGCAAAGCGGGGCCGCTCATTCGCTGAGGGTGGTCAGCCAAATGGCCGTGGGGTACGATAATATCGCCGTGGAGCAGGCAACGAAATTAGGAATTGCCGTGGGGAACACTCCCGGAGTACTCACCGAAACGACCGCCGATCTGGCCTGGGCCTTGCTCATGGCGGCTGCCCGCCGTGTGGTCGAAGGCCACACTGAAGTCCACCGCGGTATCTGGCGTTCCTGGGGACCAGACGTATTGTGCGGCACAGATGTCTACGGTGCCACTCTGGGCATCATCGGTTTCGGACGCATTGGGCAGGCCGTAGCGGCCCGCGCTGCTGGCTTCCACATGAAAGTACTCTACACGCAGCGGCACCGCGACCTGGCGGCTGAAGAACGCACTCAGGCGCAATACATGACGCTGGATGAATTGCTGCGGCAGGCTGATTTTGTCACCCTGCACGCGTATCTTTCCGCAGAAACGCGCGGCATGATCGGCAAAGAACAACTGGCACACATGAAACCGGGAGCCATTCTAATCAATACCGCCCGCGGCGCCATGATCGATCAGGCAGCCCTCTATGAAGCACTAAGTGCCGGGCACCTGGCCGCAGCCGCCCTGGATGTCACTGATCCAGAACCCATTCCTCAGAACTCCCCGTTGCTGGAACTGCCGCAGGTCATCATTACCCCCCACATCGGTTCCGCTTCAACCCAAACTCGCCGGCGTATGTCGGTCATGACTGCCGAAAACGTGCTGGCAGGAGTAGCCAGAGAAAAGCTGCCCTATTGCGTCAACCCTGAAGTTTATGCGCAGCGTAAATAGATCATCAGATCATTGACGTTAGTACCGGTCGAACCGGTTTTAATGAGACCGCCAACCCGCTCGAAGAAAGTATAAGCGTCATTATTGGCAAGATAACTTTGAAGGTCCAGGCCCAGTACCTGGGCCTTTTGTGCAGTTGCAGCATCAACGATCGCACCTGCCGCATCTGTCGGTCCATCTTCGCCATCCGTTGCCAGAGTAAAGAACAAACCCTCGGGATCATCCGCCAGAAGAGGTACCGCGGCCAAAGCCGCTTCAAGATTGCGGCCACCTTTCCCCTGACCGTGTACCGTCACCGTCGTTTCACCGCCGGCAATACTCATTTGCAATCCAGACCGCCCCAGGCAGTGCCGCTGACTCTCACGAATGAACTGACAGCTCACTTCACGAGCTTCCCCGACCAGGGCGGAATTCAATATTTCGGCAGTACCACCCTTTTCGCGAATTGCCGCACAGGCCGCCTCGATGGCCAGACGATTGCTGCCAATGATCGTGTTATGTACCTGCTGCAGGCAAGGATCAGTCAGCTTGACCGTTTCGGGGATTTCCCCTTTTTGCCCGCGGGCGAGCAACCCCGCAACTGATGCCGGAATCTGATCCGTAAGATCATAGCGGGCCAGAATCTGCTGAACGTCGGCAAAAGTAGTCGAATCCGCCACAGTAGGGCCGCTGGCGATCGTGCTCAGGTCATCGCCGATCACATCCGAAAGGATCAACGCCTCAACCCGAGCCGGAGCGGCCAAACGTGCCAAACCCCCACCCTTCAAATTCTCGAGGTGCTTTCGCACCGCGTTCATTTCATTAATGGTGGCTCCGCTCTTCAAGAGCAACTGATTGACCCTCTGCAAATCAGCAAGTTCAAGTCCAGACCGCGGAGAAGAAACCAGCGCTGATGCTCCGCCCGAGACCAGCACCAATACCAGTTCATCAGTGCTCAACCCGGCCAGACAATCTGCCACTGCCGCGCCGGCAGCGACGCTCCGCGCATCCGGCACGGGATGGGAGCCCGTCAAGAATTTCACCTGTGGCCAATTGGGCAAATCCGCCGGCAGTACCTTTGAAACACAAACCCCACTCTCGACCCGAGCGCCCAGTTGCTGCAGCGCTGCGGCTGCCATAGGCAGGCCCGCCTTGCCAATACTGATCAATCTCGCCCTTTTGGTTGAATATTGGTAAGTTTTCCCTATGCAGACATTCCCATTTGAAAGTAAAATGGAGTGGTTCACTAGGGAAAATGGATCAGCACTCTCAAAAACCTTTTTCAGCAAGTCAGAAATAAGGTCGATTTTTTTGTGGTTAAGCGTGATCTGTTCGAATTGGGGTTGGTTTGGCATATTGTCTCAGGATATTCATCCATAGCGGTGAAGAAGAAGGTTTGCTAAAATTGCTTACAATGGTGAAGGTTGAAAATATCAAGTCCAGTTCAACTCAACAGCCATTATAAACATTTTATCTTTACTCTGCACATCAATTCTATGTTTTCTTAGGAGGAAACTCGTGGATAAGAAAGTGCTCAATGGTCTTCTCAGACCAAAATCCGTTGCTGTCATCGGTGCCTCAAACACCCCCGGCAAAATTGGCTACTCCGTCGTCGACAACCTCATTAAAGATGGTTATCAGGGAAAGATCTACCCCATCAACCCATCTTCTCCCGAAATTCTCGGGCTAAAAGCCTACCCCACCATTACTGATGTTCCCGGTTCCATCGATGCAGCCATCGTGACCGTACCTGCAAAAATCGTGCCCGCCATGGCCGAAGAATGCGGCAAAAAGGGTGTCAAAGGCTTTATCGTTATTACCTCTGGGTTCAGTGAAGTTGGCCGCAAAGACCTCGAACAGCAAATCGTTGATACTGCCCATCAATATGGCATGTGTGTTTTGGGCCCCAACATTGTCGGTACGCTCTCCAACTCTGATAAATTCAATGGTTCCTTCGCTCCCTGCCTGCCTTTAGCCGGGAAAGCTTCTCTGATCTCTCAGAGCGGCGCCCTCCTGATCGCCCTGGATGCTGCTACCTATACCCGCAAAGTCGGTTTCGATAAACTCGTTTCCATTGGGAACATGAGCGATGTCGATTTTGCTGATATCGTCGAATGGCTGGATGAAGACGAAAAGACTTCGTGCATTTCTCTCTACATCGAAGGCTTCAAAGATGGCCGCCGCTTCATCGAAGCTGCCCAAAAGACCAAAAAACCCATCATTGCGCTTAAATCTGGTGTTTCAGCGCACGGTGCAGCCGCTGCTGCCTCCCACACGGGTTCTCTGGCCGGTGCTGCCAAAGTGTACGGTGCAGCTTTCCGCCAGGCTGGCGTCATCCAGGCTGCGGATTTGAACGATCTGTTCAACAAGACCCAGGCCTTCTCTGAGCAGCCTGCCATGAAAGGCGACAACCTGCTCATCATCACCAATGGCGGTGGTGTGGGTGTGTTAGCCACGGATGCCGCTGAACGCTATGGTCTCCCATTGAAATTCGCCCCTGAAGACGTGCAGGCTGAACTCAAGAAACACATGCCTGAATTCGGTTCTGCCAAGAACCCGGTAGACATCACCGGTATGGGCGGCAATGAATGGTATTACGATTGTGTAAAATACGCTTTCGCCCACAAATGGGTGGATGGCCTGGTAGTGCTGTACTGCGAGACCGCAGTCACCAACCCGCAGGAAATTGCTGAGAGTATCAAGAAAGCCGTTGTCGATTCCAAAGTCAAAGACAAACCAGTCACTGTTTCATTCGTGGGTGGTGAGCGCTGCGATGCCGCTATGGGCTGGCTCGTCGAGAATGGTATCCCGGCTTATGGCGCCCCAGATCTGGCCGTACAGACCATGGCTGGTTTGCGCGATTACGCCAAACTGCATGAGAAGAAAGCTTCCTTCGACTTCAAATCCAACGCGAAAGCCCGCAAAACCGCTCTGGAAATCGTGGCCGCCGCACGTGCCGATGGCCGCAATGCCTTGACCGAGATCGAAGCCAAACAGGTCTTCAAAGCCTATGGCCTGCCCGTAACCGATACCCAACTTGCCAAGAGCGAAGACGAAGCCGTCACCCTGGCCAAGAAAGTGGGTTTCCCGCTGGTTATGAAGATCGTCTCCCCAGACATCCTGCACAAATCTGATGCCGGTGGTGTCAAAGTCAACATCAAAGACGAAGCAGGCGTTCGCGACGCCTTCAAAACCATCATGGCCAACGCCAAGAAATACAAAGCCGATGCCAACATCCACGGTATCGCTATTCAGGAAATGGCTCCGATGGGAACCGAGGTCATCATGGGCTCCGTCAACGATCCCACCTTTGGCCCAACCATGATGTTTGGTCTGGGGGGTATCTTCGTGGAAGTGCTCAAGGATGTTACCTTCCGCGTTGCCCCAATTGCCGATGATCAGGCGGTAGAAATGATCGGCGAGATTCGCGGCGCACCCATCCTGGCTGGCGTTCGCGGTGAAGCTCCGCGCGATCGCAAAGCCCTGGCCGAAACGATCACGAAGTACTCCAACATGATCCTCGACATGCAAGATGAGATCGCCGAGACCGATGCCAACCCTGTCCTCGTTTACGAAGATGGAAAAGGCCTCAAGGTCGTTGATGCCCGCATGATTCTCAAGAAGAAATAAGCTTTTCTCGCAAGAGAGTAAAAGCCGACAGTGAAAATCTGTCGGCTTTTTTCTTTTCCCCAATTTATTCCCTCGCTTCTCAACGGATTCTGCATACAATTTCCACAACTGAAAAATACCATAAATAAGAGAGTCATTTAATAATACGGGTAAGGAAATACCTATGCAGCGAGAAAATCTGATCTCTGTACCTCAAAAAGAAAAACCTATTCGATTATTAACCACAATCAGCCTGATTCTGATCGTGGGCCTTGCAATTTTTTTGCGCTTCTACCAGTTGGGCGCGAGTGGATACGGCAACGAATACTATGCTGCCACGGTCAAATCCATGCTCACCTCGTGGCACAATTTCTTTTTCGCCGCTTATGAACCCGGCGGATCCGTCTCCGTCGATAAACCCCCGCTGGGATTCTGGCTGGAAGCAGCCTCAACTTTGATCTTTGGTTTCAACGGCTTTGCATTGGCTTTCCCGAATGCGCTGGCCGGAATACTTTCTGTTCTTTTGCTCTTCTTTCTGGTCAAAAAACATTTCGGCGATATCCCCGCTTTGATCGCCGCTCTGGTACTGGCGTGCACGCCGATCACCATTGCCACCGAACGCAATAACACAATCGACGGCATGCTGGTGTTCGTCCTGCTGCTGGCGGCCTGGGCTTTCTGGAAAGCTGTCGACAGCGGAAAGAACCGGTACCTTTACCTGGGCTCCATTTTGGTAGGTTTGGGATTTAACATTAAAATGCTGCAAGCCTACATGGTGCTGCCAGCTCTGTATTTACTCTATTGGCTGGGATCCCGACAAAAATGGAGACAGCGTCTGCTGCACTTGGGTTTGGCTACCCTGGTGCTGGTCGCCGTATCTCTCTCATGGACGCTGATCGTCGATGCTACCCCTGCCTCAGAGCGGCCTTACATCGGTTCCAGCACCAACAATTCGGTCATGGAACTCATCGTTGGACACAACGGTATCGAACGTCTCACGCAAAACATGGGCAATGGCAGACAGAATGATGGAGCCGCGCCGGGAAATTTCAACCCGGGAACCGATGCTTCAGGACCGCAAGGTTTGGGGGAAGGGCCATTCTCACAAGAGGGAATGCAAGCCCCCTCTGGAAATCCGCCTCAAGGAAACCCCAACAGCGCCGGGCAACCTCCCAGCACGGATAACAATCTACCACCGCAAGGAAATCGCGAGGAAGGGACCCGCCCTGACTTTTCGGGGAACGGCCCCATGGGCGGGTCTGGCGGGCAAATGAACCCAGGCGGAATGCAAAACAGTACAGGCAGAGCTGGACTCCTGCGGCTATTCACCCAACCTCTGGCTTCGCAGGCTTCATGGCTGCTGCCTCTGGCACCTGTAACTCTGATATTGTTCAGTTTTCTGGCCAAACGCGCCAGCGCGCAGCGTGAGCACTGGCTGGGGCTGTTCTTCTGGGCAGCCTGGCTGCTTCCGATGGCGGGTTACTTCACCTTCACCACCGGTCTGTGGCACACTTACTACCTGATCATGCTTGGACCAGGCATTGCCGCACTGAGCGGAATTTCTGTCTGGCTGATGCTTAAATTAAAAGATCCGGCACCCACAACCGCAAAAATTCTGCTCACGCTGAGCAGCGGATTGACCATCGCTTTTGCCATGTTCGTAATTCTCAGCGCTTCTGCCAGCCTCAAAACCCTGGCCTATGTACTCCCCGCACTCTGGCTTGTCGCGACACTCCTGTTCTGGTGGCGGCCGCGGCAATGGAGCCTCTTGGCCGTATCTCTCACACTTCTGGTGGCCCCGATGACGTGGGCGATTTTGACCACGCTCAACCCTAACCCAGACACCAATCTGCCCAGCGCCGAACCTGCCGCCACGCTTTCGGCAACAGGCCGACTCAGCGGAAACAATCCCAGCACCACAGTTGATACAACGCTGCTGGAATATCTGCTGGAAAATACACAAGAAAACCAATATCTGCTGGCCACCCAGAGCTCTCACGAGGCATCCCCTTACATTTTGGCTACCGGGCGACCTGTTTTAACTTTCGGCGGATTCACCGGGCAAGATAACGTCATTGACGCTGACCAACTGGCCGATCTGGTCAATTCTGGCAAAGTTCGTTTTGTGCTGCAAAGCAGCGAAACGTCCAGTGATTCCGGGATCAACAATTGGGTTAAAAACAACTGCACTGTGGTTCAGCTTGATGCAGATGCCACAACAAACTCATTCACCAAAAACGGGTCGCAAAACGGAACTCTTTATGATTGTCAAAAACCCAGCAAATAGTCAAGAAAACCGCCTTACTGGGTTTCAGTAAGGCGGTCGCCATTACAGCAGCAGATAGCTCAATATCTGGAGCAGACTGTCATACAATCCATGAGCAATCCCAGTAGCCAGAGTCGAGCCACCACGAATGCGCCAGCGTACCAAGCCAAAAAGCACTCCCAAAAGTGTGGTCATCCCCACCTGCAGCCAATTCTGATGCAGCGGGAAATGAAACAGCCCAAATAAAATTGCAGAAAGAAAAACGGTCCAGACACCAGAATCCGTCAATTTTTTCAGACGCTCATAAAAATAACCCCGGAAAATGAGTTCCTCGCCCAAGCCAACCAATACCCAATCATAGATCACATAGAAAATGAGGATCCCAAGTGAGCGAGCCTTAAAACTAAGCAATTGAGTACGGTCGACCCCCAGCAGCAAAGGGGCAACAATAAAGATCACCGAAAGCAATAGAAAGAAAACCAGCCCCACCCCAATTTGACGCGTGAAAGAACGGTTACTCACTCCCAGTGTCGGCCACAAGGGCTGATGAGTTACCCCGATCACGCAACCAACCCAACATAGCATGAGTAGATAGGGAACAAGAGTCAACAGCATTTTTTCAGCAGTTGAATGCCCATAAACCACCCAACCCGGGGTGAAATAAACGATCAACGCCAAAACAGCATAAGCAACACTCAGCTCAAGAATTATTTTTCCTTTGGCCTTCAAATGCCACCTCTAATTCAAAGAATGACCCATTCTACTCGAAAAACAAAAAAGACAGTGCGTGAACACTGTCCTTTTTACTGGTGATTACGATTGTTTCGCCCGTTTCACATAAACACGGATGG
>JAAZOQ010000244.1 GCA_012797695.1 Anaerolineaceae bacterium | reverse complement strand
TTCTGAACAACGTCAGCTTCGCGGTCAACACCGGCGAAGTGTTAGGGGTGGCCGGCCGCAGCGGCGCCGGCAAGACGACCCTGGTGATGGTATTGGCCGGGCTGCAGCCCCCCAGTGAAGGGGAGATCTATCTTTCCGGCAAACGGCTGCACCTGCCCTTCAAAGCACGCCAGCTCGGCATCGAAGTACTCCACCAAACCCCCGAACTGGTCCCCTCGATGGATATCGGGGAAAATATTTTCATGGGCAACGAGATCGGCTGGCCGGCCATTACCGGCGGCAAGTTCATCAGCTCACAAAAACGCATGGATGACACTTCGCTGCGCATCCTGAGACAGCTCGATATCTCCTTCCCCAGCCTGCGTGAAAAGGTCAGCAACCTTTCTGGGGAACAGCGCCAGATGCTTTCTGTCGCCCGCTCCATGGTCAAACCCGCCAAATTAATGGTCGTCGATGACGTCACCGAAGTCTTGAACTACACCAATCAAAAGAAGGTACTTTCCCTGATCGAATCCTGGCAGCAGGAAGGCCGCGGGGTCATCTTCTTCAGCGATAACCTCGATCACCTCTTTGCCGTCACCGATGAGATTCTCGTCCTGTGCGATAACTATCAGGTCGCCCGCTTCAGAACGGACGAAACCAGCCGTGAGGAGGTCGTGGCCGCCCTGGTCGGCACCACCGATCAGCAGCAGATCACCCCCTTCATCTGGGCGCTGGATAACTATTACCGCGCCCGCGAACGCGCTGAGGAGCTCAAGAACAACCAGATGCTGCTCGAACGCGACCTCGCCGCCCAAGACACCCTCAACAAGCAGCTCATCAACCAGTTGAACAAACAGATCATCGCTCTGGATAAGATCAACCAGGCCCTGCAAGACGCCCACCGCCGCCTGCTCACCAAAGACGAACAGGACCGTAAATCGCTGGCCCGCGAGCTGCACGACGAGACCATCCAGGATCTTTTGAGCGTAAATTACGAACTGGAAGCCATCGAAGAAAACGAAGACCTCGATTTCTCAATCGGTGACAAGCTGAAAAACATCCGCTTCAACATCCGTGAACTGATCGAAAACCTGCGCGATACCTGCCGTGATCTGCGCCCCCCCACCATCGATGCCCTCGGCCTGGGTGCCGCCATTACCTCTTTTGCCAACGAATGGTCCGCCAAGCATGCCATTGCGCTGCAGATCGCCATCGACTCCAATCTCATCCGCCTGCCCGAAGCCACCGAGCTGTCGATCTACCGCATCGTTCAGGAAGCCCTGCGCAACATCGATAAGCATGCCCGCGCCACCCAGGCCACCCTGCGCCTGTGGCATAACTCATCACGCTCCATCATGCTCACCATCATCGACAATGGTGTGGGCCTGCCCAAAGGCTTCGACCTTTCCGCCCTGGCCAAACAAGGTCATTTTGGGCTTCTCGGCATCAGCGAACGCGTCGCCCTGCTGGGCGGCAATCTCAGTATCGAGAATAACTCTGGCGGCGGCGTCATCATCCAGGCCGAGATTCCCCACCCGCGCACCCTCCCCAGCCAGTGATTCTTCGTTTTTCCGCTGCCTGACCCTTCCCCCATCGCTTTTTCTCACAGATTGCGCTGCCTCTTCCACTTTTTATTGTGGATTAATTTACGATAATATTTATCGTATTTCTAACAATTAAGCACTACACTGATGCTACAAGAAAGATCTGATCCTTTCTTGTGTCAGGAGTAAAAATGAAAGTCGCAAATAAGGTGATCGTCGTGACAGGCGGCGGAAACGGCATGGGCCGCGAAATGGTCCTCGAACTGGTACGCCGGGGAGCCCGCGTCGCCGCTGTGGATATTCAGGCAGACGCTCTGCAAGAAACCGTGCGCCTCGCCGGTGCTCTGGGCAGCCAGATCTCGACACACGTCGTCAACATCACCGATCAGTCTGCGGTTGCCGCCCTGCCCGAGCAGGTATTGGCGGCACACGGCAGTGTAGACGGCCTCATCAACGATGCCGGCATCATCCAGCCATTTGTGCGTCTCAACGACCTGACCGATCCCCAGATCGAACGTACCATGAACGTCAATTTCTTCGGCACGCTGTACATGACCAGGGCTTTTTTGCCCTACCTGCTCCAGCGCTCTACTGCTCACATCGTCAACGTCTCAAGCATGGGCGGCTTCCTGCCCGTCCCGGGGCAGACTCTCTACGGTGCCTCCAAAGCCGCTGTCAAACTGCTCACCGAAGGCCTTTACGCTGAGCTGCTCGACACGCACGTGCACGTTACCGTCGTCTTCCCGGGTGCCATTGGCACCAACATCGCCGTCAACTCCGGCGTCATGACTGCCGCCCAACAAAATAGCCAGGATACCGGCAAATATAAGATGACCCCTCCCGCGACGGCCGCCCGCATCATCCTTGACGGCATAGAAAGGGACAAATTCCGCGTCCTCGTCGGCAGCGATACCAAAATGATGGATTTTCTCACCCGCCTTGCCCCCAAGAGAGCTGCCCATCTTATTTACAAACAGATGAAATCTTTG
>JAAZOQ010000243.1 GCA_012797695.1 Anaerolineaceae bacterium | reverse complement strand
GGCACGGTTTACGTGGGTGGTGAAGAATGGTCCGCCCGCAGTGACGAGATGATTGCGGCAGGCAGTTCTGTCAAAGTAATCAACCGTGAAGGACTGGTTTTGATCGTCGAACCGGTTAAATAGGGCTTCGATAGTCGTTTTGTTAATCTTTAGGAGGAAACGTGAATCCAACAGTATTGATTTGTTTGATCGTAGGTGTGGTAGTGCTGCTGATCATCTTTTTGGCGGCCGCCCTCAAGATCGTACCGGAATACAAACGTCTGGTCGTCTTCCGTCTGGGCCGCTGCATCGGTCAGCGCGGTCCGGGGCTCATTTTGCTTATTCCTTTCATCGATCGCCCCGTTTGGGTGGATTTGCGCGAGCAGGTGCGTGAGATCCCGACTCAGGCCTCGATTACCCAGGATAACGCTCCGGTTTCGGTTGACTTCTTGTGGTACTACAAGGTATTCGACCCGGTAGAGTCAGTGCTGCAGGTTCAGAACTTCGAACTGGCGGCACAGGGTATTGCCACGACCACACTGCGTTCCGTCATCGGCGGAATTATGCTGGATGGCGTCCTTTCTGAGCGCGAGAAGATCAACACGGCTCTGCGTTCTCGCCTGGACGAAGTAACTGAACGCTGGGGTGTGAAAGTGACCAACGTTGAAATCCGTGAGATCGTTCCGCCAAGAGACGTTCAGGAATCCATGAACCGCCAGTTGACGGCAGAACGTACCCGCCGTGCCGTGGTGACTGAATCCAACGGTAATCGCGATGCTGCCATCAACGTAGCCCAAGGCGATAAACAGTCTAACATTTTGAAGGCTGAAGGCGAAAAACAGGCAGCGATTTTGCGCGCTGAGGGTGAAAAACAGGCGCAATTGTTGCGGGCTGAAGGCTATCAAAAAGCCCTGGAAGCTATTTTTGAGGCTGCCAAACAACTGGACCAAAACACCATGACTTTGCAGTATTTTGATACTCTCAAGTCTATGGCAGCGAATCCTTCCACAAAGTATATTTTCCCGATGGAATTCACCAGCCTGCTGAGTGATTTCGTCAAAAAGAACGAAACCAGAAACAAGTAATCCTTTACAAGAGGATCGGGCGGGTGGAAGGAAATCTTCTACCCGCCTCTTTTTCCCATGAACTCTGCGAATCCTTCTTTCCAAATTGCTCCTGCTTCCTTGTCGGATCTCAATGCTCTGCGGGAACTGGATCGCATCTGCTTTGAACAGGACCAATGGCCGTTGATCGAGCTGATCGCAGTACTGGCCCTGCCCGGCATCATCCGGCTCAAGGCTGAGGTGGAGGGAAAGATGGCGGGTTTCATTGGCGGAGATACCCACCGTACCGAGGGAGTAGGATGGGTGACCACTATTGGGGTACTCCCCGAGTACCGCCGGCAGGGAATCGCACGAGCCTTGATGTTAGCTGGGGATGAAGCCATGGGGCAGCCGGTTATCCGCCTATCGGTGCGGCGCTCGAATTATTCTGCCCAACGGCTCTATTCTTCTCTGGGATATCATTATGCTGAAGTGTGGCATCGTTATTACGTCGATGGTGAAGACGGACTGGTGATGGAGAAGAATAACCTTAAAAATGATTGACTTTCACTCCGCGCTGGGCTATTATAGATTAACGTTGAGGTAAATTCTCTATGCGAGTATTGATTTTTTATCGAGCAACTTTCGTGAGCGAATAAGGCACGCGGTATTACTGCGTGCCTTTTTGTTTCCCAAAATCATGATAAGGAG
>JAAZOQ010000242.1 GCA_012797695.1 Anaerolineaceae bacterium | reverse complement strand
GGCCCTGGATATGGCGCTCTTCTACATCTTCTGGGAGTTCACCCTTATCCCGATGTATTTCATCATTGGCATGTGGGGGGGAGAACGCCGCCTGTATGCGGCCATCAAGTTCGTGCTCTATACCCTGACCGGGTCGCTGGTCATGCTGGCCGGCATCCTCTGGCTGGGCGGGCACGCCGGTACTTTCGATCTGACTCAGATCGCAGCTGCGGGCGGGCTTTCGCTCACCCAGCAGTTGTGGCTCTTCGCCGCCTTTGGGTTGGCCTTTGCCATCAAAGTGCCGATGTGGCCGCTGCATTCCTGGCTGCCCGACGCGCATACCGAGGCCCCGACGGCCGGTTCGGTGATCCTGGCCGGCGTGCTGCTCAAGATGGGCGCTTACGGCTTTCTGCGCTTCAATCTGCCCCTCTTCCCACAGGCGGCGGTCAAGCTGGCACCCTGGCTGGCCATTTTGGCCGTCATTGGCATTCTCTGGGGAGCGTGGGTGGCTTTCCGGCAGAAAGACGCCAAACGGCTGGTGGCTTACTCTTCGGTCAGCCATCTGGGCTTTGTCATGCTGGGCCTCTTTGCCCTCAATTCACTGGGCATCAGCGGTGCCATCCTGCAGATGGTCAACCACGGTCTCTCGACCGGGGCACTCTTCCTGCTGGTGGGCTTCATCTACGAACGCCGCCATACCCGTGACCTCGAGGCTTTCGGCGGTCTGTGGAAGGTGATGCCCGTATATGGCGCGCTGACGCTGGTGGTGACCCTCTCCTCGATGGGGCTGCCCGGCCTCAACGGTTTCGTAGGCGAGTTCACCATCCTGCTCGGCGCATTCGGCTCCTCCGTGCTCAGCCCGTGGATTGCCGGGGCGGCGGCGCTGGGAGTGATCTTCGCGGCAGTGTATCTGCTGCACTTCTTCCAGAAGCTCTTCCTGGGGCCGGTCACGCATACCGAGAACCTCAGCCTCAAAGACCTCAGTCCGCGCGAGATTGCCATGATCGCTCTGCTCCTGCTGGTGATCTTCTGGATCGGTCTCTATCCTAAACCATTCTTTGCCCTGATGGCGCCTGCGGTCGAAAAATTGACGGCCGTTTTGCAGGCTGCTGCACTGGCGCTGCATTAGAAGGGAGATGACGCATGAATTTGATTGATCTCTTCTCCATCCTGCCGCTGATTGCCCTCCTCGTGTGGGCCATGCTCATGCTCCTGGCCGGACTTTTCCTCCCCAAAAAGGTGGATTGGCTGCATCCGCTGCTGGCTTTGCTGGGCTTGGCGATTTCTGCCGGACTGCTGGCCTGGCACGGCGTGCAGCCCTATTCGGGTTTCAACGACATGGTCCGTCAGGACGGCTTTTCGGTTTTCCTGGATGGGCTGTTCCTCTTGAGTGGAGCGCTGGCCGTGATCCTGTCGCCGGCGTATCTCAAGCGCATGGGGGTGGACCAGTACGAGTACTATCCTCTGTTGCTCTTTAGCCTGAGCGGCATGCTGCTGATGGCTTCAGCCGCCGATTTGATCATTGTTTTTCTGGCGCTGGAATTGCTCTCCATCCCCCTCTACGTGCTGGCTGGCATGGCCCGCCCGCAGCTTGAATCGGAAGAAGCCTCGCTCAAGTATTTCTTGCTGGGTTCCTTTGCCTCGGGGTTCGTCCTCTTTGGCATGGCTTTTCTCTTCGGCGCGGCCGGGTCTACCAATTTTGCCAAAATTCTGGCCGCGGTCTCTGCCGGGCAGGCACAGCCGGTCTTCCTCATCGTCGGGGCGGCTTTGCTGCTCATCGGTCTGGGTTTCAAGATCGCGGTGGTGCCTTTCCACGGTTGGGCCCCGGACGTATACCAGGGGGCACCTTCCACGGTTACTGCTTTCATGGCGATCGGGGCCAAGGCGGCCGGTTTTGCTGCCCTGCTGCGCTTCTTCTTGATGGTGCTGCCGGCGCAGTCCGCCTGGCTGACCCCCGTTTTTGTGGCCCTGGCGGCGCTTTCCATGTTCGTCGGTAACCTGCTGGCGCTGGTGCAGAATAATCTCAAGCGACTCATGGCTTACCTGGGCATTGCCAGTGCCGGCTACATTCTGATGGCTTTTGCCCCCTTTGGCACCAGCGGGGTGCAGCTTGATTCGCTGGCCTCCGCCCTCTTCTATCTGCTGGCCTTCGCGCTGACCTCTTTCGGTGCCTGGGCCGTGCTGCTCAGCCTTGAGCAGGCGGACCACTCGGGGCTGACCCTCGACGATCTGGCCGGGCTGGGCCACGCCAGTCCGCTGCTGGCCGCGGTGCTAACGGTGACCATGCTGTCTTTCACCGGCATCCCGCTTACCCTGGGCTTCTGGGGCAAGTTCTACCTCTTCCGCACGGCCATTGCCGGCGGTTACGTCTGGCTGGCGGTGCTGGGACTGCTGACCTCGCTCATGAGCGCTTACGTGGCTTTCCGCGTCATCCAGCAGATGTACTTCCGCAGCGGAGCGCCGCGCCTGGCCCTGCACTACTGGGTCAACGTCGTCGCAGCCTTCTGCGCGTTGTGCGTGGTTGTGCTTAGTTTCATTCCAGCCGAGCTCTTCCAGATGGCGGCACAGGCATTGCTCAGTTTATAGACTCATTGGGGTAAATGATTCCGCCCGGAGCATTTGCTCCGGGCGGCTGTGTTTTTATTGTTGGACGTGGGTGTTGGCGTCGAGGATGCTCTGGCTGGTTTCGTAGAAATCATAGAAGGTGAGAAACGCCAGCAGCAAGATCCCCAGCGAGATCAGGGTCACCGGGGTAAGCATTGGGGCCATCAAACTGCTGAAGTTGCTCGTGTCGAGATTCCCCATGTTGGCCAGCTGCCCCATCATGTAGATGTATTCGCCGATGCTGGCTGCCAGGCCCAGCACCACACTCCCGAAGGCCAGCAGCGGATGCGCTTTACGCATTTGCAGGTCGGGGCGATTGCCAAAGTGGCGGTCGATGAAGCGGTTTTGCTCCAGCGAAAGGCTGCCTACCGCACGGAAGATCCAGTAATAGCTGAAGAAGGGAATGAAAAGGAACCCGACGGCCTTGCCCGGGGTGGTGAACGTGCGTTCGTCCTGAATGACCTTCCAGAACTGGTAGAGCAGGATGAAGGTGAGCACGATCTCGACCGTTCCCACGATCAGATCGACGCACGACAGTGCCGTTACCACGTTGCTGGTCGGGAAGAACAGCGACAGTAGTTCGTAGCTCATCATGATGAGCAGCAGCGCGCGCCACCAGTTGAACAGACGGCGCAGCCCGGTGGGCTTGACCCGGCTGACGGGAGCGGCCGGCATGGTGGGGAAAGCCCCGTACGGGGCTGCCGCGGTCGGGCTGGCGAAGGGCGTATTGGCCGCTGGCGCCATGGGGGCGGGGCGGGCTTCCATCGAGCGGGCCAGGTCGTTCAACCGGGTTTCGCCCAGATGCTTCCAGTCTTCCATCCCCTCTTGCCAGACCAGGGTCAGCACGCTGATCTTGCCTTCGCGCAGCAACTGGCTCAGCGTGGCTTCATCGACGGGGCCGATGGGTTGATGATCATATTCGTAGTACCACATAGATAACTCCCGATGATTGGGTTTGACTCAGCGGAATCTTCCCCTGAATTTTCTTAATTATAGGAGCCTTATCCGCAGGCGCAAGTCTGTAATAAAAAGAAGCCGGTCAAAAGGTGCGACCGGCTTCAGGGGAGAACTGATAAGAGCTAGGCTTTGCGGGCCAGAACGACTGCGTTCAGCGCGTTCTTGACCTTACTGGTGTAGATGATCCACAAAACGATGAAGGCAATGGCCGACAGGCCGAAGGTGATGCCGCTGGCGAACAAGCAGATCAGCATCCAGGTGACCAGATCCAGATTGAAGGGTTCCTGGGCGATGTTTTCTTTGATGAACATGTCGTTGAATTCTTTGGCTAACCCGCGGAAGGCCGGGAACATCCAATAGAAGTTCCAGCCGGGGATGAAGCAGAAAGCGGTCATCTTATCCGGGTTGCCGCGCACGCCTTCGTGCTGGACGGCTTTCCAGCTGCGGTAGATCAGGATGAAGAACAGCACCGCGGCGGGGATCAGGCCGATGCCGAACAGCAGAATGCCGATCAGGCTGATCCAGAACCACATGAACAGGGTATCGTTCTTCTCGACCTCGGGGTCTTTGGCTATGGCGGCCGGAGCATAATAAGCCGGCGGGGCCGGGGGAAGATTCCCGAGCTGGCTGGCCAGAGCAGTCTGCGAAATCGGTGCCCATGCGGCCATTCCTTGCGTCCACACAAAGGTAGAAGCATTGATCACGCCTGAAGCCGCCAGTTCTTTCATTTTGGCTTCGTCGACGGGACCGTACTGTTGATTATTGAGCGTGTAATACCACATAGTACTCTCCTTAATTGAATTTCCTCACTATATCAATCATTATACGGGATTTGAGAATATTTTTAACCATCGTTTTGCTTAAAGGATGGCAAATATTTCGCCTCCAGAGATGATTTATATCTGTCTCTGGTCGATTCTGCTATTTATACTTTTTGAAATTGCTGACTAATTCTGCAAAAGTATTGGGCTTGAATTTTTCGAATTCTTCATCTTCGACAAAGACGAAGTCGAAGCGAGTTTTTTTCTGGGAACCATTGATATCCTGGCACCATTCTTTCAAACGAGCCATTTTCAGGGGGACGTCCAGATCTTCAAGGCCTTTAGTTTCTACGATGAAGATCTCTTTAGGGCTGGTTTTGACGAAAAAGTCAGGATAGTAACTTGAAATTTCGCCGTCTGTATTCACATAATCGATGCTGAAATGGACAGCGAAATAGTTCTTGGCATACGCCAGCACATCCGGGCATTTTTCAAGAAATGAAGCAAAGAGGAGTTCAAGCTGGCTGTCGCCGATGATCTTGTTGAAAAGACTTTTTTGCGGTACCAGGAACCCCTGGTCTTTGACCACGAAAGGTCGGGTCTGATTTAGTTTAATGGAATCTCTGATCTCAGCACTGCCCTTATCTTGCACAGTCAATTCATTGATCTTTTTCTTGAATGTTTCAATGACCGTTTTGGTGGCTTCCAGTTCTGAAAGATTGCGGATCGTGTTGAGATCATCGATGTTTGCATGGGTCGAGAAAAGGTCTTCACTGATGAATTCTTTGACTTTGCCATAGAGAATGTCATACCCACTGACCAATCGCAGTTCTTTCATGATTACCCGGGCAAAGTAACCAATTACACTGCGAAAATCGGTCACTGCATCCGATTCGAGCAGGGTAGTGTGATTGATCTCGCCGGTGGTGATATCTTTGAACACGATTTCGCGTTGTTCGGCCAGACTGAATTGCTGGTAGGGAATTTTGGTATTGCCAAAAGCGGATGGGGTCAGTGCATCAAGGTTTTTGTATTCACGATAGATACGCGGTGTGAGCACAGGAATTTCGATATCCAGCTTCTCGATGTCTTTTTTGGTGTTCTCATGATCCACTTCAATGATGATCGGGGCTTTGGCGGCAGTGCCGGCACCCATGGGTTTGTGTTCCAGTTCCACCCCTTCACTCTGGATGGATTCGACGAAATCCATAAAGGCATCCGTCCCGACGACACTGACGTATTCTGTCGTGTCTGCCCCGGGATACATGCGCCGCAAGCCGCGCCCCAGTGTCTGTTCGGGCAGAATGTTGCTTTTGGCGGAATAAGCACGCAGGCCCACAATCGTGGTGACATTCCGAACGTCCCACCCCTCTTTTAACATTAAGACTGAGATGATCACCTTATAAGGGCTTTCCCAACTGTCGATTTGGTTCGATTCTTTGCGCAGCAGTTCCAGTTCTTCTTTACTTTTTTTGCTGTCCGATTCTGAAATTTCACCATTGTTATTGGTATGGATGGTTAAGATAGCATTCTGGAATTCAGGGTAAGTGCTCACCAGATAGGCGGCAACGTCGTCGCAGTTTTTGGTGTCGTCGGTCATAATGAACAGGACGGCTTTTTTACCCAGTTTTTCATGCTCGGTGTACACCTTGCGCCATTCTTCCACCCCGAGGGCGATATAATCGGCATATTTTTCGGTATAGCGCGAGCTTTGCCGTTCGCTTAATTTTCCCCGGCTTGCCAGGTCTGGCAGCACGGGGTGTTTGACCACATTCTGCATGATCGCTTCCACCAGCGGATAGTCGCAGATGGTCTGGACGAAAATAGCGCCGTTGGTGTGTTTTGGGGTGGCAGTGACATCGATCTGCAAAGAAAGAAAATGATCTTTTTGCTTCAGTCGGTTATGAATATCTTCGATTGATTTAAACCAGGCCAGACGCGGATCGTGAATATGATGGGCTTCGTCATTGATGACCACCAGTTCATCCAGTTCCCGAACGATCATGCCCAGGTCCATTTTTGAATCGTTGGTCTTCCCGACCACGTGTTTGCCCAGAAAATAATCTTCCAGATTGTCGTCGTCGAAGCTGGGTTCGGTCTCGTTGCCGGCATAAACCCGGTGAATGTTCGTTAGAAACAGGTTGCCGGTCTTGCGCACGATCGAGACGTTGTCTTGAATATGCAGGGTCATCTGAAAATCATCCTGCCAGTTCTGGCCGGCATAGCCGTTATCAGGGAGCAGGGGGTCGCGGTGAAAGATTCTCAATCCATCGAAATCGGCGCGCAGACGGTCCAGCACGATGATGTTGGGGGCGATCACGAGAAAATTGCTGGCCAGCCGGGAATCGGGTTCATAGAGTCTGTGAAAGTAGCACCAGGTGATCAGCAAACTGATGACCTTGGTCTTACCGCTGCCGGTGGCCATTTTGATTACCAGCCGCAGCCATTCTTCATCGAACATCCCTGTCGATACGGCCCCAGAAGAATCATAGCGGATCAGGTCATAGCGATCTTTGA
The DNA here is from genome assembly GCA_012797695.1 of Anaerolineaceae bacterium. GTDB lineage: Bacteria > Chloroflexota > Anaerolineae > Anaerolineales > Anaerolineaceae > UBA6107. The sequence goes on along the minus strand of JAAZOQ010000242.1, from coordinate 10,510 downwards.
CCTGGGCGACTTCATACAGGTAGATCACCGATTCAACCGCTTCGCGCTGGGCGAAATAGTATTGAAAAGGTTCAAAACTTCCGTCTGCTTTCGGCAGCATGTGTTCAGTCAAGAACCACCACTTTAAGAGAGCTTTGCTGGTGTCACTGGCCCCTTCATAATGTTGGTCGCGCCAGGCTTTAACCCCTTTTCTGACTTTATCTACCAGCGGCGGCAGCAGTTTCTCGTAACTGGATTCACGCAAAGTTTCATCCGCGGGGAACCAGCGCATCTCAGGGTCGAGAATTGCGTAGGGAGAGGTGGGAAATGCAGAGTGTAAGGCCATGTCATTCTCCTTTTTCTAGCTTTTTGACGGTATTGTCATGGGTAAGAATGAGCATTTGTTCGATGGCGATTTTATTTAATCGCTGCAGCCGCTCAGTTTGTGGAATTTTCTCCTGAATGAAGTGGGCATTCAGGGTTTCGAGGTTCGACAGGCATACCAGTTGGGCAGCATTGGCGGTATCGCGAATGTTGCCTTTCTCCCCCGGGTTTTCTTCCCGCCACTGTCTGGCGGTTTTCCCAAACAGGGCCACATTCAGCACATCTGCTTCAGAAGCATACACAAAATTGATCTGGCTCTTTGAAAGCTCAGGCGGGATCAGGTTTTTTTGTACGGCGTCGGTTTGGATCCGGTAATTGATGCGCGCCAGGTTGCGCTTGATATCCCAGCCGATTTGCTGATATTCCTCTTCTTTGAGGCGCTGGAACTCTTTGATCAGATAGAGTTTGAATTCAACTGAGACCCATGAGGCAAATTCAAAAGCAATATCTTGATGCGCATAAGTGCCGCCGTAACGGCCTGGTTTCGAGATGATCCCAATCGCATGCGTTTTCTCGATCCACTGGCTGGGGGTGAGGGTGAAACTGTTCAGCCCGGCTAGTTTTCTAAACCCGTCGAATTCGACGGGATTGAACCCCGGGTTATTCAACTGTTCCCAGATGCCGAGAAATTCGATGGTATTTCGGTTTCTCAGCCAGTTGCGGATCAGGTCGTCGCTGTGGGCGGAATTCTTGAACCGGGCAATGTCGGTCAGGCTGATGTAGTCGTGGGCCTGATCGTTCATGATGCTGACCTGAATTCCCTTGACTTCGATCCTGGCCACTATTTGCCCCCCACGTAGACGTCGATGATCTTCATGGTGTCGTTGCCAAAGATGTCGATGACTTTGATGGCTACTTTGCGCCGGCCGGGCAGGCATTCGTGATACGGCGTTTTCAATTCGAGCGTGCGGTTTTTCTTGGTGCGAAACGCCTGCCATTCGTTCTCGAAGATGAAATCTCCCGTCCAGACCTCTTCGATCTCGCCGCTGGCTTCGTTCTTGGCCCGCACCAGCTCGCGCTTCGATTCGAAGTTGAAATCGACGGCCCAGTAGTCGATCCAATCCGTCCATTTTTGGGTGAGCACTTCGCGCTGGATGATGCCGTTCTTGTCTTTGCTCACTTTGATGATCTGACCGTTTTCGACCACGATCTTATTGGAGTCTTCTTTCAGGCCGGCGGCGGCATTGTCGACGCTGTCTTGTGAGTAATATACTGAAAAATCGGTCAGTTCAACGGCGATCGAGTTGTTTTTCACCAGCGGTTTGGCTTCGATGTAAGAAACGTCGTGGAAGACCACCTGGTCCTTTTCGATGGCCCGTTTGTCGAACACTTCACGCGGAATATATTTGAGCGCCAGGTCGATGCCCTTGGTTTTGGCTTCTTCCTGAATGTTGGGGAACAGGCCCATCTCGAATTCGAAGGCCAGAATATCCACCCGCGAAATGCGCTTCTCGCGGCATTCCAGAATGATCTCTTCCACGAACAGGCGCGTGACCGGCAGGTTCACCGGCCCCACCGCCACCAGCCGCCCGCCTTTTTTGCCGTGGAAGCACTTGAAGTTCTCCACCGCTTCGGCTTTATAGGCCCGCAGGATGAGGGCAATGAAGTCTTTCTCTTTTTGTTCGAGCTGTTTTTGCTGCTCTTCTTCGCGCAGGTTGAGGTTGACGCCGATGTAATGGGCCCGTTCGTACTTGCCCAGGTTGAGGATCTCGAAAGCTCTAAAGTCTTTGCCCCCGGCTTTGAGTTCGCGCTGCACCCCGATGAGGCGTTTGCGCGAGGTGTGGATGGCAAATTTGCCGAGGTCAGAGCCGATCCACTTGCGCCCCAGCTTTTCGGCTACCGCCAGGGTGGTGCCGCTGCCGCAGAAGAAGTCGGCCACCAGATCGCCTTCGTTGGAGGAAGCTTTGAGGATGCGTTCCAGCAGTGCTTCGGGTTTTTGAGTGGGATAGCCTAAAATTTCTTTAGAGGAATTGTTAATTTTATCCAAATTCCAAACATCATCAACTACAACACCTTCTTCCATAACTTCATCCAGATATCTTTCAACCCTTTTTCCATTACCGGCATCTGAAAGAACATATTCTCTTCCTGAATTATCAATTCTTACCTTTTGTTTTCGTGCTTTGATATAAGCTTCTTTTGACTCCCAACTCTCAAAAAAGGAATTAAACATGGGGGATTTTGTTTTTGAATAAAACAAGAGGGTGTCATGCCTTCGTTCAAAGGACGTGGACAATTTCTTGTTCCATCCGCTATAATGCCAAACAATTGAATTGTTAAACAATTCTTTGCCAAAAATCTCATCCAAAATCACTCGCAGATAACTATTTAATCGATAATCACAATGGACATAAATACTGCCGTCATCGGCCAGCAGATCGTGCATCAGGCTCAGCCGTTCGTAGACCATGGCCAGAAAGCTGTCGGCGCCCTTGCCCCAGGTGTCGCGGTAAGCCAGTTCTTCGAGCACGTTGGGCTTTTTGGTAAAGGTGTCGTGCGCTCCGCTTTCGGGGTCGCCGATCTCGATATCCATGCTGAAATCTGCCCCCACGTCGAAGGGTGGGTCGATGTAGATCAGTTTAAGCCCGCCGTTCTGCTCGATCTGTTCGCGCAGGGGGCCGTTCTTCAAACTCGATAGGATCAGTTTGTTGTCTCCCCAGATCAGCTTGTTGGTCCAGCCGGCTTTTTGGCGGCCGCGCTCATCGAAAAGGTTCAACTGCAGGGCGCTGTCGGCCGGCTGCTCGGCCCGCGGTTCATCCACCTGCTCGATCACCTGAAAGGGCAGCACAATGTTGGTCACTTCGTGGGTCTTGCCGTTCCATACCAGTTCCACTTCGCGTTTGTCGTCAAAAAGCATGAAACGGTATTTATCGGGGATGGGTTTATCCGCTTCGATCAGTTTGAAGATCTCGCGTTTTTCGCTGTCGGTGAGTTTCATTCGTCAGGCTCCAAAACTTTAATTAATTCCAAATTACGGCTGTTTTTTTGATGATAGGGTACCTTTTTGCTGAATTTAAGGGAGGTAAAAACTCTGGAAGAATCACAAACTGCTTCCCCCGTCTGGCCTTCAATAGCTTTACAGGGCCTTAATTAGCTGCCCGGCGGTGGAACCCCACCAGGGGCTCAGCCAGTGGCTTTCACCAGAGGGGCACAGGTTCTCCGCAGAGCGAACCCTTAAATGCGATCATTTCATAATCATAGGGGTGGTTGTGAGATTTGTCAAAGCAAATAAATAGCATGTTGAAAAACAGCGTTGCTCACGAGAAAGCTCATTTCAGATTTTGCCTGGTGCGCTCAGGGTATGACTTCCCTCGGCGTGATTTTCCTGGCGCACGCTCTTGACCGATGGGTTCCGTATCTCAGCCGTACCCCCGTCTCACTCCGGCTCACCCTTGACGGAGCGGCGTAACTGCTTGGTCTGGCTGTGCTGACGCTTGTGCTCCACCCGTTTGCGCTGTGAACTGAATGTGGGTTTCGTGGCGTGGCGCGGATGCACCGGCTCAGACGCTTTCTGCAGCATCACAATCAGCCGGTTCAGCGCGTCTGCCCGGTTCATTTCCTGTGTGCGGAAGCGTTTGGCCTCGATGACCAGCACCCCGTCGCTGCTGACCCGGCTCCCGCCCAGGCGCCGCAGCCGTTCCTTCACCGCCTCGGGCAGCGTGGCGGAGTGGGGGATGTCGAAGCGCAGTTGCACCGCCGTGGCCACCTTGTTCACGTTCTGGCCCCCCGGGCCGGCCGCCCGTACGTAATCATAGGCCACTTCATTCTCGTCCAGCTTGAGTACCCGGTTGATCTCGATCATGCTCTCAGTATAGCAGGTATCTGTTTGTGACATCCAAAAAATTTTAAAGTTGACTTGAATTTTTATAATATTTATTGTCCATTAAACCAGTTCGTTCTTTCCGACTAAGTTATGAGTGTGTTCGACAATTGAAGGACTTGGCTGCCAATATGGGACGAAGCGAAGGTGACGTAGTCGAAGTAGCTGTCGACCGGATGTATCGCGAAGAAATACGTTTTGGATCTTTGATGATCGGTGAAGGTCAAAACCCTGAAGATAACTACACGGTAGAAAAGAAAGAGGGGTAAAAGTGCTCGCTGGATTGTTTCACTTTATCTGGAAGATTATTTTTAATTTGGTTGTGATCTTTATCTGCGCCGGCTTAGTTTTTGTGTGTTACAAGGCTAACCAACCCATGGACGTAGCTGACGCGCCAAAAGGGATGACTTATGTTGAGTTTATTCAGGATAGGTTTAATGCAGCCCAAACGGTTAAACCTTCACGTTGTGGATGGGGAATGATGCTTTCTCTGGCTGCGCTGGGACCGATTTATAGTGTTGTGTATACCGTTGTAGCGATTCATCCAGATGGCTTTCTGGATAAAATCACTGCTCCGGATCCTGATATCCCCACTGGCGTGGAAGGAGCAAAGTGGTATGAAGTTCCAGATATTTGGTGGACCGTGGTTGAGCGACTATCCTGGACGATGGTGGGGGAACAAACCTCATTTGGGTGCAACTTTAGACCAGCAGCAAATATCGATTAATTCCCCTTGTAATCTAGTCCTATATATAGGATAATAGACATAAAGTGTCTATTATCCTATATGAAATCACAAATCCTTTCCTCTCTTGATTCTTTTCCATACTTCACAATTGGAGCAATAAATCAACTTCTTGAGGATGAATCTGTTGCCGCTGGTACAATCCAGACCGCATTATACCGTTGGATGAAAGCTGGGCAGATAATCCAATTAAAAAAAGGCGTTTATATGACACGCCGTTTTTTTGAGTTGCACCGCGCAGATGCTGATTTTGCGCCGATGATCAGCGCGATTTTGATTCCCCAGTCGTATTTATCTTTGGAATATATTTTGCAGCGTAACGCCGTTCTCAGCGAAATGACTTATTCAGTTTCTGCAGTTACGCTAAAACAAACCCGCGTGTTTGAAAATAAACTAGGAACTTTTACCTACCGAAATATCAAAACGGATCTCTACCAGGGTTTTACTATTACTGAATATCTTGGGATTCCAATTGCATTGGCGACGGTAGCAAAGGCACTTTTTGATTTTCTCTATTTACGCACCTGGAAGAGCAACCGACAGTCGGCTGGCTATGACCTGGCAGAAGATCTGCGCCTTAACCTGGAAGATTTCTCAGAAAAAGATCAAGTTGAATTTGCAAATTTTATTGAGATTAGTAAAAGTAAAAAGATGGACCAGATTTTGGAAAACCTGAGGAAAACTGTATGGCGACATTGATCCAATTGATGCAAAACGTCTTGTCTCAAAAAGACCCATTAATCCCCAATGAAACAAAACGGGTAATCCTCAAAGAATTACTGCAGGCCTATACTCTGGATTTTCTTTACAACCACCCAGCCTATCGCAAGCTCAATTTTTATGGTGGCACCTGTTTGCATATGATCTACGGTCTTAACCGGCTGTCTGAGGATATTGATCTGGATAACACCATTGGAATTAATTTGAGCACTCTTGAAAATGATCTACTGACTTTTTACCGTTCCAGTATTGGCTATCCAGAAATAATGGCCAAGACTCAGCAGGGAGAGTGGGGTATCAGGAGGACAATTTTAAAGTTTCCGATTTTATATGCTTTGGGGCTGACATCCAATGCCAATGAACTGTTACATCTAAAAGTAGAAGTCAGCCAGCACAAGCAGATTTCCATCTTACGCAAAACACCCATTCTGGTTCACGGCCGCAGTTTTGTGGCTGTACATTTTTCACTGGAAACGATGATGGCCGGAAAGATGCTGGCCTGCCTTGAACGGAAATTCCAGAAGGGAAGCAATGGGGCGGAGGTCAAAGGTCGGGATTTTTATGACCTTCTATGGTTTATGCAGCAGAAGATTCAGCCGCTTGAGGAGAAACTGGCCAAAGATGGAGTGCAGTCTTATACCGTACAAACTGCCATGCGGGCATTGAGTGAGAAGATCGCTGAAATCAAGATATCCGATCTATCAGAGGACTTACTGCCTTTATTTGAACAGAGGTCTTTCATCGAAGCCTGGCTGGAAGGATTTAAGGAGAATTTTGCGGAATACCAAAAGAATTATTTGTAGTACATTTCTGGTTTAGTTATTATTTGTAATAAAATTCACGAGTTAGGCATTTCATTCCAAGTTCTTCCATCAAGTTTTCGTCCAGCTTGAGTACCCGGTTGATCTCGATCATGCTCTCAGTATAGCAGCAAAGGTCCGCTGTGCAGCGAACGGAAATGCCGCGAACGATGCTAAAATAGGAAGAATTCGGCCGCTTCCTCCCTGCACTGGAAAGACGCGGGCGAAGTGATCCTGTACAAAATTTTGCAAAGAAATGGGGCAAAAATGACCAAGACAGTTTTCATCACCGGGGCTTCCAGTGGCATTGGCTGTGCTACCGCTTTATATTTCTACGAGCAAGGCTGGAACGTGATCGCCACAATGCGTAACCCTGAAAAACGCCGTACCCTGCTGCACGAAAAAGGCTTGCCCGACCTGGTCCATCTGGATGTCACCGACAGCGCTTCAATTCAGTCCGCGCTGGATTATGCCGTCGGGAAGTATCAGAAGATCGACGTGCTGGTGAATAATGCCGGCTATGCGGTTTACGGTCCCTTCGAGTCGGCTTCACCCGAACAGGTCACGAAGCAGTTCGCGACCAACGTCTTTGGCCTGATGGAAATGACCCGGGCGCTGCTTCCGTACTTCCGCGCGCAGCACGAGGGGCTGCTGATCAACGTCACTTCCATGGGCGGGCGCATCGGCTTCCCCCTCTACTCTGTCTATAACAGTTCCAAGTGGGCGGTCGAGGGCTTTTCTGAGGCCCTCCAGTACGAGTTGAAGTCGCTCAACATCCGCGTGAAGACCATCGAACCCGGGGTGATTAAGACGGATTTCTACGACCGCTCGCTCGACCGCAGTGCAGGCACGCTGGCGGAGGACCCGTATGCGGCCATTCAGCAGCGCGCTCAAAAGTCTCTCGGCGAGGGCGGCATGACTTCCGGTTCGGAGCCTGCGCTGGTGGCCAAAACCATCTACCGCGCCGCCACCGATGGCAGCCGCCGTTTGCGCTATCCCGTGGGTACGGATGCCAAAATGGTCAATTTCCTGCGTGCCGTTTTGCCGGCGCCGTGGTTTTTCTCGGTCCTCGAAAAGTTTACGCTGGGGTGATCCTCAGTGCTTGAAGAAAATGCTGGCTGCAGCCCCCTTTTGATTTTCAAAGGGGGCGTTTCTTTCTCATGTAAATTCCCGCTGGAATTGACAAACTAAAACAATTGTTCTATAATTGTCTTGTCTGCAAAAATGAGAGGGAATGATTTTGAGCGAAAAGAGGGGGGTTACAGTTGACTGGCCTTCGTTTTTTGAGGGCCTGCCCCGATTCGTTTCTATTGGACCCCGCAGTTATCGCAACCATGAACCCGGGTGCTACTCCAGCCCGGCGAGCAGGGCTTTCAGCGCCTGCAGTTCTTCTTTCGAGAGCGTGATCCCTTTGCTCATCATCTCGTGGTCCGGGCTCCACTCGCGCAGGTCATACTTGGCGGGGCGGTCATTCCAGCTCACCAGGTTCAGTTCCTTGCTCCAGCCTTTTTCGCTGGTTGAAAGCACCCCGATGGATTTTACGATCTCGAATTTGATGTCGGCCATGTTCTTCTCCTTGGTTGGGTAAACTCCTTCTATCATAGTGCCGGCCGGCGTTTTCTCCAATAGGATTCTGACACATTCTTAATATTTCTCCTACACGGCCGCGTTATTCTAAGAGCGTAAATATCCCAATCGGGACGAGGTGAAATTATGAATCTGGATCGCTTTACACAGAAAGCACAAGAAGCGATTGTGCAGTCGCAGCAAATCGCTCAGGAAATGAACCATCAATCGATCGAGCCCGCTCATTTGCTGCTGGCTTTGCTCCAGCCGCAGGAAGGCGTCGTGCCGGCGATCGTGACCAAACTTTCGGGCAGCACCCTCGGATTGCGCGAGGAGCTGACCCAATCCCTCGACCATCTGCCCAAGATCACCGGTTCAGGGGTGGGCGAGGTGGGCCTGTCGCGTCCGGCGGCGGACGTGCTGCAGGCGGCGGAGCGTTATGCCAAAGGCATGCAGGATGACTACGTTTCGACGGAACACCTGCTGCTGGCCCTGACCGAGAGCAGTGAAGGCAAACGTCTGGCCCAGTACGGCATCACCAAAGATGCCATTTTGCGCACCCTGACCGAGGTGCGCGGCAATCAGCGCGTCACCAACCAGAACCCTGAAGAGACTTATCAGGCGCTCGAGAAGTACGGCCGTGACCTGACCGCCGCTGCCCGCCAGGGCAAGCTCGACCCGGTCATCGGCCGTGACGAAGAGATTCGCCGCGTGGTGCAGATTTTGTCGCGCCGCAGCAAGAACAATCCGGCCCTGATCGGTGATCCGGGCGTGGGCAAGACCGCCATCGTCGAAGGCCTGGCCCAGCGCATTGTCAAGGGCGACGTGCCCGAAAGTCTCAAGCACAAACGCTTGATCGTGCTGGATATGGGGGCGCTGGTAGCCGGGGCCAAGTACCGCGGTGAGTTCGAGGAACGCCTGAAAGCCGTCCTCAAAGAAGTCTCTTCGGCCGAAGGGGAAATCATCCTCTTTATCGATGAGATGCACACCGTCGTGGGGGCCGGTGCCTCCGAGGGCTCGATGGATGCCGGCAACATGCTCAAACCCATGTTGGCGCGCGGCGAGCTGCACATGATTGGGGCTACTACCATCGATGAATACCGCAAGTACATCGAAAAGGATCCGGCCCTGGAGCGCCGCTTCCAGCCGGTGCTGGTTGGGGAGCCCAGTGTGGCGGATACCATCAGCATCCTGCGCGGGCTCAAGCAGCGCTATGAGGTCCATCATGGAGTGCGCATTACCGATGCGGCCGTGATCGCTGCCGCCACGCTGTCGAACCGCTACATCACCGACCGTCATTTGCCTGATAAGGCCATTGACCTGATCGATGAGGCGGCTGCCCGTCTGCGTACCGAGATCGATTCCAAGCCGCAGGCGCTCGATGAAGTCGACCGCCAGATCATGCAGCTTGAGATCGAACGTCAGGCGCTGCAGAAGGAGAAAGACAAGGCTTCCGCGGAGCGTCTGCACAAGATCGAAGGCGAACTGGCCAATCTGCGTGAACGCTCCAGTGAGTTGACCACCCGCTGGAAGACTGAAAAGACGGCCATCGCCGATCTGCAGAAGATCAAGGAACAGACGGAGCAGGCTCAGACCGAGATGGAAGATGCCGAGCGCCGCAATGATCTCGAGAAGGCGGCCCGCCTGCGCTATGGTACCCTGCACGATCTGCAGGAGAAACGTGAAGCGGCCGAGAAACGCTTGCAGCAGCTCCAGAAAGAGGGAGCGCTGCTCAAAGAAGAGGTCGATGCCGAGGAAATTGCGGGCATCGTGGCCAGATGGACCCACATCCCCGTGGAGCGGCTGCTCGAAGGGGAGGTTGAGAAGCTGGTGCACATGGAAGACCGCCTGCACGAGCGGGTGGTTGGCCAGGAAGAAGCGCTGCACGTGGTGGCCAATGCCATCCGCCGCGCCCGCGCCGGCCTGCAGGATCCGAATCGCCCGATTGGGTCGTTCATCTTCCTGGGGCCGACTGGCGTCGGCAAGACCGAGCTGGCCCGTGCTTTGGCCGGGTTCCTCTTCGACGATGACCGCGCCATGGTGCGTATCGACATGAGCGAGTATCAGGAGAAGCACACGGTTTCGCGTCTGATCGGGGCGCCTCCGGGTTACGTGGGGTACGACGAGGGCGGCCAGTTGACTGAGGCCGTACGCCGTCATCCTTACACGGTGGTGCTCTTCGACGAGATCGAGAAGGCCCATCCTGAAGTCTTCAACGTGCTCCTGCAGTTGCTCGATGATGGCCGTCTGACAGATGGTCAGGGCCGCACCGTGGACTTCCGTAACACGGTGGTCATCATGACCAGTAACCTGGGCAGTTCCCTGTGGATGGGCGGGCAGCAGGTTTCGCGTGAAGAGATCATGCGCACCCTGCAGAGCAACTTCAAGCCTGAGTTCCTCAACCGGGTGGATGAGATCATCGTCTTCCATCCGCTGCAGAAGGACCAGTTGAGCAAGATCGTGGCGATCCAGCTCAAACGGGTCGAGGCTTTGCTG
>JAAZOQ010000241.1 GCA_012797695.1 Anaerolineaceae bacterium | reverse complement strand
ATCGGAATTGGTGGTACTGGGATGTCTTCCATCGCTCGTGTTCTGCTCGAGAAGGGCTACACGGTGACGGGATCTGATCGCGCGCTCTCTGCACTCGCCCTTGATCTCCAGCAGCATGGGGCCCAGGTTTTTGAGGGCCACACTGCGGAGAACATCCAGGGCGCGGATGTGGTCGTGCGTTCCTCCGCCATTCCTGACACAAACGTCGAGGTTGTCGCTGCCCGCGCCGCTGGCATTCCGGTGCTCAAACGTTCAGACTTTCTGGGTTCGCTGCTCAGTGACCATTTTGGTATCGCCGTCGCCGGCTCTCACGGCAAAACGACCACCACAGCGATGCTGGCCTACTTGCTGACGCAGTTGGGTGAGGATCCTTCTTACATTATCGGCGGGGTCTCGAAAGACCTGTCGAGCAATGCCCACGCCGGGCAGGGCAAATTCTTCGTCATCGAAGCTGACGAATATGACCGCATGTTCATGGGGCTGAAACCAAACCTCGTGCTGCTCACCAACGTGGAATACGATCATCCTGATTGCTACCCCACCCCAGCAGACTACCTGGCAGCCTTTTCCGCTTTTCTCGGCAACATCCAGTCGCAGGGCCGTCTGATTGCCTGCGCGGATTACCCCAATACTGCCGTTCTTCTGGCCGCGAAGCCAGCATCTTTACAGACGCTGACCTATGCCCTGAACGCAGCAGCCGATGTTCAGGCCAGCAATTGCTTTACTAACCGCCGGGGTGGATTTGATTATGCGCTCACCATTCAGGGCCAGTCTTATGGCCGTGTTTCCTTGCAGGTTCCTGGCGAACACAACGTCCGTAATTCTCTGGCCGTGCTGGCCGCCGTCTTCGCTTTGGGGCTGGACGTAGCCAAAGCCAGCGAGTTCCTGGCCCACTTCACCGGTACCGGGCGCCGCTTCGATGTGCTGGGAGAGGCCAATGGGGTAATTGTTGTTGATGACTACGCGCATCACCCTTCCAAGATTCAGGCGACGCTCTCTGCCGCCCGCTCGCGCTATCCCGGGCATCGTCTGGTAGCCGTCTGGCAGCCGCACACTTATTCGCGCACCAAGGCTTTGGCCACGGAATTCATTCAATCTTTGTCCATCGCCGATCAGGTGATTGTGACCGAGGTCTATCCGGCCCGCGAGCCCATCGAGGCTTTTTCCTCCGCTTCTCTGGTAGCTCAGATGCCGGCCCGCAAAGCCTATTATTGCCAAACCCTGCCCGAAACCATTGCTCTGGCTGAAAAGATCCTCCTGCCTGGGGACGTGCTGTTGGTCCTCTCCGCCGGAGATGCCGATCAGGTCAGCCATCAGGTTTATCACGACCTGCAAGAAAGGAAGAGTTGAGATGAAAGAAGTATCTGCCAACCCCATTCCTGAGTCGAAAGTGGCCGTCAATTACTCATTTGTGGTCAACGAGTTCCCGCGTATTCAGGTTCCCCGCAAACCGGAACAGGCACCCACAGACTTTCGCGAGATGCCCCGCATGCAGCGGCAGATGATCGTCCGCCGCCTGATCGAACACATGCACGAGCTATAGGATTGAAAATGATGGATCTGGATGAAATGGTTATCGAGCAACACTTCGGCGCTCGCCTCCAAAAAGAGGTTGGCCTGGCGCGCTACTCCACCGCCCGCGTCGGCGGCCCAGTGCGCTGGTTCGCTGCGGCTTCTTCCGCGGCGGAGCTTGCCGCAGATGCTCGTTTCCTTTGGAAAACAGGCGTTCCCTTCCGAATTCTGGGGAATGGCTCCAACATCATCGTCAGCGATTTTGGCTGGCAGGGAATGATGCTCTACAACCAGGCCAAAGAGATGCGGATCGATCGCTCGGGCAGCCAGCCGCAGCTCTTCGCTGAATCAGGGGCTACCCTGGCCGCGGTCGTTCGTCTGACCGTGGACGAGGGCCTTTCCGGCTTCGAATGGGCTGCCGGCATTCCCGGCACAATCGGCGGGGCAGTTTACGGCAACGCCGGCGCGCGTGGTCAGGATACGCAGCAAATTCTGGCT
>JAAZOQ010000240.1 GCA_012797695.1 Anaerolineaceae bacterium | reverse complement strand
GCCTGCTTACTGAGTTATCTGCATGGCCCGGGACGGTCGTATCAAATCACAAGAATGCCAACCAATTGTTTCATAAACTGACTTTTATGGCTGACCTGGGATTTCTCGCGAATGATCCCGGCATGGATGCAATCATTACACGTATCATGGACCATCAATCAGTGGAAGGACCTTTCCAACTCCCAATGAATATCCCCACACACTTTGGAGGAACAGGGCAGGATCAATGGGCATGGGCATTATGCGATGCTCCACTCGTCGTTTATGCCCTGGTCAAGTTTGGACTGGAAAAGGAGCCGATGGTTCAAACAGCTATCAAGCATCTGGCAGGACTGATAAGCGACAACGGTTGGCCCTGTGCCGTTTCAAAGGAGTTGGGAAAATTCCGTGGGCCGGGGCGTAAAAATGATCCTTGCCCATTTGCAAACCTGGCTATGCTCAAAACATTGTCTGAAATTGAAGAATTTCGGGATAGCCCCGCCTGTCACATTGGAGCAGATACACTTCTTGCTTTATGGAGTGAAAGCAACACCCGACACCCCTACATGTTTTACATGGGTACTGATTTTCGCAAACTCAAAGTACCTTTTATCTGGTATGACCTGATGCACGTCCTGGATGTGCTTTCGCGTTTTCCATGGCTCAAAGAGGATCCCCGGTTACTAGACATGCTTGAATTGCTAAAAACCAAGGCCGACCCGCAGGGGCGCTTTACGCTAGAATCAATCTGGACGGCATGGAAAGACTGGGAGTTTGGGCAGAAAAAAGTGCCATCCCGCTGGCTTACTTTGATGGCTTGGCGAATCATCAAGAGAATCGAGACTGTTTGATGTGGTTTGGCGGTAAATTCTCGCTTCTGTTTGCTCTTCCTATTTTGAAATAGAAAACAGATCAATAACTGTTGCCAATCCATAGATATGACCTAGCAGTGCAAAACTTAGGTGAGGAATCGACGAATTTTCTCCTTTAACATTTCTATGGTTGGAACGCCTCGCATGCCATTATCGGTTTTATATATTCGGCAGCCCAGATGATAAGCGCGGCGATCTTCAGGCCATAAATCTTGCCCATTGATACGAAAAGATGGCGAGCCTAAAAATTTTTCTGTGGTGGCCTTTTCATCCGTCTCAACTTGAATCAATTCTATATTTTCGTCCACTTTTTCTGCTTTCAGGGCTGCCTTTAAGTTCTCTAAACCCATTTTCCATGACGGGCAATCTACAAAATAGAGTAGTTCAATTTTCATTCGTCCTCCTATAACCCATAACATTTCAAGATTTGAACGATATTTATAAAACAGATTTCATTCTTCAGCAAGCCTCTTTTCGATCAGTCAATCAATAATCACACCTATGAATTTTCAGTCTTCATAATTGCTTCATTGTTACTTCATTTGCGCCGGTTATATTTATGCTAATGACGGACGTAAAACCATCAAAACCAATGTCCGTCAGTATTCAGAAAAAAGCAAAAGGAGTAATGACACTATGAAAATCAACAAGTTTTTAGCGTTAGCAGTGATTGCAATGATGGCAATCGGGGTTATGGGGTTTGTGAACACCAAAGTCCATGCCCAGAGTGGAACTCAACCTGCCCCTCAAGCACAGGTTACGGAAGCTCCCGACAACGAACAGGCTGTTGGCCCGGATACGGATAATGTCGAGGAACAGGTTGGTGATCAGAATGCCCAGGATACCACTGCAGATTCTGCAAATGAACCTGTAGAAGCGAAAGGCAGCGATGGTCAGGATGCGGCTCCAACTGGAACTCCCAGTATTTCTTCCGATGCAGCGCTGCTGGCAGCCCAAGCATATATGAGAACCACTGCTGCTGGAACTGCTACCCTGGATGACGAAAATGGCATGCTGGTCTACAGCGTTGACCTGAACGGCAGCGATGTAAAAGTAGATGCCATGACGGGTACCGTCCTTGGTGTGGACCAGGTTGGTGATGGGCAATTTGAGGGTGGCAATTAACAACCCTTGAATTACTAGAGAAAGATTACTCCTCCCCCGGTAAAAAATGCCGGGGGAGGCTCTTTTGTCTAGGCCTTCATCTTTTCTTCATCCAGGCTTCATCCATTTATGCTATTCTTATCATGAAGAATTAAAACCTAAGCTCTTCATGATGGAGAAACAAATGAGAATTCTTTTGGTGGAAGATGAACGAAAAATTTCTGCGTATGTCAAACGCGGCCTGGAAGAACAAGGGTATGCAGTGGACGCAGCATATACCGGACAGGAAGCCTTGGATTGGGCTAATACCATCGACTTTGACCTGATTGTTCTCGATATCCTTCTGCCAGAAATGGATGGGCTTAGTGTGTGTCGTGAGTTACGAAAAAAAGGTTCCCGTGTTCCAGTTTTGATGTTGACCGCTCGGGATGCTATCGATGACCGTGTAGCAGGGTTGGATGCCGGTGCTGATGATTATTTGGTCAAGCCATTTGCCATGAAGGAACTATTAGCAAGATTACGTGCCTTGTCCCGCCGTTCCAACGAAGCGCCAAAAGAAACACTACTCCAGGTTTCTGATTTGACCCTCGATACTCTTACCCAACGAGTGAAACGCGGAGGCAAACTGATTACCCTGGCCAGTAAAGAGTTCGCGGTATTGGAATGTCTGATGCGTGAACCTGAACGGGTGCTCAGTCGTACGCAAATTGCTGAACATGTTTGGAATTATGATGTATTCAACCAATCCAATGTGGTGGATGTTTACATCCGAAATTTACGGCGGAAGATCGATGATCCTTTTGAATTAAAACTGCTCCACACCATTCGTGGCTCTGGCTACCGGATTTCAGCAGAAAGTGAATCTGATGAAACGGTTTAAGACCCTGCGCGTTCGGTTTGCACTTTGGACAGCCAGTTTGATGCTTACAGTCCTGGTTCTTTTCGGTACTTTTGTGTATATCAGTTTGTGGCAAGGGTTAGCAAACTCGATTGATGATTCTATAAAGTTGAGCACCTCACAGGCAATTGCCGCAGTCAATATAGAGAATGGGCGTATTAATTTTTCAGACAGCCTACCAGAAAGTTCAGCAGCTGAGCTTCGAGACAGAGGGTTGACTATTCGCATCCTTTCATTGGATGGAACAGTTCTCCAGTCTGTAGGACCCTATCAAAATCTCAGTGTTGATAATAAAAGTATCCAAAATGCAAACGCTAGAATTTCTAGTTTCAGCACAATTAGTTTGAATGATTCAGATCCAATCAGAGTTTATACAGCACCTATCGTGGAAAATCAAAACATCATAGGGATCATTCAGGTGATGCAGAGTCTGGGAACTCTCCATGAAACTTTGGATCGCCTTCTATTAGCGTTGTTAATTAGTATTCCTGTACTCTTGATCGTTTCAGCGCTCAGTGGTTATTTTCTGGCGGCGCGAGCTCTATCCCCAATTGATCAAATCACCCAAACAGCACAAAGAATTTCTA
Source organism: Anaerolineaceae bacterium (assembly GCA_012797695.1). Taxonomy (GTDB): domain Bacteria; phylum Chloroflexota; class Anaerolineae; order Anaerolineales; family Anaerolineaceae; genus UBA6107. Next base: position 5,781 of record JAAZOQ010000240.1, on the reverse strand, counting down.
CAGAAGATCTATCAGCTCGCCTTAATCTGCAGGGAAATGATGATGAAATTGGACGTCTAGCCACAACTTTTGACAACATGCTCTCACGTCTTGAAGAAGGATTTAATCGTGAACACCAATTTACTTCAGATGCCTCACACGAACTGCGCACACCTTTGGCTGCCATGCAAGCGATCCTGAATGTGACTCGTGAAAGAAAACGACCCCCGGAAGAATATGAAACGGCAATGGATGATTTATCGGAAGAGACAGATCGACTGCGGGCTTTAACCGAGGATTTGCTTTATATCGCTCGTGGTGACGCGCGACCCGCTACACCTTATGAAGAAGTGAATCTATCCAACTTGCTAATTGATGTCAGTGAATCCTTACGCCCTTTGGCTGAATCCAAGGGGTTAATCGTTAAATCGGATATCCAGAGCGATCTTTTTATCATGGGTGACAGCGATGCTTTGATTCGAGCATTTGTCAATCTGCTGGATAATGCCATTAAGTATACAGACAAAGGAGAGATCTCCGTAACTGCCAGGCGATCTAATCGACAAGATATTGATATCCTCATTTCTGATACCGGCCGTGGGATTGACCAAAAACATCTTCCTCATATTTTCGAGCGTTTTTATCGGGTGGACGAGTCGCGCACGACCCAGGGTTTTGGATTAGGGCTGGCGATCGTTCATGAAATCGTAAGGACCCATCAGGGGACAATCGAAGCCTCCAGTCAAATTGGATCCGGAACAACTTTTTGGTTACATTTTACTGGAGTTGACAAAGTAATATGAAAATTAAAAAATCTACTTTGCTAAGAATTGGACTACTGGTTATTACGATACTAATATCAGGGATGGTGTTTGCCTCTTTAGCTGAAGATTTGATAAATCGAGAAACCCTATCTACATTAGATCCATTGTTCGGAAGTTGGTTGATTTCCCAAACTTCCCTTTCTGGTGATCATGTTTTTTCGATAATCACTTTTTTGGGAAATGCCTTAATCATTTCCATCGGTACTGGTCTATTGGGATTCTGGTTTGCAAAACAAAAAAATTGGAATAATTTATTTCTCTTATTTTCGGTGGTTGGTGGCAGCGCCATGCTCAATCTGCTACTGAAGAATATTTTCCATCGCTCTCGTCCCGTCTTTCCACAAGCTTTCCTGGTGGACACCGGTTACAGTTTTCCATCGGGGCATACGATGATTTCGCTGGCATTTTACGGAGCAGTTGCCTACATTGCACTTACTTACATAAAAAGCAGGAATTGGAAGGCATTTACAGTAACTGCTGCCGTGGTCATTTCTGTATTAATTGGTTTCAGCCGATTGTATTTGGGGGTTCACTATTTAACCGATGTCCTGGCTGGGTGGGCTGCCGGCGGTTTATGGTTGGCGGTTTGTATTCTGGGGGATTATTGGCTCCAATATTCAAAATTGCGAAAAGTAGAGTCAAGATGAAGAGGGCTTCATCTTGACTTCATAAACACTTCATCAGCAGGTATTAACATGATTGTAATAACCGGAAAAAGGAGATTCAATCATGTTCAATCGTTTAAGCCGTTTTATCGTTGTTGTTTTTTTGGTGTCAGTTGTATTGACAGCCTGTGCATCTACTCCAAAAACCAATTCTACAATCGCACCTGTTAATGAAGGCGGAGAAGGCGGCGTCGAAGCCGCTCTTGTAACCTTCTCAGATGCCGCTCAGGGTTTTGCCATTGGTCACCCAGGGACCTGGTCTCAGGATACGGCCTTTACCAGCGGCGTCAAGTTTGTCGGTGGCGATGACTGGATGACGCTCGAGTTTGTCACACCTGCAGCAGGAACAGATGCAATGACCTATGCTCAAAACGATATTACAACTCTAACTGCGTCTTTTCCTGGCTTCAAAAAAATCGATCTGAAAGCATCCACCGAAGTAAAGGATGCCATTATTCTTGGATTTACTGCTGATGGCACCTCTGTGGTGACTGGAAAAACTTTTACCGCACACAACGAGCGCTACTATATGCCTTTGGCTGATGGACGAATTGCCATTCTAACCGTCGTGGGTCCTGATAATCACTATGACCGTGAAGGCGTGCGCGATATCGCATTGACATTCAAGCTAACCAAATAATCAGGTTTTGAGATCTGTGGTTTAAAACCCACAGATCTTTTTTAAACCCAAAGGATACGTCTCATGGATACTTTACAGTTGCAGGATCTTTATAAAATTTACAAAGAAGGTGACATCGAAACGGTGGCGTTGAGGGGAGCGAGTTTAACAGTGCAATCCGGGGAATTTATCGCCATCACTGGTCGTTCAGGAGCAGGAAAAAGCACACTTCTGAATATTATGGGTGGTTTATCCATACCTAGCGCCGGTCGTGTTTTGATCAGTGGTTCAGATATCGCTAAAATGAGTGAAAGTGAACGGACGGTTTTTCGCCGTCGACAAATTGGGGTCGTTTTTCAAACAGACAACCTGGTTCCATTTCTCACCGCTCAGGAAAATGTCATGCTGCCTATGCAGTTAGCTGGGCGTAAGAATTGCTCACAAGAGGCTCGTACGCTTTTATTTGAAGTAGGTTTAAAAAATAGAGCAAACCACAAACCCGGCATGCTTTCTGGTGGTGAACGACAACGGGTGGCCATTGCAGTCGCATTGGCAAATCGTCCCAATTTGCTTCTGGCAGATGAATTGACAGGTGAATTGGATACGGCAACCGCCGACCAAGTGATGGAGCTTTTGACAGGATTAAATTCAGAACACAAATTAACTTTAATCGTCGTGACTCACAATAAGACGGTCGCTGCCAGAGCAAATCGTCAGGTGCATATCATTGATGGGCAATTAACCGAGACCACCGGTACAGTTAGGAGTATTTAATGATGAAAACTACAGTTTTAGAGGCGATAGGACTGCGCCGGGAATATCGGGTGGGCCGAGATGCTGTGATCGCATTGGGAGGGGTAGATATTTCCATACAGAAAGGTGAGTTTGTCGCGATTGTTGGTCCAAGTGGTTGTGGAAAATCCACCTTACTTAACCTTCTAGGCGGGCTTGACCAACCTACAAAAGGCAAAGTGTTACTGGATGAACAAAACCTGGCTGATTTCACAGAAGAACAGCTGGCTTCGCTGCGTAGACAGAAGATGGGATTCATCTTCCAACGGCACGATTTATTTCCAGTTTTGACTGCTCGTGAAAATATTGAATTTCCATTACTTCTGGGAGGCAAATCCCTCTCAGAACGTAAAATGAGAGCTGATGAACTCCTGAATCAAATCGGATTAGCTGAAAAAGCAGACCATCTTCCTGATGAATTATCAGGTGGTCAGCAGCAGCGTGTGGGAATCGCGCGTGCATTAGCAAATGATCCGCTGATCCTGCTTGCAGATGAACCAACTGGAAATTTAGATAGTGCTACTAGTGCTGAAATTATCAATATATTGATCAAATTGACTCACGATCAAGGCTTGACACTCGTGATGGTCACTCATGATCCTGAGGTTGCTGATCAGGCTGATCGTAAATTAACACTACGAGATGGTCAAATAGTAAGTGAGTCAAACTTTGAAGTTGAGGGACTATTATGAACCTTACCTATGCATGGAAATTAGTGACCCGTAATCCGCGCCGCACAGCGACTTACCTGTTCGGTTTGGCGTTAGCAGTCGGGTTGTTTGCTGGTATTTTGTTTTTTGTGGATGTAACTACTCGTCAGATGACAGCCACAGCATTAGCTCCGGTTCAAATTGACCTGGTAGCTCATGCGACATCGCCAGATGTGAATATGGCTGATGTGGTTACGAATTTCTCCACACAAAAGGGGATTGCTGCCGTCGAACCTGTGACCACTGCGGATTTTCTATCGGCAGTCAAACTTGGAGGAACGCAGGTCTCTCCATCCGGTCGCTTGTTTGCAATCTCTCCAACTTACCTGCAGACCTTCGACGTGCTTCGGCTAAGTGAAGGATCACTCAACCCCAATGGGGCGCTCATCAGTGAAGCTATGGCAATTGCCCAAAATTTGAAAGTGGGTGATCAAGTTCAATTCACATTTGCTGGTATTGACCAGCCTGTTACACTTCCTGTCAGCGGAATCGTCAATATGGATAACGCCGATGCCTTGTTTGCAACAGCCACTGAAAACGAAAATGCCATTGTCGCTGATGTAGCGTTCGTAGATATTAACTGGTTCCGCGCAAATTTGGAATCCAAACTGGTTCCCTTGGTTGCAAACCCACCGACCACCTTGCCTGTTGGTGCGATCCTGCTAGACCAACAGGTACATATCAAGATCGACCGTTCCATGCTCACTTCAGATCCAACCAAAGCTGCTGTGCAGACTGACAGCTTGCGCCGACAGTTGGAACGCCAGTTCCCAGGTCAGATCAAGGCAGTAGACAATTTGTCGGGCGCGTTCAAAACGGCAAAAGCGGATGTACTCTCAGCAAAAATACTTTTTATTTTCCTGGGTTTACCAGGAGTTGCTTTAGCTGCTTACCTGGCCAAATTCGCCGCAGAACTATTTGCAGATGCCCAGCGCCGTGAAATAGGTTTACTGCGTACTCGCGGCGCTACGCCCAAACAGATTACATCCATTCTAGCCGTGACATCCTTGTTCCTGGCAGTGGGTGGTTCAGTTCTTGGGTTGTTATTTGGCTTGCTGATCTTACTGATAAGTGCCGGATCTCAAGTAACTGCCGGGATCAATCCATTTTCAGCAAGCTTTGATTGGGGGATGTTCGCCAATTCAGCCGGGATCGCACTTCTCGCCGGGTTGACACTTACGTTTTTAGCAGCATTCCTACCTACTTTTGGAACACTCCAAAGCGAAATTACCCAGGAACGCCGTACTGTTAGGAGGGTAGAGCAGCCGCCTTTTTGGAAGCGCGCTTACCTCGATGTGATCCTTCTAGTTGCTGCGGCCGTGGTGTTAGCTATCACTCAACTCAATGGTGGTTTTAAACCTACCGGTAATGAAGGCGCTGCAATTTCATTATCCTTTTATATCTTCCTTTCTCCATTCTTCGCCTGGATCGGATTGACGCTGTTAACTCTGCGACTGGTTGAAGGAGGCTTGGCAACTGCCTCTCGTCCTTTGGCATCTTTGTTTCGCCGGATGTTTGGAGATATCGGTGAAATCGCAGGAAAATCCATCGCCCGCCGCACAGCGCGCATCAGCGCAGCTACGACAGTAATCGCCTTAACGCTTTCTTTCGGTATCAGCTTAGCGCTTTTCCAGCAAACCTATACCCAGGAAAAACAATTGGATTCTCAATACATAGTCGGGTCCGATATACGCTTTACACCTGCCCTCAATACCCCTCAATTACCAGATTTTGCCACAAAACTTCAAATTCCAGGTGTCACCGGTGTTTCAGGGGTGGCTCGTGATCCACAAGCCTTGGTTGGTTCAGAAAAGAATACCGTTTACGGCATCGATGTGGCTTCCTTCGGTAAAGTAGCCTACCTCCCTGACAGTTTCTTTGTGGACGGATCATCGCCCAAAACGATTGACGCCATGCGCAACCGCACTACAAATTACGCGTCAGGTTCAGCTCATCAGGTATTGGATGCGCTCGCGAATACACCTAATGGCGTGATCATTTCGGTGGAACAAGCTGAAAAGTACAATATCCAGGTAGGCGACCCTGTGCTACTGCGTCTTTACAACCGCACTACCAAACAATATACTGATGTAAAAGCAATGACAGTGGGCTTGTTCACCTATTTTCCGACTTCCGCACAAGATTCGGATTTTATCCTCAACCGGGCCTTCATGACTCAAAGTTCAGGGAAT
>JAAZOQ010000239.1 GCA_012797695.1 Anaerolineaceae bacterium | reverse complement strand
GCCCATTGATCGATGAGCACCGCCATCAAGATCGGGAACAGCACCAGGAAGGGAGTTGCAAAGCGCAGCTCCTTCATCCAGTCGGGTGGAAGCAGCAGATACACCGCCAGAGCCAACCCGGCCGCCCCCAACAGCCAGCGGCGTTCCCGTGTCAGACCGCGCTTCATGGCCACCAGCACCAGCCCCCACAGCAGCAGGATGGGCACGAACCACATCCCCACCCGTCCGAAAAGATCGATCAGCAGGGTCAGCCCGTTGTTGAGCAAGTCCACGGCTGTCTTGGCCAGCGAGCGCGCTCCGCCCGCTTTCATATAATAAGTATTGGCCAGAGGTGCGCCAAAATAGAGCCAGCGAAAGAGTTCGTAGCCGCCGTAGAGCGGCACAAAGCCCGCCAGAAAAGCCTGCCAGTAGCGCCGGTGCGGTACCAGATAGATCAAGAGAAAAACGGCCCCTTCCGGGCGGGTCAGCCCCACCAGCGCAGCCACTGCTCCCGCGGCCAGCGCCCGCCGCGGCGTCGCTTCCTGCAGGGTAAGCCAGACCAGCAGCAGGATCAGAAAAGCGTACAGCGGATTTTCCAGCCCCGAGGTAAACCATATACCACAGGCCGGCTGCAGAGCGATCCACAGTGCCGCGGCCAGGGCCAGCACCCAGTTGCGCGTCAGCCGTTCCGTGATGCGAAAGGCCAGCCACAGCACCCCCACCGCAAACACAGCCGCCATGATCTTCACCGCCGTGAAGAGGTCCGCCCCCAGCCAGGAAAGCAGCGCCAGCAGCAGCGTCCACAGCGGATTCGAGAAGCCCTCCACCCGTGCCATGCCCGGCTGGCCAACCCAGCCGTTGCCCGCCGCCAGATTACGCGCGTAGGCGAAGGAGATCACCGCGTCATCGATATACCAGCCGCGCAGCGCCGCCGAGCCATAGAGAAAAACCGCTGTGCAGACCGCTGTCAGCAGCAGCGTGAACCAGAAGTGATATTTTTTGGGCGGGAGCATCCAGACCGGCATAGGCCTCCTTGAAGAGAACGAAGATGGCTACCCTCTTATTGTAAATACAAATCGAGAAATGCGGCTGGCATTGAGCAAAACTGTCGGGACACTTTCTGGCGCATTTGTTCTATAATAAAAGCAATGAGAAAGGAGCTTCCATGACCGAGAACGCTGTTCCAGAAGGATATTTCGCCCAACCCAAGTCCGGCAGCAGACGCGGCGTACTGGTATTGCATCCGTGGTGGGGATTGAACGGTACCCTGCGCGGAGTGTGCGACCGGCTGGCCACGGCCGGCTACAGCGCCTTTGCCCCCGACCTGTATCACGGCCAGATCGCCACGACCATCCCCGAAGCCGAGGCCCTGAGCCATGCCCTGGATACCCGCACCAAGGAGGCCTTTGCCGAGATCGTGGCCGCCGCAGACTTTTTGCAGCGTGCCGCTGCCCCGACCGGGCAGCCGCTGGCCATCATCGGCTACTCGCTGGGCGCGTATTTTGCGCTGGTCCTCTCCAATACCCGCCCTGACCTGGTGAGCAAAGTGGTCGTCTTCTACGGCACCGGCGCTCTGGATTATACGAAAGCACGGGCCAGCTATCAGGGGCACTTCGCCGAGAACGATCCCTACGAGCCGGCTGAATCCGTGGACGCTCTCGCCGCCGCCCTGCAGCAGGCTGGGCGCCCGGCCCAGATCTTCCGCTACCCGGGCACGGGCCACTGGTTCAGCGAACCCGATCGCAGCGACGCCTACGTTCCATCCGCCGCAGAACTGGCCTGGCAGCGAACCCTGGATTTCTTAAAATAACAGTAGTAGGGTGCAGTGGCACCGCACCCTTGTATCATGGTAGTTAAAGGATAATGAAGAGGTAAAGGACGCTGATCAGACAAAGACGGGAGAATCTGTACGCACCCTTGGGCATAAAGCCTGTGTTGTAGATAAGATCCCCGCCTTCTGAACCTAAATCAAGGTCGAACAGCATCTGAAGCCTCTCACCCTTTAGCCAGTCTGAGAAGAGCTTGCATTCACAAGGTAGACCTGGAATAGGCTGGTCTGATCAGCGTCTACAACCTAGTGTACCAAAGGAGAATGCAAATGGAACAACAAGTTCTCGGAATTGATGTAGCCAAAGAAACTCTGGATATTGCCCTCTCGGATGGGGTTCATATGAACTACAGTCAATTTTCAAACACCTCAAAAGGACATGAGCAACTGGAACTGTGGTTGAGAAAACAGACTAATTCAAATGTGCATGTCTGTCTGGAAGCCACCGGCCAGTATGGTGATAGAGTGGCCGAATATTTGTTTACTCAAGGATATCCAGTGAGTGTGGTAAACCCGGCCAGGATCAAGCATTATGCCAATAGCAAATTGAGACGTAATAAGACCGATAAAGCAGATGCCCAACTTATTGCAGAGTACTGCTTACGTGAAAAACCTGTCCTTTGGACCCCGCCACCAGCCAGTTTCAAAGATTTACAGGCACTCGTG
>JAAZOQ010000238.1 GCA_012797695.1 Anaerolineaceae bacterium | reverse complement strand
ATTCATGGTTCACCTCCAATGACCGCTTTTCTAGATCATTTTGGTGAGCTAAACTGAGATACGCATCCATGGCTTCGCAAACCCGCCTGGCCAGGTTGCGCCGGGGTGTTGTTTGAATGAAACGTATGAATTTGTCATCCACCCCTGGATAAAGGGTGAAATGGATTGAGAGTACGAGCTTTTCTCTAGCTCGTGTTGATTGGATCGACATTTGCGACCTCCTTCATAAGGTTTGGCCGCACCTGTACGAATTCGAGAAAAACGGGAATGCTGCAAAATTCTTGTGAGTTACCAAAAAAACGTGCAAAAAACGTGCAAAACGTGTGGATTTAGTGCCAAAAATGGACTTCCTGGACGTTTTTTACCCCCATATATGCTACCCCACATACTCTATTCCCCCACATATACGGCATGGACTCCCCAGGACGGTTCTTCGAATCAGTAGGTTGGGAGTTCGAGCCTCCCCGGGGGCGCTCGCAGACACTACTCACCGCCAAAACATTCAATAAAATTTTTAGCCAGGGTTGAAATATATTTATCTTTTTCCCAAATTGCAGCGATCCGGGTTTGTAATTCATCACACGCGATTTCTTTATAGATCAGGCGGCTGTTATCAGCCAAACCAAAAGCGGAACGAGGCAGAATCGCTATTCCCAGTCCAGCATTCGCCCATAAGAGCGCAGTTCGCGCATCATCGGTTTTGCAGAAGAAATCCGGCTCAAAACCCTGCTCCAGGCAGGTATCATGGATCAGCCTCAAAAAACGACGATAAACGATCAGCGGCCTTCCTGCCAGATCGGCTATAGGAATTCTCGTCTTCTCCATCCCCCAATCAAATTCCGGGGCCATTGCTGCAATCATAGGTTCCGGCTCGGCATACCGGCACTCGAATCCAAGCGCCGTGAACGGCGTCCGGACAATACCAATCTCAATGATTCCTTTGTTGAGCAGATCGATCAGCGTGAAAGTATTCCCCTCAAAAATCTCAAATTTTACTCCAGAATAGTTGTGATGAAACTGCATTACTCTTTCATTTAACAGCACCCCTCCCGATGAAGAAACTGTCCCCAGATAAAGAGTCCCATTCAACCCTCTGGAATAATCCTTGAGTTCTTTAACTGCCACGTCAGAGAGTTCCAGTATTTGCCGTGCGCGGATCAACAAGATCTCACCAGCAGGGGTAAGTTTCATCCTTCTGGAGCCACGTTCAAAGAGTGTAACCCCCAATTCTTCTTCGAATTGTTTGAGTTGCTGACTTAATGGCGGCTGTGCAATATGTAATTTCTTTGCAGCGGAAGAAATTTGACCTTCTTCAGCTATTGCAAGAAAGTATTTCAATCGACGAGTATCCATGTTATCTCACATATTCTTTCTATATAGTATACATACGATATAGATATTTATCATATAGCTATTTCTGCGCTACAATTTTTACCGTCCATTTTCTTATCCCTCTGGTCAGAAAGAAACAGCATGTCTGAACTCATCGGCTATTTAAAACCCTACAAAAAAGAAGTCATCCTCGGGCCAATATTCAAGTTGATCGAGGCAATCTTTGAACTCCTCTTACCCACCATTCTGGCTTTAATAATCAACAATGGTGTTAACCAACACAACACCGCGTATGTAATCAAAATGGGATTTGTGATGCTGGCAATGTCATTGCTAGGGTTCTGCAGCTCTTTAGTTTGTCAATACTTTGCCGCTCGTACTTCGCAGGGGTTTGGCACTACCCTGCGCAATGCAATGTTCACCCATATTTTTTCACTTTCACATGCAGAAATTAACCACTGGGGGAACTCGACTCTGATCAACCGCATTACCAATGACGTCAACCAGCTACAGCTCGCTGTAGCCATGCTCATCCGTTTGGTAATCCGGGCTCCTTTCATCTGCATTGGAGCGATGATCATGGCAATGATTCTTGATTTTCGTTTAGCGTTGATTCTGATCGCCGCTACACCTTTCTTGGGCCTGGTCCTCTACCTGATCATTAACAAGACTTCTCCGCTCTACACAAAATACCAACAGAAAATGGATCGTATCGCTCAAATTCTCGAAGAGAATCTTTCAGGAGTTCGCATCATCCGAGCCTTTGCCCAGAAAAGGAATGAACAGCAGAAATTCGAAACAGCAAATGACGATCTGACCATAACCGCCGTTCGAGTCGGAAAAATTTCTGCTTTGCTCAATCCGTTGACCACACTGGTAATGAATCTGGCAATTCTGGCCATCCTCTGGTTGGGAGGCATCCATATCAATTCGGGCACTCTCTCGCAGGGAGACATTATTGCCTTCGTGAATTACCTCACTCAGATTCTGCTGGCGCTGATCGTCGTCTCCAATCTGGTGATCATCTTTACGAAAGCTTACGCCTCCGCCAAACGTGTCACTGAAGTGCTGACAACCTCCAGTTCCATCATTGAAAACTCAGCAGAGAGTGTCGTCCCCGTAAATACCTCTGCCCCGTTGATCGAATTCAGAAATGTTTCTTTTGGATACAACCCTACCGGTGATCGAGCCTTGAGTAACCTATCCATCCGTGTGGCTCAAGGAGAAACCCTGGGGATCATTGGCGGTACCGGTTCCGGAAAGTCAACTTTCGTCAATCTTATTCCACGGTTCTATGATGTCACAGATGGAGAAATCTTGATTGGTGGAATAAATATCAAAGATTTTCCGCTTCATGAGTTACGTCAGAAAATTGGCTTTGTACCTCAAAAGGCTGTCCTTTTTACTGGAACCGTTGCTGAAAATATTCGTTGGGGAAACCCCAATGCCAGTATAGAAGAAGTGGCTGCTGCGGCAAAAATAGCCCAGGCACACGAGTTCATCATCGATTTACCCGGCAGATACGACGCTCCAGTCACTCGTGGTGGAACAAATCTTTCTGGCGGGCAAAGGCAGCGATTGACCATCGCCCGGGCAATGGTAGGCCATCCCCAGATCCTGATCCTTGACGATTCTGCCAGCGCGCTGGATTTCGCAACTGAAGCAGCGCTCAGACAGGCAATTCGTCGAAGCAGTCACAACTTGACTCTTTTGATGGTTTCACAGCGCATCAGCACGATTCAACAAGCAGACAGAATTCTGGTATTAGATGATGGCCATATGGCTGGCATTGGAACTCATGACGAATTGATGAATACTTGCCGTATTTATCAAGAGATCTATCGATCCCAGCTTGCCGGTTCAGAAGGTGTTGCATGACCCATCCACAATTTCGCAAGTTTTTCTCTTACATGACCAGGCACCCCCTTTTATTGTTGGGTTCCATTCTTTCAGCACTTTTGAGCGTAATTGCTACCTTGCTAGGACCAATGCTCATCGGGAAAGCGATCGACTTCATGAAAGATTCTGGCCAGGTTGATTTTCCTTCCATTCTTCGCATATTATCTATTCTGCTGCTTATTTATCTCGTCGCAAGCCTTTTCAGCTGGCTGCTCACCTCGCTCACCAACCAGATCGCCTACCGCAGTGTCAATGACATGCGGGCAGATCTGTTCGAAAAATTGAATCAACTGCCTTTAAAATTCTTTGATAATACCCCCCGCGGAGATACCATCAGCCGTTTTGTAAATGATATTGATTCAATCTCTGATGGACTGCTGCAAGGTATCTCCACTCTGATCACTGGGATATTTACAATTCTGGGGGCACTCGGGTTCATGCTTTACCTCAATCCCAGTATGACGATCGTGGTACTCCTTTCTGCGCCGCTCTCTTTTTTGATTGCCCGTTTTGTTACCCGTCGCACCCAGCAAATGTTCAAGCAGCAAGCCAAAAGTCTGGGCACCCTGAATGGCTACATTGAAGAGATCATTGGTGGTCAAGAAGTCGTCAAGGCTTTCTCTTACGAAGCCCGCTCTGCCCAACAATTTATGAGCCTCAACGATTCCCTCTATAAAATTGGAGTGAAAGCGCAATTCTTTTCTTCACTAACCAACCCCTCGACACGTTTGGTCAATAACTTAACATACTCTGCCGTTGGCATCTTTGGAAGCATTCTGGCTATCCATGGAAAGATTTCTATTGGAGAGATTTCCAGCTTTTTGATCTATTCCAATCTATTCGCCCGTCCCTTTAATGAGATTACCGGAGTCATCACGCAAATTCAGGCCTCCTTTGCCTCTGCCCAACGGATTTTCGCTATTCTCGATCTGCCTGAAGAATCACCAGATAGCTTCGGAGAACTAAAAGTACTTCCTACGCAAGGCAAGATTTCTTTCGAGCATGTTGATTTTTCGTACAATCCTCACCATCCATTGATTCAAGATTTCAGCTTGACGGTCAAGCCTGGCAGCCGCATCGCCATTGTTGGTCATACAGGTGCAGGGAAAACCACCCTCATCAATTTATTGATGCGTTACTATGAAATCGATAGCGGCACGATCGCTATCGACGGCACCAATATTCAAAGCATCTCGCGAGATAGCTTACGCCGAAGCTTCGGAATGGTACCTCAGGATACCTGGCTTTTCACCGGGACTGTACGTGAAAATCTGGCTTATGGTAAACCTGACGCCACAGAAAACGAGATCATCGCTGCCGCCAAAGCGGTCAATGCTCACAGTTTTATTCGTCGCCTGCCACAAGGTTATGATACTGTCATCGATGATTCCAGTGATCAATTCTCGCAGGGGCAAAAACAATTATTGACAATCGCCCGGGTCATGCTGGTAAACCCTCCCATGCTGATTCTGGATGAAGCGACCAGCAGTGTTGACACTCGCACTGAATTGATCATCCAAAAAGCATTTACTGAGCT
>JAAZOQ010000237.1 GCA_012797695.1 Anaerolineaceae bacterium | reverse complement strand
CGGATGTTGGTGCAATAGTCATACACCCGCATTCTCAACTGCGGTCCTGCGACTGGCGCGAAGAGCAGTGCAATTGTGCTTCCCACCAGTCCCCCTAATACAGCGCCTAAAACGAATTTTCCAAAACTTCGCATAGCTCCTCTCTCACTAATCCTTTTGTTAATTATACGTGCTTTGTGCGAAAAAGATGCAAATTATTGATCCAGATGCAATTTTTCGAAGAGCAGGGGAGCCAGAGCAGATACCCACAGCCCGAGCAGAGCATAACGAATGTAGCGGAAAGTGTATCCCAGCCAGTCGGGTGAAGTAGGGAAGATCAATTTGAGCCCGGCGTAGATGATCACTACGCCCACCAGCCCCAGCAAATACCGGGTGATCCGTTTCCCGGTTTTCCCGCTGATCGACAGCGTTCCTTTTTTATGGAGCAACCAGGCGTAACCACCGGCAAAGCCGAACCAAACCCCAGCAATGGTGAAGTATCCATCGATGTTGTAGGGATCGGGAGCCATTTCTCCAGATTGGATCGCTTGGTTGACCCATTCATTGGGGATTGGCCAGGAGCTGGCAAAGTGGGTGATTCCCAGTCCGATACCGATCAACAACAAAGAGACGAGGAAGGCGACCGTGATCTGATATCCCAATGAACGCGGGGCCAACCAGCGCCGGATGGGTTTTTCCAGCCACAGGTAAGCAAAGACCAATAAAGTGCCGATGAGCCAGCCACACAAGACATCCCGGGTGAAGTGCACTCCCAGATAAATGCGCGAGAGGCCAATGAGAAAGATAGCGATGATGCTGACGATGGTCAGCCATTTTTTCTTGAAGCTGGCGGCCAGAATTCCCCACAGGGCCGCAGAATTCTGAGAATGCCCCGAAGGTAGGCCAAATGAGGTTTCACTGGCATAGGCTTTGACGCGGGCATCGACCCAGTAAGGGCGTGGGCTGTGAAAGAGGGCCTTGAAGTATCCATTCAGACTGCCGGTCAACACCAGCATCACTGCCATGCGAAACCCAACGGTTGCATCCACGCACCAGTACAGGGCAGGCAGCACCAGCAAATAAAATTCTTCGGTGCCTAGAAACGTAACGGCTTTGAAAGGTAATGCCAGCCAGGTTCCCAGGTGTTGAAAGAAAAGGGTGATCAAAATTTCGAACTGCATCAGTGCATCCATAGAATTCTCCTCCCAGCGCTTAAACTGTGGACAACATATTTTTAAGTACCTCTACCCGGGCTTCGATCAGCCCAGGAAAGCTATCCAGAAGATAGAACGGACCGGTTCCTTCGACAGCAACTGAAGCGGCGGCTGCTGAATACAAAAATGCGTCGATCGGGGCATATTCCTGCTTGAATTTTGCTAGAAAAGAGCCGGCGAAAACATCTTTAATGCCGGTAGGGTCAATCCAGCGAGTCGGGTAAAAGGGCAGCGAATACTTTTTCTGGCTGTTGCGATCATAAAGCCAGTAGCCTTTATCTCCCCGATGGATCACAATGATCGAGGTTCCCATTGCTGCCAGGTCCATGGCCATTTCCCATACATTCCAGGCTTTGTTCTTGTAAAGTGATATCAGTTGCTTCTCAGTGGCAAAAAATGCAAATAACCCCGAAAGGATCCCCGGTAATTCTGAGATCACTTCGGGAATCATGGCATCATCTGAGGCAGAGAGGGTGATCGTGTTCAGCGAACCCTTCTGCAGCAAATTAAGCAGTTTGACTTGAGCAGGGAAAGATATCGGGGCAATGTGTGCCGCTTTCGCATCCAGATATTCCTGCGGAAAGGTGGGGTTGAGTCGTGGAGAAGTGTTCTTCCACATTTGATCAATGGTTTCCAGTTTGACTGGCGCGTATCCCAGAAGTTCGTGGGGAAAGGTCAACCCATATCGGGCATAGCCGAGAATAGGGTTGTCATTGGTGAATGCATCATTTTCTCGCCAGAAGAAGTGTCTGCGTTGGTCATAATCCTGTGCCAATCTCAGCACGCCGTGAGTATCGATCTCTTTTTTGCGGAACTGAGTCAGCCATTCTTCTGGGAAACTCTTGCCGGCCCGGCTGATCAAACCGATGCGGTCATTCCAGAAACGGGCGCCGGCGCAGGCGTAAGCGCCCGAACCTCCAGCTACTCGGTTTCTGGCTTTCCCGTTCAGGTCGATGATGAAATCTTCGGTTAGCTCGCCCGCAATGAGCAGGCTGACGATGTTATTTTGTCCCATGTAGAAAGCCTGAAAAAAATCCCCTCGCGAGAGGGGCAAAGAAAGTATTATTTATGGCCGAGATCGGCGATTTGTTTTAAGAAAGAGACCAGCCCCAAACCTATTTTCAATCCATCTCGAGAGGAAAGAGCCTGGTTTTCTTCAGTAGATTCCTGGTTCTTCAGAAAGAGGTAAGACGCTGCCAGTCCAACACATAAGCCTAAGACTCCACCTAGGATATAGGTTGCCGTTTGTTTTTTTGCGCTTTCATTCATAAAGGTCTCCTGCATCTGGATCGGCTTGAGTTATTCTGCTTTTCGCGAAAAAAGTGATTTCAGAGTATCCAGAAAAGATGCAATTCTCAGAAAGAAATCGATGACCTGATTGGCCCCGTTCTGGATTTTTTGACTCACCCTGCTGACTTTTTCGCGCGCTGCGATACCCACTTTGGGCAAAGCGTGGTTTCCCTGGCTTACCCATTTGATCAGAAAGAACAGCAAGACCACGATGGGCAGCAACAGCAGCAACGCCGGGAAAATGAGAACAATGAGCGAGATCGCGGACCATTGATTGAGCGAGCCTTGCCCATTCCCGCTGGTGATGAGCAGCAAAGCTAACAGCCCACCGGCAATGAGCATAACGAGGATCAGTGGCAGCCAGATTTGCAGCCAACTTTGCCGTTGGTGAATTTGTTCAGGTGAAAGAAGCTTCTTTTCAGACTCCATAGTTTGATTTTAGCATACTTCGGCAATTGGCTAAATAAGTTCTTCCGACTTCTTGCGCAGCGATTCCCGATACTGTGTCAGATCGAGTGAGCGTGTAGCCACGCCGCTACGCAGGGCTGCTTCAGCCACGGCAGTCGATTCCCACTCCATGACGCGCGGATCGAGAGGTTTGGGCACGATGTATTCTCGTCCATATTCCAGACTGCTCAGCCCATAGGCCTTCAGCACTGCAGCGGGTACTGGCTCGTGCGCCAGCATACTCAGCGCGTGAGAGGCGGCGATCTTCATCTCATCATTGATGCGGGTGGCGCGCACATCCAGTGCGCCGCGGAAGATGAATGGGAAACCCAGCACGTTGTTGATTTGATTCGGGTAGTCTGAGCGGCCAGACGCGACGATGGCATCTGGGCGGGTGGCTTTAGCCAGCTCGAACTCGATTTCTGGGTCGGGGTTGGCCATGGCGAAAATGATGGGCTCTTTTTCCATCGAGCGCAGCATTTCTGGGCCGACGATGTTGGCGACGGAAACCCCGATGAATACATCAGCTCCTGCCAGTACCTCTTTGAGCAGAGCGGGGGAGCTGCCGTTGGCAAAAGCTTCTTTTTCTGGGAACATCAGTTCAGTACGGCCGACATAGACCAGCCCTTGAATGTCGCACATCCAGATGTTTCGCTGGGGTACCCCCAGCTTCACCAGCTGGCGCGCACACGAGATTCCGGCCGCGCCGGCACCCGAAAAGACCACCTTGATCTGATCAATCTTTTTGCCGGTGATTTCGAGGGCGTTGAGCAGCGCGGCGCCCAAGATGATGGCTGTGCCGTGCTGGTCATCGTGGAACACCGGGATGGACATCTGTTCTTGCAATTGGGTTTCGATGGCAAAACACTCCGGTGAACGGATATCTTCGAGGTTGATCCCCCCAAAGGTGGGTTCCAGTGTTTTGACGACCTGCATGAAGACTTCGGGGTCGGTGGCATTGACTTCAATGTCATACACGTCGATGCCGGCAAATTTCTTGAACAGTACCCCTTTTCCTTCCATCACTGGCTTGGAGGCCAGCGCTCCGCGGTTGCCTAACCCTAAAATGGCCGTGCCATTGGAGATCACTCCGACCAGGTTGCCTTTGTTGGTGTATTCATAGGCGGTGCTGGCATCCTTTTCGATTTCCAGCACCGGGGTGGCTACCCCGGGAGTGTAAGCCAGGGAAAGGTCGCGCTGGGTAGACAGTGGTTTGGTGGGGACGACCGATAGCTTTCCCGGGATTCCATTTAAATGGTGGTAATCGAGAGCTTCTTGCGGGGTAATCTTTGCCATGACAGATCCTTTCTAGACGGTATTTAAATTGTAATCGCTCTTTTCAGCCCGGATGAGGAAATATTACAAATGTTAAGAATTAATTGATGAAATGTTAAATTTCATGTATAATTCGTTATTAGAAAGTTTTCCATTTGAGGTGGGGTCTCAAATGGTGCTGGCCAATTCAAAAAATCAGTCGATGTTTTATCGCTCCAGATGGAGTTTGGATGTTACTTTTAAGGGAAGTGAAAAACTCAATGCCGACAGCACAAGATGTTTGGGGAAAACTCCCCCAAGCATTATGCATTTCATTGACTCGTTCTTCATTCCGCGGGATGGATCAAGGTCAGAATGAACTCTGTTCTGCCTTATTCTTTCGCATGGATTCACAAAAGTAACTGTTTTTTCAAATTTCTCTGAAAATTTGTTTTTTGAATTGGACAGCCAAAACTGACTTCTGTTTTTGGCTGTTTTTTTATGGTGGAGAGAGAGATTACTGGCATAAAAGCGCAAAAAAAGAATCCAGAGCGAGTTAGTGTTTATCTGGATGGCGAATATGCCTTTGGTCTTTCAAGAATTACCGCGGCCTGGTTACAAATCGGGCAGCGATTAAGTGAAGAGAAGATCAACTCGTTGCGTGAGCAGGATGAAAGTGAAGTAGCTTATCAACGGGCATTGATTCTACTCAACCACCAGCAAAGAACTTCCCATGAAATAAGCCAAAAACTGATAGAGAAGGGATTCTCTTCCACCCGGGTCGAGGAAGTTGTCGATCGTTTGACTCAGGCCGGTCTGGTAGAAGATAGTCATTATGCCCTTCTCTGGGTCGAAAACCGCAATACTTATCATCCGCGCAGCCGTCGGCTGATTCGGATGGAGCTTCGTCAAAAAGGGGTTGCGGAGGACCAAATTGATCAAGCCCTGCTCGGTTCAGCAGAGGATGATGAACTGGCTACGCAGGCAGCAATGCAGCAAATTCGGAAATATTCCGACCTTGATTGGCCGGAATTCCGGAAGAAGATGAGCGCCTTTTTATTGCGGCGTGGTTTCTCTTATGGAACCGTTGCTCCTGTCGTCCGTTCGATCTGGGAATCTGAAATAGCCGGGCAAATATCTGATGAAAAATGAGGAAGTTGAGAAAATATTATGCAAACAGGACTAATGATCATTCTAATCGGTGCAGGCGCCCTGGTTCTGGCCGCCGTTCTGACTTTGATTCTGGTAAAGGTTTTTACCGACAAATTCAAAGCCGAACAGCAGGCCCAGGCCGATAACGTCATCAAAGCGGCCGTTGAAAAGGCGAAGACTGTCGAAATTGAAGCCCGTGACAAGGCTTTGAAAGTGATGCAGGATTCCGAAGCAGAAGTACAACGCCGCCGCTCGGATATTTTGCGCGAGGACGACCGCTTGCAGAAGCGTCGTGCCGAACTGGACCACCGCATTGAGCGTTTGGAGCAGCGCGAACAGAACCTGAACAAGCGCCAGAGTGCGATGGATAAACGCGCCAATGATATTGAGAAGATGTACAGCGATCAACTCGAGGAATTGCAGCGCATCAGCCAGATGAGCATGGATGAAGCCAAACAGGTGCTGCTGGGTGAAGCGGAAAAAGAGGCCCGCAATGATATGGCCCGCATCATTCGCCAGATCGAAAGCGAAGCCCGTGCTGAAGGTGAGAAACGCGCCCGCGAGATCATCTCCGATGCCATCCAGCGGGTGGCCTCTGAACACGTGGTCAGTGTTTCCACCTCGATCGTTTCTCTGCCTAATGAAGAGATGAAGGGCCGTATCGTGGGCCGCAATGGCCGCAACATCCGT
>JAAZOQ010000236.1 GCA_012797695.1 Anaerolineaceae bacterium | reverse complement strand
GATCATACTTTTTTCAACAAAGCGAGAGGATTGATTCGCAAAAGTAAAAATATACTGGTCATATCTGGGCGTAATATAGTAAACCAGGTTATGGTGAATTCGTTTAATTTCTGCCCGAATGTGATCCTTAATCTCAAAGAGTGCGATCAGATCATTTTCACGTGGATAATAATAGTCAAAAGTCAAAACCTGACAATTTGAATCAGGATCAATCTTCAGATCTGCACAAACCGAATCAAATTCTGCCGGTTCATTCACCAAACCCCGCAATAGATCGTTCACCAGAGAATTCGTGTTCATCATTTTCTTTTGTTTACCCAGCGATTTGCGCAGCAAATTCAATTGCAGGCACCGGACCAGATTCTCAACCACCATAATGTCATCTTCGTCGATCCTCCTTTCTGGTTTTTCATGGATAACGAGAGTGGCTTCGGTTTCTTCACTGGTAGAAAAATCGACCAATAACACACATTGGTCTTTCAGATTGAGAAACTTTTCGTACTGGCATGAAAAGCGTCGATAATCAAAGGTCATATACTCTGAAACAAAGATGGGCAATGCTTCTACAAGAGTAAATTTCGCTAAAACCGGGTTCGTACTGATTGGGTAACGTTTATCTTTCTCGATCAAAGTCAGTTCAAACCCCATCAATGTCTTGAACCGTTCCAGAATCTCTTGGGTGCTGAGTAATTCCAGGGTCATCTCTGAACTTAACTTACTGATCTTGTAATAGAGGGATAGCCTTTGTTCACGCATTGCCAGAATCGATCCCAGCACCTCGACGATAATATCTTCATATTTAATCTGATCGTCGATCTGAAGAAGTGCGATCTCATAATCACGGCACAAATTCACAAACTGCTGCGGAATTTCATTCACCAGGCGATTCACTTTAATAATGATCGCTGCTATCCCGATCTGTTTGATCTTCTCGAAAAAGATTCTCAACTCATCATGATCATGCTTTTGTAAAGCGAAATAGCTCGACAGCAACACCATTCCCGCTTTTCCCCATCGTTCAATATCTGTTGCCTCGAGAATATTGATCCCGGTAACTGGTAAATCTGGAGTAGAAATCCCTACCACCAGCTTTGCCCCCTGCAAGCTTCGACAATTAACCAGATCGATTAGCTTCATCTTTTCACTTCCTGCTTGATTTATCTCTAAAGGATAAATCAAGCTTCATTAATTGTCTTCTTTTGCTAATGACGGAGTATACCAGTTTTGTTAAACTAATTCCAGTAAAACAAAGCAGCCAGAAAAGATAAAAGCGCTGCCGCTGTATCCAAAACTCCAAACTCGTGAGCACTGAAGCGCTCAATATTCCCCATAGAAAAGCGAGGTGAATATCAGAAACCATTTAATTGATTTCGGTCTCTTAAATCTTGCAAAGTCAGGAAGAAGCCAATGCTAAGAACAATCATCAAGAAAAATAACTATCAAGATTCGGTCAACCTGATGCTCTTGACCAACGCGATCAACGCGATCCCGGGGGTCAAGCAATGCTCCATTATGATGGGTACAGATGCCAATAAAGACATCTTCAAGAACACTAATCTGCTCACTGAAGAAGCCAAAACAGCTTCCCCTTCGGATATGGTCATTATCATGGAAGCCGAAAGTGATCAAGTCGTCGCAGATTCTTTAAAGAAAATCGACGACTTTTTAGCGGATCTCACTGTGAAGAAACACCAAAGTGCTACATCCGAGGCAAACTCACTGGATGAAGCAGTAGAAATGCTCCCGGATGCAAACGTTGCGCTTTTTTCCATCCCCGGTGAGTATGCAGCCGACGTCATCGAACAAGCACTCGAGAAGAATCTGCATATCTTCTCCTTCACCGACAATATTTCAATCGAAGATGAAGTCCGGCTGAAGAAACTGGCCCATGAAAAAGGTCTGCTAATGATGGGGCCCGATTGTGGTACCGGGATTCTCTCTGGAATTCCATTAGCTTTCACCAATGTCGTTAAAACTGGCAATATTGGCATCGTCGGAGCCTCTGGCACCGGTATTCAAGAAGTATCCTCTCTGATTGATCGGCTGGGTGCCGGAGTAGTCCACGCCATCGGCACCGGTGGTCGGGATCTTTCCGATGCCGTTCAGGCCATTACCGTAAAGGATGCTCTCGTTGCACTCGAGAACTATAGCCCCGCAGATGTAATCGTGCTGATTTCTAAACCGCCTGCAGCTTCTGTGCGTAATGAGATCGTGAACCTACTGCATAATCTTTCTAAACCCGTCGTGGCCATTTTCCTGGGCGAAAACCCAGATCACCACGAAGGGAATGTATACCTGGCTCACACTCTCGAAGAAACCGCCCGGATCGCAGTTGATCTGGCGAAAGGCCTGCCAGTAAAGTCTAGCTATCAGGAACCCCTCGATAACCAGACTCAAGAAACAGTCGCCAAAGATGCCACTGTCAAAGGGCTGTACTCAGGCGGCACTCTTGGCAGTGAAGCCGCCATGCTGATCTCAGACTCGCTGAAACTGGGAAAGCTGATCCACAAAGAAGGTTTCTTGCTCGATGAACAGGGGTATCAGGTTATCGATTATGGTGACGACAAGTATACCCAGGGTCGGGCCCACCCCATGATCGATCCGCATACTCGCATCGAAGCCCTCAAGCAATTTGGCTCTGATCCAAAGACCGGCATCATCCTGCTCGATGTCGTTCTGGGTTATGGTTCACATCCAGATATGGCTAACGCTTTAGCTCCAACGATTCATGAGATCCTGAGTAAAGCACAGAAAGAACATCACCAGTTATATGTCATCACCTCAGTCTGCGGCACACAGCAAGACCCACAGAATTATGAACAATCAGTGAAAACGTTGAGGGCAGCTGGGGCTTTGGTTGAAAGCAGCAACGCGAAAGCCGTCCGTCTGGCACTCAAAATAAAGGGAGTAACCCTGACTGAAAAAGAGAAATTTTCAGTGGTGGCCAAATTCCCCAAAGTGTCTTTACCAAAACCAAGTGCCTCTGTCATGCAATTGCTGAATAGTAAACCTCATGTGATCAACATTGGGTTAAAGAGTTTCAACGACTCGATCCAGAAATTTGGCGGACAATCTGTGCAGCTTAACTGGAAACCCGCTGCCGGCGGAGACAAGAAACTGATCCGCATATTGAATGAAATTCGCCGCATCGAATCAATTCAGGCCGCCAATCAGCAAGTGATCGAACGGATGAAAGAATCTCAACCTTTCCTGGTGGATGTCATTACCGCCAAGTCAGCGATCGAGATCCTCAATGGCAAAACCTTGTTACACGCTGGCCCTCCCATTCAATACAAAGAAATGACTGGCCCTATGCAAGGTTCATGCGTTGGGGCAGCACTTTTCGAAGGCTGGGCCACCAATGAGGCCGATGCCCGCCGTATGCTCGAAGCCGGAGAAATCAACTTTGTCCCATGCCACCACGTGCACGCTGTTGGCCCCATGGGCGGCATCACTTCCGGTAATATGGCCGTCATGGTCGTCCAGAACAAAGTGGATGGTACTCTGGCCTATTGCACGATGAACGAAGGCATTGGCAAAGTACTGAGATTCGGTGCTTACAGCAAAGAAGTAGTTACCCGCCTGCACTGGATGGCAGACGTCCTTGGGCCAATGCTCGCCAAGGCGATCAAGAGCACCCCAGAGGGAATTAACCTCAACGTAGTGATCTCGAAAGCCATTACTATGGGTGACGAATTCCATCAGCGCAACATTGCCGCTTCTCTGGTTTTGCTCAAGGAATTGATCCCGTTGATCGATGCGCTGGATGTTGATCGCAAAGAAAAACAGGATGTAATCCGCTTCCTGGCCAACACCGATCAGTTCTTCCTGAATGTCATGATGGCCGCTGGTAAAGCGATCGTCGATTACGCCCGCAAAGTTCAGGAAGGCACGGTCGTGACCACCATGACCCGCAACGGTAAAGATTTCGGGATTCGCATTGCAGGTATGGGGGATGAGTGGTTTACCGCTCCGGTCAATATGCCGCACGGTCTCTATTTCACCGGTTACACCGAAAAAGACGCCAACCCCGATATCGGCGATAGTGCCATTACTGAAACTGTTGGAGTGGGCGCCATGGCAACCGTTGCAGCACCCGCTGTAACTCGCTTTGTAGGTTCAGGCGGTGGCTATGATGATGCCCTGAAAATTTCGAACGAAATGAACCAGATTTGCATCTCCAATAATGCCAACTGGAGCATTCCCAACTGGAATTTCAAAGGCACCTGCCTTGGAATCGATGCAGCCAAAGTTGTCGCCACCGGGATCACCCCTCTGATCAACACCGGCATCGCCCATAAAAAGGCTGGGATCGGTCAGGTAGGGGCCGGAACTGCTCGCGCTCCTTTAGCTTGTTTCGAAAAAGCGATCCTGGCTTACGCCAAGAAATTGGGTATCAAGACTGAATGACAGTCGTCATTGAAAATGGGGCAATGAGTTCTTCATTGCCCCTCTCTCTCTCGCAGCGAAAAATTGGCAAGATTCATAGCCGATTCCGCCACAGCTTCAATATTTGTTTCGAAGATGAGTTGGTGAATATCAACATCATGGAGAATCAACTTTCAAGCTTTGGAATAAATATCGAGAAGGATCTGATGAGCATACTTCTGGATGATCTGAAAGAGGATGATCTCGTAAACATGGATGGGAATCAATTGGTGCTTTTCCCAACCTTTGGAGAGGTTTATGAGATCAACCTCGGGCGGTTGCAGATCATAGATCTGGCATTGGAAGCGACCCTTCCAACGCCAGGTCGTCTTTCGTTACTCACCGATCTTTTTTCTCCGCGAGAATATCTGGATCATTCTGGCTTGCCGATGCACCAGGGGATCGAAAATCATCTTTATCGGCTCAGCGAAATTCCTGGGCAAACTGCTGAATTCGCAGAAGAGCTGAAATACTTCGTCGGGAGAGGAAAAGGGCTGACCCCAAGCGGGGATGATCTGCTCATGGGATATTTCCTGATTGAAAAGCTGTTTCATGGTTCCTCTACCCTACTTGATTCTCTGATGCGGTTTATCCAGCACCATACCACTGCCATCAGCGTTGCCTATCTTCGCAGCTTAAAGGATGGTTTCATCAGTCAATACTATCAAGAATTCTGTCAGGCAGTAGATCACCAAGATCTACCCACTCTTCGCAACACCATCGAAAAAATAAAAACAATTGGTTCCACCTCGGGTTATGACTCACTTTTGGGGATGAGTATTGCTCTTGGCAAAACCGAAGCTGGAAATCTTTTTCCACCTCGCTTCGTGAACACTTATTTCCCATATTTATCTCATTTTGATTCACTTTAGGAGGCACTAGATGTCGCAAGAACAAACGTCAAAGAAGAAGATTGGAATGACTACCTGGATCATGATCGGCGTTGTGCTGGGCATGATCTACGGTTTGCTTGTTCCGAACGTTCCTGTTGTGACCAGCGTATTGAAAACCGTTGGTCAGGTCTTCCTTCGCTTGATCCAGATGTCCATTATTTTGCTCGTGATGGGCCAAATTATCCAGGCCATTGGCGCACTGAAGATGAAAGAGATCGGCAAAATCGGTTATAAGACCCTGATCATCTTCTTCTGCAGTTCCTTGTTGGCCGCAGTCTTCGCAGTTGTCTTTGGGTATCTGCTGAAACCAGGTACTGGCGTCGATATGGCCGCCATTCAAACCACAACCACAGTCGAAGCCAACCAGTCCACGATCTTCGATACCATCCTGAACTTCTTCCCGAGCAACATCATCAAGTCCATGTCTGACGGAAGCACGATGCAGGTCATTATTTTTGCCCTGTTCTTCGGTGTCGCCATAAGCATGCTGAACAAGAATAACGACTTCAAATTCTTTGACATCATCAAAGAATTCAACCAGGTCATCCTGCGCATCGTTACCATGATCATGAAAGTTGCTCCTTTCGGTGTGTTCGCCCTGATTGCCTCTTCCATTGCTTCTTATGGCATCAAAGTGGTCATTCCGCTGGCGAAATACCTGGGTGTCTTTGCCATCATCGACCTGGTCTTCATGATCGTCTACATCCTCGTCGTCACTCTCGTGACCAAAGTCAGCCCGCTGGATATCATCCGCGGTTTGGGTAAGATGTCTATGATGGCCATCGCTACCGGGTCTTCAGCTGTGACCCTGCCGACTGCCATGCAGGACGTCGAGAACAAACTGGGTGTTGGCAAGAAAGTCAGCCGCATCATGATGCCTCTGGGTGTCACCTTAAACAGCAATGGCGCCGCCATTCACATGGTGATTACTCTGATCACCATCGCTCAGATGTACGGTATCGCTTTCAACGGCAGCAATATTCTGTACATGGTCTTGCTGTGCACACTGGCTTCTGTCGCCAACGCGGTGGTCCCGGGTGCCGGCATCGTCTCCTTGACCATTGTGGTTCCGCAGATGGGCCTGCCGCTCGAATCAATCGCGCTCTTCGCGGGTGTTGAAATCTTCGTTGGCATGCTGCGCACCATCCTCAATGTGGACGGTGATGCACTTTCCGCCATGATCGTTGCCAAGAGCGAAAATGCTCTCAATCTTGACATCGTCAAGCGCTCACGCAATATGACCGAAGACGAACTCGTCGAACTGGCTGCCAAAGAACAGGCTGAAGAAGATCAGGCCATTCTCGAATCAGCAAAATCCGCATAACTCACTCCGTGCTACTGCCTCCATTCTTTGAATGGAGGCAGTAAACCATCATTAGAAATACTTTGTATATAAAGTTATAATCTACGCCTACCCAAAATATCACAAACAACGCAGTTCTTTAAGGTTTGACGCTATACTTTTTCTGTCAAAAAATCGAAACACCCCAATCGATGAAAGAAAAAAGGTGATGTGATGATAAAACAGAAACCCAAGATCAGTATGACCGCAATAATCACGCTATCCATGGTCCTTGGGCTAGCGTTTGGATTGATCGTCGGCAAAAATTTTCCAATTATCGAGACGATGGGCCAGATCTTTTTACGGTTGATTCAAATGTCCATCATCCTCCTTGTGACCGGGCAAATTATTGAAGCTATTGGGGGAATCAAGCCCAGTGAAGTGGGAAAAATCGGCATCAAAACAGTCGTGATCTTTGCGGTTTCGACGGTTCTGGCATCGGCCTTCGGTGTTGCAATCGCCCTGATCGCAAAACCAGGTAGCAATGTCTCGCTCGAGAGTATCTCAAGTTCTACTCAAGTAACGCAAGTTCAGGCCAGCTCCTTCGCTGATACTCTGCTGGGATTTTTCCCCACCAATATTGTGCAGGCAATGACCAACGGCGTGATCGTCCAGGTCATTGTATTTGCCATTCTCTTTGGACTGGCCCTCAGCAGCTTAAACAAAGGTGGAGTATCCCCCCTTTACAATCTCATCCAAGAATTCAACAAAGTTATCATGCGGATCATTGGCATGGTGATGAAAACCGCCCCAATTGGTGTCTTTTGTCTGGTCGCTTCATCCATCGGCAAATTTGGTATCAAAGTGATCATTCCGTTGGCAAAGTATTTGGGCTACTATGCACTGGGAACCCTGATCTTCATGATCTTGTGGATTGTGGTTGTCTCTGCTTACACACGAATTTCCCTTATTGAAGTTGTCAAACGTATGCTGCGGATGTCGCTGGTCGCTCTGGCAACAACTTCTTCTGCGGTTACCCTCCCTGTTGAAATGGAAGATGCTGAGCAAAAACTGGGAATCAAAAAGGAAGTCAGCCGCATTGTTCTGCCTCTGGGAGTCAGTCTCAATAGTAATGGGGCTGCCATGCACATGGCAATCACGGTCGTTACAATCGCCCAGTTATACGGTATCCAGTATGGGTTCAACAACATCGTCTATATCATTATTTTGACAGCTTTCGCTTCTTTGGCAAATGCCGTCGTTCCCGGCGCTGGTCTGGTCTCCCTGTCAATCGTCGTGCCCCAAATGGGATTACCTCTTGAATCAATCGCCCTCTTTGCTGGTGTCGAATGGTTCGTTGGCATGCTGCGCACAATCCTCAATGTCGACTCTGATACCTTTACCTCAATGTTGGTGGCAAAAAGCGAAAACAAACTCGATTACGACGTCTATCGAAAAGATTACCAATCTACTTCAGTTCCATAAAGTGCAATATACTCCCTCAGCATTGGTAATCATTAAAAAAAGGTTGTCCGTTTTTAAAACGAACGACCTTTTTGTTTTTAGAAATCTTCAGCCTCATTTGCCAACGAAGGTCAGAAACCGTTTCCAAGATCATTTACTCAGTTCATTGACCAGAATCACATACATAGCGTGGGACCAGAGCAAGGGCTTGGCAATTGGGCCCCATTTTTCGATCCAGGGCTGATATTCTTGCGGGAACAGCGGATGGTCGCAGATCTGTTCAGCCAGATCTCCATTTGCATCGGCCTGTGCTTCAATCCAGGTCTGCAAGGCATGAGCCTGAGCGGACTTTCCGGAGCGAGCTTCCACCCACCCCAGCCAGGCCGTCAGCAAGATCCATTCCCCGCCGCCGTAATAGACGTCTTCTTTGTAACGATACAGCCCTCCACCCGGACGGCGCAGATCGCTTTCGATGCGAGCCAGAGTGTGGCTCAGGGTCAGATCATTCAATGGTACTACCTGATATGGCAGGGCCAGGCCCAACAAACTGGCATCCACTCCACTTTCGACCAGAGGGTAAGGCTCCTCTGCCGCTTCCGCCGGATAGACGTGTTTGACAAACATACCACCATCCACCGCGTATTTCAAAATAAAGTCCTTAACCTCGTTTTTTAACTTCTTCACGTCCGTTGGGAATGAATCCAGTTTGGCCATTCGAATCAAACGGTCAATCGAATCCACCCCGCCATAGACAGTGGAGAGAGTATAGGGATGCAGGTAGTCTGGGTGTTCTTCCCAGCAATCATAATTCGGCAACTGCCAGACCAGTTCCAGATAATGCAAGGTAACGTCAACCGCTGGCCGCAGTTCCGCGAAAAGCTGCCAGTTTTTCGTCATGGAAACGTGTTCCGCCAAAGCCCACAGCCAGGTACCATAGCCGTCAATCTGAAAGTTACCCCACTCAGCATCCCGCGTATCCTCAAGCCCATCCAGGCTAAAGCGCGTGTGCAAGAAATCATCCTTGCCCAGCGGCAATCCCTTGTAAAGATGGTCACGAATGACATCCAGCTTGCTCGCATATTTAACAACGGCTCGCCCCACCCAGCGGAAAAATCTTTCAGCACTGTCGTGTTCGCCAGCCGTATCCATGGCATAGGCAATATAGCTGCCATCGCGCAGCCAGCAGTAATGATAAGTCGGGAAGCTCGGTGAAGCCACATAAGCACCACTGGCCGCCTGGTTTTCTTTGATAATGTCAATGCTGCGATGATATAAATCCATTTTTCCAGCTCCTGCAAACGATAAAGATCATCGAACTTGCGTCGATGTTTTGATCAAAAGCACATCCCAGATTTTCAGTTCGGGTACGATAACTGTCAGCCTGCCTTCTGTCTGCATGAAATGGATCGATACCGCTGCCAGCGAATCTTGATCAGCAGTGGTCAGCCAGACGTTTTCAACCGGTTCAGAAAAAGCCAGTGACACCTCAAAATCTTTGAACTTTTCGGGGGCAGCATGATCCTCGTTCCAGTTCAATGGAACTCCGGCCTGCAGATTGACCAGACTGATTGAAGCGCCCGCTTTCGCATCCCGATAGGCAGTAAACACCCCAGCCGGGGCCGTTACTTGCACCGCTTCATTTTCACTCACCTGCGGACTGATCCAGTCAGAATAGCGCATGAGCAATTCTGTCTGCCGCCGGATGCCTTCCCCCAATGAGGGGCTCATGGCTTCGTGTTTCGGGAAGTAGGGATCCGACAGGAGCCGGCCATTTTCACCCACCTCGATACGAGTTCCTCCACAGGCGTGGATAACCGCATCCGCCAGCAGATTATTAATGGGGCGATTGGCAGGGATATACAGGGCAATGACCACTGATTTCTGCCCGGAAAGGCGGCGCGCATTGCGGACGATCTCGGCCACGTCCCAATAAGTGATTTTGGGCGGCCAGATCTCGATGTAATTGAAAGCCACCGGCGCTTTGGTCAGACTGTCGATCGGCCAATTCTTCACCGCGTTGAACAGCACCGGTCGTCTCGGATGCTGGTCAACTGCTGCCTGGATAAAATCGCTGAACGCGCGGGGTAAATCTACCGGCTCCCCCTCTTGATTAAACCCGGTTTGTGGCTCGCCATATTGGTCGATATGCAAGCCGTCAAACGGCAGCGTCCCCAACACGCGACGGCATTCTGCCAGCAAATGCGTACTCCAACCCGTGCCGGCGGTAGGGTCCATGATGCCCAGAAATTCTTCGCCAAATGGGACGAGTTGATGCTTTTCATCATAGAGCGCCATCTCAGGATGCGCATGCCAGAACTTTGCTGAGGCGGCATAAATCGCCAGATAAGGCATGGCTTTCATGCCGTGTCGATGCGCAGCCGCGATTAGATCCCGCACTGCCTGGAG
>JAAZOQ010000235.1 GCA_012797695.1 Anaerolineaceae bacterium | reverse complement strand
GAAGCAAGTAAGGGGTTTGCTGTACCAGCGCGCGGGCCAGCAGCAGACGCTGCTGTTCTCCGCCGGAGAGCTCTCCCACCAGACGTTCGGCAAGAGCGGTGGTTTCGGTCTGGGCCATGGCCGCATCGATCAAGGATTCATCCGCACGCGAAAGCTGTCCAAACCAGTTGAGGTAGGGGGTGCGCCCCAGAGCAACCACTTCGCGCGCAGAAAAGGCCGGCGGCAGATTGCGCGCCTGGGGAACAACGGCTATGCGGCGGGCGCGTTCCCCTTCGCTCAAGGAATGTACTTCAGCATTATCTACCCGAATCGAGCCCTGTTGCAGGGGCAGCAGCCCGCTGACGGCACGCAGCAAAGTAGATTTGCCGGATCCATTGGGGCCGATCAAGGCTACGACCTCCCCCGGTGCAAGCTGCAGCGAAACGTCGTGCAATACGGAACGGTTCAGATAGCCAGTGTGAATGGAAGCAATTGTCAGCATTGGTTCACCAGTAATTCTGTGACTTGGTGCGGCGCAGAATCCATAAAAAGAAGGGAGCACCGAGCAGCGAGGTGATGATCCCTACCGGGATCTCCTGCGGGGCGATCACGGTACGGGCAGTGGCATCAGTGAGCAGCAGCAGACAGGCCCCACCCAAAAACGAGAGGGGAATGAGACGGCGATAATCGCTGCCCCAGAGCAGACGGATGATGTGCGGAACAATGAGGCCGACGAAGCCAATGACACCGGCATAGGCGACCGCAGCGGCGGTTGCCAGAGTGGCGGCAACGATGGTCAGCCAGCGTACCCGGGTAACGGCCACGCCCAGTTGGCTGGCCTGTTCTTCACCAAACTGCAGTACGTTGAGAGAATGACCGACGATCAATAACACCAGCAAGCCGGGAATGAGATAGGGCAGGATGGCCAGCACCGGCGACCAGCCGGTTTGGGTGGCTCCCCCCAGCAGCCAGACCAGCGCACGGCGCAGGTCCCCGCTGGCATTGATCATCAGCAGTGAAGAAAGGGCCGAACAAAAGGAACTGACGACCACCCCGGCCAGAATCAGGTTGGTGGTAGGGATGGTTTTGCCGACGCGGGCCATCATGGCTACCACGGCCACGGCCAGCACGGCTCCGATGAAGGCGGAAAGAGGAACAGCCATCCAGCCCACAGCGTTGTAGGGCCAGTGCACTGACATGGCTGCGACCGCGCCCAGACCGGCGCCTGATGCCACCCCAATCAGATAGGGATCGGCCAGCGGGTTGCGGAACAGGCCCTGATAGGCGGCTCCGCTGCCAGCCAGGGCTGCACCCACCAGGAGCATAAGCACCATGTGGGGCAGCCGAAGCTGGAAGAGGATGGTCGCGTACACCCCATTGGGATCACTTGCGGCTGCGGTTCCATGCAAAGCGGCGCCCAATACGTCGAAGAGAGTGCTGAGGGGCATACCGCTGCTGCCGATGCTGACGTTAAGCAGCACTGCGGCCAGCAAGATCAGGGAGAGAATCCCAAAGGGAGTGAGGCGTTTTGTCATGGCAGAACTATTTAAACAGCTCGGGGTGGATCAGCTTGGCCAGAGCTTCCAGTCCATCGACCATGCGCGGACCGGGGCGGCTGACCAGGTTGTCGTCGAAAGTGTAGATGTGGTTTTCCTGTACGGCGGTGAGTTTCTCCCAGCCGGTACGGGTGACCACACTATCGGAGGTGATGCCATAATTGCTGTCGCCCAGCACGATGAGATCAGGATTCTTGACGAGCAGGTCTTCGATGCTCATCTGGGCCCATTGACTGGTGAGATCCGCGGCGGCGTTCTTGCCACCGGCCAGACTGATCATCAGATCCATGAAACTGCCGGGGCCGGGAGTCCAGGGTTTGGCAGGGTCAGTGGCGTCCAGTTCGTAGAACACGGTGGGGGTGGTCGTAGCCGTGGCAACGGCGGTCTGAACGGCATCGACGCGCTGGCTGAGACCGTCGACCGCGGTTTGTGCTTCCGCCGCGTGGCCGGTCAACTGTCCGATCGTGGTCATCTTCTCGAAGAGATCAGTGAAATCAACAGGGTTCGCGACGTAGTACACGGTGAGGCCCAGGTCTTCAAGAGCTTTGACCTGATCTGCCGTGTTGATCTCGGCCGCAATGACCAGATCGGGGTTGAGTGATGTAATGGTCTCGTAGGAATAATCACCCGAAGAACCGCCGACGTCGGTGAGGGATTGGGCGGCCTCAGGATAATCAGAGAAACTGTCGCGGCCGACAACCTGATCGCCCGCGCCGACAGCGTAGAGCATCTCTGTGGCAGAGGGGGCGAGAGAAACGATGCGCTGGGCGGGAGCCGCCAGCGTGACCGTGCGTCCCAGCCCATCAACAACAGAAATTGCCGTCGAGGTTGCGGTCGGGGCCGCGGTAGCTACCGCAGTGGGGGTAGCTGTGGTGCAGGCTGAGAGTGCCAGGGTCAAAACGACCAGCAAACTCAGCAGAGAAGGCATTTTTTTCATGAAATAATTCTCCTGTTGCATAACCGTATTGAAACCAACAATCCCCCGGCTGCATGGGCCGGGGGAGAAAATCGATACTTACCTTCGAGTGTCCACCTCCTGTCAGCGAGATCGTGGCAACACCCTTCTGGGCGGGCGACCTGGCTGATCAGCAAAGGCTGAATCACAGTTGCGCGACAGCACCGGACTTACACCGGTTTCGCCTTTAAGCGCTCCCATCCGGGGGAGGGTGCACCCAAAAGGTTATTCAATTGTGCTTCCATTTTAAGGCGCTCGGGCGTGGGCGTCAAGCGCAGCTTTATTGGAGGATCTCTTCGATAAGGGCCAATTCCTGCCGAGTGAATTCGAGATGCGCCAACGTTCCTACAGCATCGTCAATCTGTTCCACCCGACTGGCGCCGATCAGGGCTGAAGTGACCGCTTTTTGCCGCAGCACCCAGGCCAGTGCCATTTGGGCCAGGCTTTGGCCGCGGCCTTTTGCCAGCTCGTTCAAACGACTGACTTTGGCCATTTTTTCTTCCGTTATTTGCTCAGGACGCAGGAAGCCAGTCGGTTTGGCCGCGCGTGACCCGGCTGGGATACCTTTGAGATACTTGTCGGTCAGCATCCCTTGTGCCAGCGGCGAGAAAACGATGCTGCCCACCCCTTCGCGCTCGAGCAAGTCCAGCAGACCTTCTTCGACCCAGCGGTTGAACATGCTGTAGGAGGGCTGATGGATCAGGCAGGGAGTGCCCAGTTCGCGCAAGATGCGGATGGCCTGCTCGGCTTCGGCGGGTTTGTAATTGGAAATGCCCACGTAAAGTGCCCGTCCGCTGCGGACAATGAAATCCAGTGCCCGCATGGTCTCTTCGAGCGGCGTTTCTGGGTCGGGGCGATGATGGTAGAAGATATCCACGTAGTCAAGCCCCATGCGTTTCAGGCTCTGGTCGAGGCTGGAAACCAGATATTTGCGGGATCCCCAATCGCCGTAGGGGCCTTCCCACATGGTGTAGCCGGCTTTCGATGAAATAACCATCTGGTCGCGGTAGGGACGCAGGTCTTTGGCCAATACCTGCCCGAAGGTCTCCTCCGCTGAGCCGGGGACGGGCCCATAGTTATTGGCCAGATCGAAATGGGTAATGCCCAGATCGAAAGCGTGCAGCAGCATGGCGCGGCTGTTGGCGAGCGTATCCACGCTGCCGAAGTTATGCCACAATCCCAACGAAATGGCCGGCAGCTTGAG
>JAAZOQ010000234.1 GCA_012797695.1 Anaerolineaceae bacterium | reverse complement strand
CACCTGACCACCCTGTCGAGCTGCTCGGGCTGCGCTTCGAAGATCAGCGCCAAAATGCTGACCGAAATTCTGGCCCCCACGCAGGGAATCTTCCAGGCAGACAATTATCCCGATCTGCTGGTGGGGCTGGAATCACCGGACGACGCCGCTGTGTGGCGCATCGACGAGCAGCGCGGCCTGGTGCTGACCACGGACTTTTTCACCCCAATCGTGGATAACCCCTACGACTACGGAAGAATTGCCGCCACCAACGCCATCTCAGACATCTACGCCATGGGCGGGACGCCCTTCATGGCGCTCAACATTGCCGCCCTGCCCCCCGATCTCGACCCGGCCATTCTGCAGCAGATCATGCTGGGCGGCGGAGAAGCCGCCCGCGACGCGGGAGTAGTGATCGCCGGCGGACACACGGTGCGCGACGCAGAGCCCAAATATGGGCTGGCCGTGGTCGGTTTCGTCGATCTGGAGCACATGTTCACCAAGGGCGGCGGCCAACCCGGCGACGCACTGGTGTTGAGCAAACCCATCGGTTTCGGCACCGTGACCACCGCGCTGAAACGCGGCAAAGCCGCGGCGGAAGATGTGGCCGTGGTCACGCGCTGGATGTCGCGCCTGAACCGCGATGCCAGCCAGTTGGCCCGCGAATTTGGGCTGCTCGCCGTCACCGACGTGACCGGTTACTCGCTGCTGGGGCATAGTTCGGAAATGGCCCTGGCCGGCCAGGTGCAGTACCGCCTCGATTTCGACAAAGTTCCCTTCTTACCCGAGGCCCTGCCCTATGCCCGGCAGAGCATCTTCCCGGGCGGGGCAGACGATAACCGTGACTTTTACGGCAGCCGGGTCACCTGGGAACGCGAGCTGGCCGACTGGCAGAAGATGATGCTGTTCGATCCGCAAACCAGCGGCGGTCTGCTCATGGCTGTACCGCAGAAGCATCTGGCAGCACTGCTGGCGCGTGCTGAAGAGATGAAGCAGCCTGTCTGGGTCATCGGCACAGTCGCCACGGGCAGCGGCGTACACGTGATCTGATTTTTGCGTAAAACCCATCCAACGGGGCGGCACGGAGTTTTCTGTGCCGCCCTTTTTACGCGCAATTTCGCCGTTGGGACAGAAGGCCCAACCTGCCTAAACTACCCTGCCCGCATGGTTTCGATAACTGCGGGATCGAATCGAAACGAATCATTTACCATGAACAAATCAAGCTTGCTCGTTGAACCGGCAGGAAAATACATTTTGTCTTCCTGTGGAACAGACAAACAAATCCCTTTCGATGTAACAAAGTAGATGGAAAGTATGTTCTGTTTTAATTATACAGCCAGAGGCAAGCCACGCCGGGCGGTCCCAGCTGATCCATTCATTTTTCTCAGCTAAAAATGAAAGAAACTTTTGTGGGAGTGAGAAGGATCACTTCAAGATTCAATACAGAAGAGTTTCTGACCAAAGCGATAGGTTAAATTTTCTTTGTCCCCTACAAATGGGTGAGTAATCTTTGCAATCAAACCATTAATCAGCTGGGATTTTATGAGCCAATTCTTTTTTCATCCAAGCCAATTCATTTCTACAATCCCCCAAGCATCACACTAAAACAATATGCAACAGAAATTGACCAAAAGCACTCATGGTACTTTTTGATGTTTTCAAGCCCTGATCTAAGCTTTTTCGCAGTCTGTGAGAGGAAAGAAGCCAGTCTGCAGAGATAATAATATATTATTGTGATAATCTACTCAAAGCAATTTCGAACCAAAAATGAGCATAAATAGGGAAAATTACTTCAACGATATAGTTTTCAGGGTAAGGAAATTCCCGATGATCTCGAAATGGAAGTTTCATATAAAGTCTGCTTAATTTAAGTAATGTTCTAATGGCATCTCTAAGGTGATAGAAGCGAACCCTTGAGTCCCAATTGGAAGGGTCAATATGATAAGTTAAGAGATAGAGTAACCCCTTAGTATTTGCATCCCATCTGCAGCGGGAGTAAAGTGCCTTCAATTGATAACGATCTGGGGAAATGTGATGAAGGATATACAAATCAGGATGATAGGTAAGATTTCCCTCAATTTCAAATGAACGAAAGATGAATTCGGTATCTTCACCTGGTAATGAACGATCTGTCCCCAAATATCCATAAGAAGAAGAAAAGGCGCCAACTTTTTTTAAAAATTGACAGCTGACCACCAAATTTCCCCCCAATAATACCTGAGGAGGCTTGATGGAAATCACCTTTTTGCCATAATCAAATGAAAAGTATTTTTCTTTAAGCCATGGAAGACCAGCACCATCAAAAACCGGCAGGTAAGGGCCACCCAAGAGCATATTTTTATCACCCGTCTTGATGATCTTCATCAGATATTGCAGGTAATTCTCTCCCAATTCCTCATCATCATCAATAAAAACGAGCCACTCTCCCTGGGCCATTTTAATTCCCCGATTTCGAGCAAAACTCACCCCAAGGACAGGCTCCAAATATGAGAGTACCCGCCGGCCTTGCTGCTGATAAAAGCCACAGATTTGATCAATTTCTTGTTGATCATCAATGGAATTATTGATCAATAGAACTTCGATCCCGCTAAAGTCACAGGTTTGAGAAAATATCGAATCAAGTAACCTTTTTACCCCAGTCAGGTTTCGATAAGTTGGGATAACAATACTCAACAAATAGTGATAGACCATTCTTCCCCCTTGGTTTTCGAGAGATTTTCAGTTTGCAAACAATCAATATATGTGCCATTTTTTTGAGATTCTTTTAGAAAATTGGCATCAAAAGTATACCTGCTCAGGAAGTCCTTGTCTATCTATCCTAACATCTATCCTGACAGAAATCGAGTGGCATCAAGAACCAATAGCTGACAAATTTATTCATTTTCAGATTTGTACACAGAAAGAAATCAAACAAAATACTTTTCACGAGATCTAAACAAAGAGACCCCCTAAACGTACCGGCTTCGCAATTCATTCCTCTCTGAATAAGAGAAAATCTTTCCAACACTAGAATCATTCGACCTCGAATGAAAATTTATCGATGATATAATTTTTTGCAAGCTTCGGGATAATACTCCACCATTAAGGAGAGGGGTAATGAGTTTCAAGGATTGGGTAAAAAGTTTTGTTAAAAAGACAACGG
The DNA here is from genome assembly GCA_012797695.1 of Anaerolineaceae bacterium. Taxonomy (GTDB): domain Bacteria; phylum Chloroflexota; class Anaerolineae; order Anaerolineales; family Anaerolineaceae; genus UBA6107. Next base: position 4,047 of record JAAZOQ010000234.1, on the reverse strand, counting down.
GTTATCATATTTTGAACTTGGGCTACGACCGAATATTGCTCACAAAAAAATTGCCAGACTATTTCAGTACAAATAAAGAAGTCAATGAGTACTTGCATTTCCTTAGAGTCAAGAATTTGATCAGCCATTATGGAATCAATGTTGTTCTTGATGTTGGCGCGAATGATGGTGAAACTGGAATGTTCTTGCGCCGCATCGGGTATAAAGGAAAAATCATCTCATTTGAACCCATTTCGAGCACATTTAAGAAACTTTCAGAGAAAGCCCAAAAAGATCCAGTCTGGGATGCTTATCCAATTGCCCTTGGAAGTAAAAACGAGCAAAGAACCATCAAGTTAATGGACCAATCATATCTCATCTCTTTTTTAGATCCGAATGAAAACTTTGTGCATTTCTTTGGCAAAGAAGATAGAACGAAAGAAGAAACTATACAGATCAGGAGATTGGAAGATGTACTGCCCGAAGTCATCACGGATCTAGAATCAGCCCGGATTTTTTTGAAAATGGATACCCAAGGATTTGATCTTGAGGTATTTGCCGGGTTAGGACAACTGGTCGATAAAATTGTTTTGCTGCAAAGCGAAGCCTCGATCATCCCGATTTACAAGAACATGCCCCACATCTCAGATAGCCTATCGACATTTGAGGCTGCTGGCTTCACCATTGCCGGAATTTACACCGTCAATATGGAAGAAGCTACTTTGCGAGAAATTGAATCTGATCTGCTCTTCATCAACTCAAAGTATATTCCAGAAAGAAAATAACTTTTCCAATCAGCAACTGGGCTATGCCGAAATCTATTGGGAGCCATCAGAAGCGTTAAAATAATATATGATCGAAATTTCTGAACACATTCAGGGAATTCTGAAAACCCTGCCCGAAAAGCCCGGCGTGTACATCATGAAAAACGCTGCCGGGCAGATCATCTACGTCGGCAAAGCGATCATCCTCAAGAACCGGGTACGCTCGTATTTTCAAGAGAGCAAAGACCACACGCCTAAAACGCGCAAGCTGGTGAGCCAGATCGCCGATCTGGAATGGATCGTGGTCGGGTCGGAGCTGGAAGCGCTCATCCTCGAGATGAACCTGATCAAGAAATACCGGCCGCGCTTCAACATCCGCCTCAAGGATGACAAACGCTATCCGTACATCAAAGTGAGCCTGGCAGCCGCCTTCCCCAAGGTCACGGTGACCCGCCAGATGGTCAACGACGGTTCGCACTACTTCGGCCCTTACACCAGCGTATGGGCGGTGCACCAGACCCTGGACGTGCTGCGCCACCTCTTCCCGTATCTGACCTGCGACCGCGAGATCACCGGCCACGATGCGCGCCCGTGTCTGTATTACGACATCAAACTGTGCAGCGGTCCGTGCATTGGGGCCATCGATCAGGCCGGCTACCGCCGTCTCATCGATGATCTATGCGCTTTTCTGGATGGGCACACCGAGCCGATCGTCGAACGGCTGCGCCAGGAAATGACGCAGGCCGCGGAAGGCATGCAATTCGAAAAAGCGGCTGCCCTGCGCGATCAAATCAACGCCATCGACCGGGTAGTCGAGAAGCAAAAGGTCATTACCTCCGATCAGCGCGACTCAGACGTGCTGGCCATGGCGCGCAGCGACGGTGAAGCCTGCGTGCAGATCTTCTTCATCCGCAACGGCAAACTGATCGGGCGCGAGTATTTCGTGCTGGAAGGCACCGAAGAAACCCCCGACACCGAGGTCATCAGTGAGTTCATGAAGCAGTTCTACAGTGAGGCCGCCTCCATCCCGGAGCAGGTGCTGCTGCCCAACGAGATCGAGGAAGCTCAGATCATCAAGCAATGGATGAAGAGCAAACGCGGCGGGAAGAAAGTGGAAATCAGCGTACCCAAATCGGGTACTTCACAGGACCTGGTCAAAATGGCCACCGAAAATGCCGTAGAAACGCTGCAGGCCCTGCGCGTGCAATGGGAAGCGGATAAGAACAAACAGACCCAGGCCCTGACCGAACTGCAGCAGGCGCTGGGGGTCGAGAAACCGCTCAACCGCATCGAATGCTATGACATCTCGAACACGCAGGGGACCGCCTCGGTCGGCAGCATGGTGGTCTTCGAACAGGGCACCCCGGCCAAGAACATGTACCGCCATTTCAACATCAAAACCGTGGTAGGGCCGAATGATTTCGCCAGCATGGAAGAAGTGCTGACGCGGCGCTTCAAGCGCTGGCAGGCCACGCAGGAGCAACACGCCGTTGGCGCCAAGATCGACCCCTCGTTCTCGGTACTCCCCGACCTGTTGATCGTCGACGGCGGCAAAGGACAGCTCGGACGCGCCATGATCGTGCTGGATGAATTCGGTCTGAGCGACAAGATCACCCTGGTGGGATTGGCCAAACAGCAAGAAGAGCTTTTCCGGCCCAACGTCGATACCTCCCTGCTGCTGCCACGCCACTCGCAGGCCCTCTACCTGGTGCAGCGCGTTCGCGACGAAGCGCACCGTTTTGCCATCACCGCCCACCGCAAGGCCCGCGGTAAGCTGGGCGTCGCCTCCCGTCTGGATGCCATCCCAGGCATTGGCCCCCAGCGGCGCAAAGCCCTGCTGACCCACTTCGGCAACATCGAGGGCATCCGCAACGCCACCCTGGAAGAGCTGACCCAGGTCGCTGGAATCAATGAAGAACTGGCCCTGGCCCTGCAATCAGGGCTGGAGTAAGCCCTCTGATGCCCAATGGGTGGTGCTTGCATTCAAAATCGGTTTATGATATGATATTTCCATCGTGTGAGAGAACAATCCTGTTTTCTCTTTTTTTAAGAAAATCCTTCCGTCTGGATGGATTTTCGTTTCTTATCAGGGCGAAACGGTAATGATCGGGGAATTGCCGATCTGATGTTATGCCGGAGGGAAAAAATGACAAATTCATTCCTGACCCGAGAAGGGTATCAAAAGCTGCAGGACGAGCTCGATTACTTGCGCACCCAAAAACGTGAAGAGATCGCCAACCGCCTCCACGAAGCAATGGAGGGGGGAGAACTGATCGAAAACGCGGAATACGAGGCTGCCAAGAACGAACAGGCCTTCGTCGAAGGACGCATTAAAGAACTCGAAATGCTGCTGGCTACTGCCCACATCATCGATGAACAGCCCAGTGCCGGTAAGGTCGTGCAGGTAGGTTCAAGCATCGTGATCCAGGAAGAAGGCAGCAAAGAGAAAGAAGAATATACGATCGTTGGGGTTGCCGAAGCGGACCCGACGGAAGGAAAGATCTCCAATGAATCCCCATTGGGGCGATCTCTGTTGAATCACAAAGAAGGCGACGTCATTCAGGTGGATGCACCCGCCGGTGCGTTCACGGTCAAGCTGGTTAAGGTAGGTTAACCCTCACGACGGGGGTCACATCCTGGTCAAACGGGGTGATCCAATCTCTGCATCTGAGAGCCTGCCCCCAAAACTTACTGGGGCAGGCTTTTTATTTGAAAAGGAAAAGGTATTATGCAGCTCTCTGATCTGGAAAAAGTTCGTTATGAGAAAATTCTCGCCATGCGCAATGCAGGGCGAGAACCCTACCCCACTCGCACCGAAGTGACCTGCACCATCGCTGAGGCCATCCAGCAGTTCGAAGCCGTCGAGAACGGCCCGGACGTCAAGATCATCCGCGCCACCGTTGCCGGCCGCCTGCGCGCCATCCGCTTGATGGGCAAGCTGGCCTTCGCTCACATCGAAGACGGCAGCGGACGTATTCAGTTGTTCATGCGCGTCAACGAGCTTGGGGAAGAAGCCATGGAACTGCTCAAGACGGAATTCGATCTGGGCGATTTCATCCAGGCAAGCGGCGAAGTCACCCGCACCCGCTCCGGCGAAATCTCCATCCTCGTCAGCCAGTTCAAAATGCTGGCCAAGGCCATCACGCCGTTACCCGCTGCCAAGGATGAGGTCGTGGATGGGCAGGTCGTGCGCCATGCTACCCTGGCCGACCCGGAGACCCGTTTCAGACAGCGCTATGCTGATCTGGCCGTCAATGAAGAAGTGCGCAAGATCTTCCGCACCCGAGCCAAGATCGTCAACTCT
>JAAZOQ010000233.1 GCA_012797695.1 Anaerolineaceae bacterium | reverse complement strand
GTCGAAGATGGGCCCAACTGGTATGGCCAGAAGGATACTTCTGACACCAGCGGCGGTGAAGATTACCCGGTGGCGTTGCAGCCGTCCTCACTCACAAAGAACACTTATTCTCCGCGTATTGTCTTCAGCGAGGCTTGCTACGGTGGCCACATTGCCGGCCGCAGTGAAACGGATTCCATTGCGATGACCTTTTTGGGGCAAGGAGTGCTGGCACTAATCGGTTCTTCGACAATTGCTTATGGTTCGGTCACGACGCCGCTTATTGGCGCTGATTTATTGGGTAACCTGGTGATGAAATATCTGGTTGAAGGTCAGCCGGTAGGGACCGCTTTTATGAAAGCCAAGGTGGACTTTGTGCGGGAGATGAATTTGCGTCAGGGCTATCTGGATGGCGAAGATCAGAAGACGTTGATCTCATTTATCCTTTATGGCGATCCATTGATTGCTTATGATCCTTATCAGGTTTCTGCCAAGACGATGACCCGTGAAAAAGATCATCCGGTGGTGAAGACAGTGGTGGATCAAGATATGGATGCAGCCAAATCCTCACCGATCTCGGCCAAGGCAATTGCCAGCGCGAAAGAACTGGCCAGTCAGTATTTGCCTGGTATCGAATATGCGGAGGTACACATTCATTCCCAGCATGTGCGCACGCATACTTCTCCAGTTACAGGGGCGGGCAAAGGTACCAGCAATCAGATGCGACCGTCCAGCCGGGTTGTGGTCAGCTTCAGCAAGCAGATCAATTTTGAGCAGCATATTCACCGCCAGTATGCTCGGGTAACCCTTGATTCTCAGGGCAAGGTGGTCAAGCTGGCGCTCTCGCGTTGATTTTGTTGAAATCAAAAACCTGTCGGGAGCTGTATGCTACCGGCAGGTTTTTTGTTGGGGGGAAATGCTTAGGCTTTCAGAATATCCACCACCCAGTTGGCTTCTGGCAGAGGCAATTCAGGATGGAAGGCATAGCTTTCGGCAATTCCCTGCACGGCTCCCCAGTAGGCCATAAGTAAAGCCAACGGTTCCCCGTTTTTGATCTGCCCCAGTTGCTGTCCGCGGGTGATGACCGGCAGCAGTGGGGTGGTCACGTCAAACTGGGCCAGCAGCGCTGTAACGCTTTCTGGGTTGGTTTTGGATTTTAAGGCCTGACTCATGAGCAGAAACATCTGTGCGGTCAGTGAATAATTTTTGAGTGCTTCAAAAATGTAGGCAGTCATCTGCTCGAAGATCGCGAGAGGCTGGAGTTCTGACCGGTTCAGTTCCAGTGCGTGTGCTGGGCCTGACAGCCCGATCTGGATCAACTCCTCATAGACTTTTTCTTTGGATTCAAAGTAGTTAAAGAACAACCCCGTGCTGATGCCCAATTGTTTGGCAATGTCGCGAATTTTCGTGGCTTCATATCCTCGACTGATAAATAGATCGAGGCTGCAATTCAGAATTTGTTCGCGTCGTTCGCTGCGCTGTTGTTCTCGTTTGTTCACAGAGACTCTCCTTATTAATCCTTCAGGATTTTTTGTGTCAGAACGGCAGCTTTTTTGCCGCTGTCCACAGCGGTGCACAGACCGCCGCCAGCGACAGTCCATTGCCCGCACAGAACGACGTTGGCTAACCCCGGCAGGGTATTTTTGATGGATTTGCGCAGCGCTGTGGGAGTGGGCAGGAAGCCTTCATAGGAACCCTGATAGAGATTGGCCAGCCGTACGTAGGTGGCAGGTGTGGCCACGTCGGTCACCTGGATGGCATCGGCGAAACCGGGAATGCGAGCGTCGATGGCGTGAGCATAGCGGTCCGCCAGTGCCTGTTTCTGGCGTTTGTATTCTACCATGTCACTTTCACGCAGGTCTTGCCAGTATTTCAGCGGCATTTCGGTCATGGTCATGACGCTGCTGCCGCCTTCTGGGGCCGCGGAGGGGTCAAAGTCGAAAGAGTGCACGAAGAGACGATGCTGTACGACTCCTGGAGCGACCTCGATGCCTTCGGGCACTTCGTAAGTACGCGCATACGGGATGTCGAAACGGCGCTTGAGACCGAAGGAGATTACTCCCAGCGGCTGGAACAGGGGCGCTGAGCTCAGCATTTGATCCAGTTGAGGGTGCGGATATTGCTTGCCCAGCAGATGGACCAGGGTATCATGGGCGTCTCCGGCGGCAATCACCGCATCGGCCGGGAAGAATTCTCCCTTGACGACGATGCCGGTGGCTTTTCCATTCTCGACGACGATCTTTTCGACTCTAGAGTTGAAATGGATTTCGCCTCCCAGGGCTCGGTACTTGCTTTCGACACGACGGATGAGTTCCAGCGATCCGCCCAGCGGATAGCCGCCATCCCCGGTCATGCGTGCTCCCAACATCATCAGCAGAGCGGTCGCCGAAAAATCGGCGGGCATCAGATTAAAAAGCAGGGCGCGCAGGGTGGGGTTTTTGATGGGACGGATGTACTCTTCCACGGTTTTGGAGACGGTTTTCCCCATCACCATCAGCCAGCCGCTGCTTTCGCGCATTAATTTCACCAGCTCTTTCAAATTGACTGGCCCTCCAGAGGGGAGCTTTGAGTGGGTCACTCTCTTGAGATCACGGTCGAGCTGGTCGATGCCGGCTTTGTCTTCTGGAGCGATTTTGCGCAGGTAATCGCAAAATTCGGGGTAGTGCAGAGGCAGCACGTGCATTTTTCCATTGATTTCCATCTCGATCGAGTCCGAGCTATAGATAGGCGTGTCCGACGCCAGGGCATCCACTTCACGATACAGCTTGTAGAAACCTGAGTCAGGGTGGGTGCCCACCATCCAGTGAATGCAGCCGTCGAAGCGATATCCCTGCCGTACCCATGAGGTGCACATCCCGCCAGCCCAATTGGCCAGTTCGAAGATCTCGCTGTCGATCCCGGCTTGCTGCAGGTGAATACCTGCGCTGAGGCCGGTCAACCCGGCTCCAATGATAATGACTTTTCGATTCATGATTTTATCCCTTCCTGATAAAAAATGAACAAAAATTCAATGAAATATTGTTCAATGAACAAAATTTTAACCAATAAATGCCAGTTGTCAATAGATGATTTGAGTTTTATCCTCGTTATTTTATACGTGCCTCTGGAATTGAAGTTGCAGGGGACTCTCACTTCGAATATAATTCAGGCATCTTTATTAAGTGCTGAAAATCAATGAAAATTTCCATGACAGGTGAAAAATGAGCTTACCCAAGACCGGATCTGAGATACGCCAATCCTTTATCGACTTCTTCAAGTCGAAGGGGCACACTTTTGTGCCATCCTCTTCTCTGGTGCCCGGCGGGGATCAGACCCTGCTGTTTACCAATGCCGGTATGGTTCAATTCAAAGATGTTTTTCTGGGTACGGATGTGCGCCCTTATACCCGCGCGGTGAATTCGCAGAAATGTATGCGTGTAGCAGGCAAACACAATGATCTTGAAGACGTCGGCCGCGATGATTCGCACCACACTTTCTTCGAGATGCTGGGCAACTGGTCTTTTGGCGACTATTACAAGAAAGAGGCGATCACCTGGGCCTGGGAATTGTTGACCCAGGTTTGGGGAATCGATCCGACCAAGCTCTATACCACCTGCTTCAAAGATGATAAGGGGAACCTCCCCGCGGATGAAGAAGCCCACGGCTACTGGCTGCAGCAGCCCGGCATGGTGGAGGGCCATGTGCTGTATTTTGGCCGCAAGGAGAACTTCTGGGAAATGGCTGAGACCGGTCCCTGCGGGCCTTGCAGTGAAATCCACATTGACCGTGGCCCTGAGTTCTGTGACAAGAAGAACGTCCCCGGCCATGTTTGCTCGGTAAATGGGGATTGCAAGCGCTATCTTGAAATCTGGAATCTGGTTTTCATGCAATACAATCGCGTTAATGCGACCCAGTTTGACCCGTTGCCAGCAACCCACGTGGATACCGGCATGGGTTTCGAACGGATCGTTTCGATCATGCAGAACGTGAATTCGAATTACCGCACTGACCTCTTTACCCCGATCATGGAAAAGATTCGCGAGCTGAACCACACCACAGTAGCCGAGATGGATGCCAACTTTACCCCCTATCGAGTGGTGGCGGATCACACCCGGGCGGTCACTTTCTTGATTGCGGATGGCGTGGTGCCCGGGAATATTGGCCGCAATTACGTTTGCCGCATGATCATTCGCCGCGCGGCTCGTTTCGCTTCCAAGATCGGTTTGGAGGCTCCTTTCATGGCCAAACTGGCCGCGGTGGTCATCGATCAGTACGGTGACGCTTATCCAGAGCTGGTCAAGAATCGCCAGACGATTCTGGATGCGCTGACCCGTGAAGAAAAACGCTTCCAGCGCACAGTAGAAGCCGGGTTGGGCCATTTGAATGATCTCCTCGAAGAACTGAAGAAATCTGGTGACACGCGCCTGGATGGCGCGGCGGCTTTTGATCTATATGCGACTCATGGTTTGCCCTTTGAGTTGACCCGTGATGTGGCCCGTGAGATGGATCTGGACGTGGACGAAGAGGGTTTTCAGGCTGCAATGAAAGAACATAAAGTGCAGTCTGGTGCCGGCAAGGCCTTTGGTCCGCTTGGGGGCGAAGATGTGGAGATTTATCGCGGGGCGCTCGAAAAACTGATCGAGCGCGAAAAGCTGACTGCGGGTGGGGTGGCTTATAACCCCTACGAGTGGCTGGAACGCGAAGGTGAGGTGCTGGCACTTTTCAGTGAAGGGGATGAACTGGAACAAGCTCTGATCGGCCAGCCCGTGGAAGTGATCTTGCCTGCCACCGGCTTCTATATCGAATCGGGTGGGCAGACCAGCGACGCCGGAACCATTACCGCCAAGGATGGCAGTTGGGTGGTGCACGTGGACGAAGTTCGCCGCCCGGCGGCCGGGGTCATCATTCACATCGGTGTCGTGGAGAAGGGTTCCCCCAAGGTAGGTGATCTGGCAGTGGCAAAGGTAGATCAGGTACGGCGCATGGATACCATGCGTAATCATACTGCGACCCATTTGCTGCACGCCCAGCTGCATAAACACCTGGGCGATCATGCCCGTCAGGCTGGCTCTCTGGTGGCGCCGGATCGTCTGCGCTTCGATTTTACCCATCCCGAGGCCATCCCCGCGGAAGTGCTCGAGGCGATCGAATACGATGTCAATCAGGATATCCTCGCCAATTATCCGGTCTCGATCGTGGAGAAATCCCGTCAGGAGGCTATGGATGAGGGCGCGATGGCGCTGTTTGGAGAGAAATACGGCGAGCGCGTTCGGACGGTCACGGTCAATCCGGGGCAGCGGGTTTCTTACGAATTATGCGGCGGAACTCACGTAGCCCAGACCGGCGATATTGGCTCGTTCATCATTATTAGTGAAGGCAGCGCGGCTGCCGGCATCCGTCGTATCGAGGCGGTCACTGGCCACGCCGCTTACGAATTGATCCATGAGCGCAACATGGCGCTGAAGAAAACGGCCCATTTGCTCAACAGCCCGGTGGCGGAAGTTCCAGCTAAGGTCACGGCACTGCAAGATGCGCTCGAAGATGCCCGCAAAGAGATCAATCAATTGAAGGCCGAAGGGGTGGCCGAGGAATTCAAACAGAAGCTGATCAGCGTTCCCCAGGTGAACGGGGTGCCGGTGCTGACAGTGGCTCTCAAGAACGCGGATGTAGAGACTTTGCGCCAGATGTGTGATCTTTTCCGTCAGAAATTCCCCTCTGGCGTGGTTGTGCTGGGCAGTGTCACCAATGAGCGCCCCATGATCTTGTGCGCGGTTACCGACGATCTGGTCAAGAAGGGATTGAATGCTGGTAACATCGTCCGTTCTGCCGCGGAAGTGATGGGCGGCAGCGGCGGCGGCCGTCCCAATTTAGCCCAGGCTGGTGGTAAGGTTCCTGACAAGCTCGAGAGTGCCCTGGCCCTGGCTGCCAGGCTGATCGAAGAAAAACTATAGTTACTGAAACCCTCCTCGAAATTTCGAGGAGGGTTATTTTATAGTTTCCACCAGATCATTTCTGGGCGGCAGAAGGTGCGCACCCGTGGGGCAATGGCGCCTTCCAGACCCAGACCGCGCGTCACGTAGAGTTCCATCCCGTTGACTTGATAATGCCCTGATTCGAAGGTTTTACCATACAGTGAGCCGGTAAAGAGCGCCCCATAGCCAGGCAGGCAGACCTGCCCGCCGTGGGTGTGCCCGGCCAATTGCAGATCGAATCCATAGCGGGCCGCCAGCGGGGCCAGATCCGGGGAATGATGCAGCAGCAGGTTGAAGCGTTGGAGGTCCAACGGATGTCGGCCCAGCATTTCCTGCAGACATTGCTCATCCTGGGCCGGGTCATGCGAGCAGGTCAGTCCCCATACGCTCAGATGCCCGATCTCGACGCATTCATTCTCCAAACGCCGAAACCCGGTATCCGCCAGCAACGTCGGGAAGAGTTCGCTCAGATCCACTGCCGGGGAGCCGCTCACGCCGTAGATGCCCAGTGGGGCGCTCAGCGCGCGAAAGAAACGGCGCGCGTCTTGCTGGGCTACAGGGTCGTGCAGATACGAGAGGTTGAGCACGTCTCCCGAGAAGAGAATGAGATCGGGCTGCAGTTCGCGGGCGCGGCGTACGATTTCCTCTTCGCGGCGGGTCCATCGTTCCATGTGCAGGTCGCCCAGGTGCAGCACTTTAAGGGAGGGTGGGGCAAATCTTTTCGGGGTGACAGAGACTTCTCCGTGCGCATCGAGGTGGAAGGGTTCGTAATAACAGCCATAGATGATGAGGACCGTACCGATGATCTCGGCGGTCAGTGCGGCTCCCAACGGCAGCAGCCAGAAGAGCGTGCGCAGGCTGGCCAGGATGAGTACGATTGTTTTCGTGGGCCCAAAAGACAGGCGCAGCCGCGGCAGCAGGCCGATCAACAGCCAGTCGCTGAGCAGAAAGACCAGCAAAAGCAGACTTTGCCAGTGAAGGGTGCCAGAAAGGAGCCAGCGCGGCAGGTTGGCGAGGGCGGTCAGCGTTGCCAGGAGCTGCAGTACGACGCAGGCTGGGAAGTGATCCCATTTTTCCAGGGAATGCAGCACCACGTCGAAAGGATTTCCAACGGTACCTGGGAAGTGCTTGAGCGCGGAAAAATCACGTGGGGGCAGGTTGCGAATTTTGATCATAAATAGAATGATACCGCCAAGGACTTCATGGCGGTATCATTTTTAGGCGGTTATTCTTTTTCTTCAGAGAACCAGCAGCACAGCACCAGATCCTTGGCGGCTTTGAGCTCGTCCATGCGGCTGACCGGGGTGTCGTGCGGGGCAGAGTGGAGCAATTCCGGCTGTTCGTGTGCCTCGCGGGCGATGGCTAGCAGGGCATCGGCGAAACGGTCCAGCGTTTGCTTGCTTTCTGTCTCAGTCGGTTCGATCATCAGCGCTTCGTGCACAATGAGCGGGAAGTAGTTTGTAGGCGGATGGAACTTGTAATCCATAAGCCGTTTGGCTACGTCCAGGGCGTGTACCTCAGGCGCATCTGCCCAGCAGCCCTCGACAACGAACTCGTGCATGCACACGCGATCATAGGGCAGAGAATAAGCCCCCTTAATCTTTGCCAGCAGGTAGTTGGCGTTGAGCACAGCGTATTCGGCAATGTTGCGCAGCCCATCTGCTCCGTGCATGCGGATGTAGGTCAGGGCACGTACCATCATGCCAAATTGACCGTAGAAGGCCTTTACTCGGCCGATGCTGTGCTTGGGTCGGACGAAGCCGAAAAGCGGCGGCATTTGGTCAGTGGCTTCTTCTATAATATCGACGATCGGGTTGGGTAGGAAGTCGATCAGCTTGGCAGCAGCCCCGACTGGGCCAGAACCTGGTCCGCCGCCGCCATGCGGGGTGGAGAAGGTTTTGTGCAGGTTGAAGTGCATGACATCGAAGCCGAGATCCCCCGGGCGGGCGATTCCCAGCAAAGCGTTCAGGTTGGCGCCATCGCCGTACACCAGACCGCCCGCTTCGTGAACGATCCGGATCACTTCCAGAACGTTTTCATCGAACAGCCCCAGGGTGTTGGGGTTGGTCAGCATCAATCCAGCCACAGAGTTATCACAGATGGCTTTCAGGGCAGTCAGATCGACATTGCCTTTGGCGTCTGAGGGAACAGGGACAACCTCGAAGCCGCTCATGGCCGAACTGGCCGGGTTGGTGCCGTGCGCGGAATCCGGAATGAGCATTTTGATGCGCTGATCCTCTCCGTGGGCGCGGTGATAAGCGCGGATCATCATGACGCCGACCAGCTCACCTTGTGCGCCGGCGGCGGGTTCCAGACACACGCCTTTGAACCCGGAAATTTCCTTGAGGCTTTCCTGCAGGTCGTACATCAGGGCCAGGTTGCCCTGAATGGTGTTTTCCGGCTGCAGCGGGTGGGTGTTGGCAAACCCCGGCAGGCGCGCGGTCTCTTCGTTGATCTTGGGATTGTATTTCATCGTGCAGGAACCCAGTGGGTACATATCGGAATCCACACTGTAATTCATGCGTGATAGTGCCGTGAAGTGGCGCACCACATCTACCTCGGCCAGTTCTGGCAGGGGCAGTTCTTCACGTAGCAGCTCTTGCGGCATGTCCATCAACGGCACGTCTGGCATGGGGAATTTCACTCCCACGCGGCCCGGGCTGGAAAGTTCATAGATGGTAGGCTCAGTCATGTTTGACCTCCTTCATCGTTTCAATGAAGGCATCGATCTCGTCGCGTGTGTTCATTTCGGTGACGGCGACCAGCATTTGATTCTTCAGCGTCGGGAAGCTGCGGCTCAGATCATATCCGCCCAGAAAACCCTGGGTAAGCAGATATTGGTTGATCTCGGCTACCGGTTTTGGGCATTCCAGAACGAATTCATGGAAGAAGGGCCGCTGGCTCAGCACTTTAAAACCTTTCAGTTTACCCAGCTCCTGAGCGGCATAATGGGCTTTCTGGTAGCACAGTGAAGCTACCTGTTTGAAACCCTGTTTGCCCAGCAGACTGAGGTAAATGGTGGCTGCCAGTGCCATCAATCCCTGATTGGTGCAGATGTTCGAACTGGCTTTTTCGCGGCGGATGTGTTGTTCGCGTGCGGTCAGGGTCAGCACATAGCCTTTGCGGCCCTGGCTGTCGACGGTCTCGCCCGCGATGCGTCCTGACATCTGTCGGGCGTAGGCTTTGCGGGTGGCAAAGAAGCCCAGATACGGGCCGCCAAACGAGAGCGGAATACCCAGCGGTTGGCCTTCTCCAACGACGATGTCCACGCCATATTCGCCTGGGGCTTTGAAGAGTCCCAGCGCGGTGGGGTTGGCGATGACGCCGACCAGCGCGCCGGCTTCGTGGGCTTTCTGGGTCAATTCCGTCAGATCATAAACGCGTCCAAAGAAATCGGGGTACTGCACCAGCACCAGGGCGGTATCTTCGTCGATTTGCGGGATCATGGCGGCGGGTTCGGCCAGCGGTTCCTGTTTGCTGCTGGCGGATTCGATGTGGATGTTTTCGTTGCCGCACAGGTAGGTGCACAACACTTCACGGTACTGCGGATGGATGGCTTCTGACACCAGAATTTTGCTGCGTTTGCCGCGGAAATGGTGATAGGCCATGACGCCGGCTTCTGCGGTGGCGGTGGCCCCGTCGTAGTGGGAAGCGTTGGCAACTTCCATGCCGGTCAGGTTGGCAATCAACGATTGGAATTCGAAGATGGCCTGCAGCGTTCCCTGCGAGATTTCCGGTTGGTAAGGGGTGTAGGCAGTGTAGAATTCACCGCGGCGCAGCAGGCTGTCGACAGCCGCGGGGATGTAGTGCTGATAGGCCCCTGCGCCCAAAAAACAGACCATGTTTTCGGCGGTTTCATTGGCCGCAGCATACTGCTTTAATTCACTGAGCGCTTCCATTTCAGAAAGCGCATCAGGCAGGTCTAGCTTCGGAAACCGATATTTGGCAGGAACGTCCTGGAAAAGATCAGCCAAAGACCTCAAACCGATGGCGGCCAGCATCTCATCGGTTTCAGTTTGAGTATGAGGAATGAACATTAGTGGCTCCGGTCAGCGCAATACTTCTCGTAATCCTTTGCATCCATGAGGGTGTCGAGTTCGCTGGGGTCGCTCATTTCGACCTTGAGCAGCCAGGCCGCTCCGTAGGGATCCGCATTGACCTGCTCGGGTGAATTGGCCAGGTCTTCGTTGACTTCGAGCACCTTGCCAGAAACCGGGGCGACCACGTCAGCGGCGGCTTTGACGGATTCGATGGTAGCAATGGTGTTGCTTTTCTTGATGGTTTCGCCGACAGCCGGGGTAACTTCCACGAAAACCACGTCAGAAAGCTGATCCTGAGCATAATCAGAAACGCCTACGATGGCGATTTTCCCTTCCACAGAGACCCATTCATCGGAATTGGCATATTTCAGGTTTGCTTTGATTTCCATTGATAAACTCCTTCACGGATTAAGAAAATGGGGCGCAGTCAAGTCTGCGCCCTCTGTGATTGACCTGAGAGATTCGCCAGAGAACCTGGTTTGCCCCTTCGGTGAACGTACACTTTCCAGAGTGGAAAAAGAAGGAGGTCCTTTGTACCTGAGAGATTCACCAGATTCCTGGCTTGCCCCTTCGGTGCTTGCTATGCAAGTCTCTTCCTCGATCTTTTGACCCTTTCATTCTACGACAGGAAGCATAAATCTTCAAGAAAGAAAGGCAAAATTTCCATTGACAGTATCTACAAAGAAGACGATAATTCGAACCGCTATTCGAAAATCAAACGTTAATTCGAAATTCGAATGAAGAGATGATGATGAAACAGGGTTTATTCAAAGGGATTAATCGCCGAAAAAAGCGTGCCCAGAGCCGCAAGGACTCCATTACTCAGGCTGCGATTCAGGTACTGAAAGAAAAAGGCTATGAGCAGGCAACGATGCAGGATATCGCTGCTGCGGCAGACCTTTCGACTTCATCAGTCTATTACTATTTTGATGGTAAAGACGCCATTTTGGAAGAAGCCTTTACGCTCCTCGAAAATGAAATCGCTGCTGCTTCGCAGGAGATTTTGAACTCAGCTCAGCCACAAAAGGATGCGGTGCAGTTATTTTTGCAGCGTCTGGCTTTCTTTCAGGATTTCAACCTGATCGGGCTGCTGGCCGAAGCCCAGCACAACCCGGATCTTGAGCCGCGTTTGCAGAAGATGATCCAGGCGACTCAGACAGAGCTGCGGCAGCGGATGGCGAGTCTGGCAGAGAGAAATAAGATTCAGTCGATGCAGCCTGATCTGGCCGCGGACATGGTACTGAGTATTGGTCTGGGAGCGTTGATCTTGAATCACCTGCAGAAGACGTTGACAACAGACAATATTGACATTGAAAAAGTGGTGGAGCAATTCAATTCACTGCTTTTCGAACAACCTCAAAAAGCGGAGCAGGAAAATTCATGATTCCGGTTGAAATCAAGATTTTGATTGGTCTGGTAACGGGTTTGGTGGTGGGGTTGACCGGCGCCAGTGGGGTAGTGGTTGTCGTGCCTCTGTTGACGATGATCTTGGGATTTTCCATGCACACTGCCGTAGGAACCAGTTTGTTTGTCGATATGATCACGCCGTTGTTTGTGGCTTATTCTTATTACAAACGCGGAAATGTGAATTTGAAAGCCGGGTTGTGGTTGGCGGTGGGTGCAATTTTGGGCGCCCAGGCGGGCGCGTTGGTGGCAAATGAGGCCCTTTCCAGCGATCTGATGAGTAAGGGCTTTGTGTTTTTTATGTTCTTGATGGCGATATCGATGTGGATCAAGAGCACCCGTCCCACCCGCGAGGTGAGTGACAGTAAACTGGCGATCTTGAATTGGAAGAATCGTCTGATCACGCTGGGCATTGGGATCATTCTGGGCGTGATCAGCGGTCTGTTCGGTGCCGGCGGAGGGCTGATGTTCCTGCTGGTTTTAATGATCGTTTTAAAATTTCCGACCCACATGGCCATTGGCACTTCTTCTTTGATTATGGCGCTGACGGCGGCTTCCGGTACGTTGGGTTATGCCCTGCAGGAGAATGTCGATTTTTCCACCGGGGCGATCTTGACGGTGGCTGCGGTGATTGGGGGCTTGTTGAGTGCTCGCCTGGCCAATCGTGTTTCCGAGAAAACACTGAATCGTCTGGTGGGCGGGGTCTTTGCCTGTCTGGGTGTGGCCATGATCTTCTTACAGTGAGATTCCTCAATGAAATTTCGCGCTCCCCTCAACGGGAGCGCTTTTTTATGGCTCAGCTACAACGAAAACGCGTCCCTCGTTTTCTGGTTCCGCCAGGTCTTGTTTGAGGTCGCGCAGGGTCGTAAAGCGGATCTTTTGCCAGCCAGAGCGCAGCAGAGCTTCTTTAACCCAGTTCAACGGAACCGCCAGATTGTGAACGGTCTCTTCGAAACGTTCATAGCTGCCATTTTCTTGTTTTGAAAAACCGGTTAACCGCATCCAGGCTTTGGGTAACCCCTCTTCATACACGCCGCGATTGATCAGCATCAGATCTTCTTCCTCACTGATCGAAATGCCATTCCAGCGCTTCAATCCTTTGCGTGTATTCATATCAAAGACGAATGCAGTTGGTTCCAGTTTTCTCACACATTTGAAGCAGTTTTCCAGCGCTTCCAGATCGGGCAGGTGATTCATGGCGTCGTAAGTCGAGACGACCAGACCAAACTTTCCCTCTACTGCAAAATCACTGGCGTCTCCCTGGATGAAATGCGCTTTTCCCTGTTCGATGTATTCCCGACAATTTTCACGTGCGTGTTGCAGCATGGCTTCTGAAAGGTCCAGCCCGGTAACCGGGAAGCCTGCTTCCAGCAGCAAACGGGCCAGGTGCCCGGCCCCGCAGCACAGGTCCAGAACAGGCTGATTTTCTTGCCCGGAGGGGGTTTCTCGATAGAAATGGAGAAGAATGGGAGCAACCACGGCCGAGAAGTTTCCCCATTTTTGTTGGTAGACTTTAGCAAATCCACTTGAATAAGCCTGCATTTTTGACTCCTTGAGTTGACTGACCTCATTATACAGAAGCGTTCTTTTCTCGTCATGCCCTTGACATCCTTTTCTTTCACTTCTACTATTAAAAAATGGAAACGACGCAAAAACCCCTTGCCGGCAAATCGATTTTGGTGACTGGCTCAGCTTACCGTCTGGGCAAAGTGATGGCGCTGACCGCGGCACGTCTGGGCGCGGAGGTGATCATTCACCACGGTCATTCGCAGGCAGATGCGGAGTCTACGGCAGCCGAGGCGGAATCTCTGGGAGTGCGGGCTCGCATCGTTCAGGCTGATCTTTCTCAGCCTGCCGAAATGGAGCGGTTGATTGCAGCCGTCTTCACGGAGGCCCCGTTATATGGTTTGATCAATAATGCGGCGATTTTTCCACCGGGCGGGCTTCTCGAGACGGATCTGACCACCTGGCAGCAAAATCTGGCAGTGAATTTGACCGCTCCATTCTTGCTCAGCCAGGCCTTCATTCGCCTGCATGCGGCAGGTGAACCAGGCCGTGTGATCAATATGCTGGATTGGCGCGCTCTGCGTCCCGGCCGCGATCATTTTGGCTATACTATCAGCAAGGCCGGTCTGGCCGCGCTGACCCAGGCCTGTGCGGTGGCAGGTGCGCCCCAGGTGACGGTGAATGCAATTGCGCTTGGCGCTATTTTGCCTCCGAGTGATGGCGGTGAATCTGAAGCGATTTTGCGCAACGTTCCGGCGCGGCGTTGGGCCAGTATTGATGAACTGGAAGACCTGTGCCGTTTTTTGTTGACTGGCCCTGAATATATTACCGGGGAGATCATTCATCTGGATGGGGGCAGACACTTAATCTGAGCAAGGAGAAAACATGGATCAGATTTTTATCAATGATTTATTGATTCGCGGTGTAATTGGCATTTCTGATCGGGAACGGGAACAACCCCAGGATATTCTGGTGAACGTGGTCATGTCTGCGGATATTCACTCAGCTGGTATTTCAGACAATGTCGAAGATAGTGTCAATTACCGCACGATTGCCAAGAAGATTTTGGCGCATGTCGAGAAGGTGCAGCGTTATACGGTGGAAGCGTTGGCAACGGATATTGCCAGCCTCATTTTGGAAGACGAAAAGGTAGTGAGTGTGCGTGTGCGCGTTGAGAAACCCGGTGCGGTGCGTTTTTCGAAATCTGTTGGGGTCGAGATCGAACGCAGCCGCAGCTAAGAGGAAGTATGTCGCAGGCAATTCTTGGTCTTGGCTCGAATATTTCTCCCGACCAGAACCTGCCGGAAGCTTTACGCCAGTTGGCACGACTGGTAAAAGTTCTGGCGGTTTCTTCTCGCTGGGAGACGGCGGCCGTGGGCTCCAATGGGCCTGCTTTTCTCAATGCAGCGGTTTTGATCGAGACGGATCTTTCCAGTCAGACGCTCAAGCAGCAGATTTTGGCTCACATTGAATCTGTTTTGGGGCGGGTACGTACTGCCGATAAGAATGCTCCCCGCACGATCGATCTGGATATTCTGGTCTTTGCCGGGGAGGTTTTTGACCCCAATCTTTTTCGGCTGGACCATTTGATCTTGCCGGTGGCGGAAATTGCTCCCGAGTTATGTGAACCGGACACGGGTAAATCCATGCGCGTGCTGGCCAAGGAGCATTGCTGCAAGCCAACTGCTGTGTGCGTCGGCCCTTTGCTTTATTGAGCGCGCCGGATCAGTTTGGTAAATAATTCCCGCAGGGGCGCAAGGGAATCCTGGCTGCAGCCGGCGGTATCCAGCAGAGCAAAAGTATCATCGTAAAGTTCAGACATCTTGGCCTCGGTTTTCTGTCGAATGCCATCTTTTTCCAGTGCTTCCAGCAGCCCGGGGATTTCTGTGGGGGGAATGCTGCCCGGCAGGGAGCGCCAGACCTGAGAGAAGTGTCCTTTTAGTGCCAGTGCGCAAAGGATCGGGTAAGATTTTTTCCGCTCGAGCAGATCAGATTGATTTGATTTTCCGGTCTGCGCGCTGTCTCCCCAGATTCCCAGCCAGTCGTCCTGTACCTGATAAGCCTCTCCCAAACGGATGCCGCAGGTGTGCAAGGCTGCCTGCTGCCAGGGGGCGGCACCGCCGATCAGGGCCCCGATCTCAAGCGCGGTTGCCAGCAGAGAGCAGGTTTTGCCGTGTACCATTTCCCAGTAATCTTCCACGGGTACGTTTTCTTGTGTTTCGAAAGACATGTCGAGATATTGTCCGCGCGTCAGGTTGAGCAGGGCAGTGTGGGTGAGATCATGGATTTGCAGCGTTTTTTTCGCTGTCAGCCGGGGAGCGAGACGTTTCAGGGCCAGGGAAGAAATTGCCAGCAGTCCGTCGCCGGTATTGATGGCCAGAGCTTCGCCCCATTTGACCCATTCAGTGGCTTTGCCTCGCCGGGTGGGGCTTTTATCCTGAATGTCATCGTGGACCAGCGAAAAATTGTGCAGCAATTCAAGCGCGGCGGCTGCCGGCAGGGCATCGCTCCAGTTCCCGCCCACGGCATGGGTACTCAGCAGCACCAGCAATGGGCGCACCCGTTTTCCGCGTTTTGCGTTTTCGCTGGTTTCCCAGTCCATTTGATAGGTAAACATGGATTGGTATTCTGAATAGCGGGCATCTTCTGCCTGGCCGACGCAGCTCATCAATTCGTTTTCAATGGCTTCCTGCAATTGGGGCAGTGAAAGGGATTCAGTCAAGGGGAAAGGTTCCTGTAGTTTTCAGTTTGGCAAGATTGCTGGCCCCGCAGGCAAACATGGCAATGGCGAGCTCTTTGCGAATTTCCTCGAAAGCTTCCAGTACGGCTTCACTGGAAAGGGACGCCGCTTGCAGAAATGACCCGGCGATGCCGCATAGATCGGCTCCCAGAGCGATGCACTTGGCGATCTCAATACCCTTGCGGATTCCGCCGGAAGCGATCACGGGCAGGCCCAGATTCAGTTCACGGATTTGGCGCAGCGCAGTAGCGGTAGGAATCCCCCAATCGCGGAAGTGAGCGGCAATGCGCTGATCGGATTCAGTTTTGGCACGGAACATCTCAACCTGTGCCCAAGAGGTTCCGCCCGCTCCGGCCACGTCGATGGCAGCAACGCCGGCTTGCTTGAGCAGAAAGGCAACTTTGCCCGAAATACCCCAGCCGACTTCTTTAACGATCACGGGGACGGGTACGCGTTTGCAAACGGACTCGATTTTGGGCAGCAGACTGCTGAAGTTGCTCTCTCCTTCGGGCTGCAAGGCCTCCTGCAGTGGGTTCAGATGCAGAATCAACGCGTTGGCTTCTGCCATTTCCACCAGCCGCATGCAGTCTTCGGGTGTAACCCCGTAATTCAATTGCACGGCGCCCAGATTGGCAAAGATCGGGATGGTGGGGGCATATTTCCTTACTTGAAAAGACCGCTCCGCGGCCGGGTTTTTCAGCGCAGTGCGCTGCGAGCCCAGCCCCATTGCTACACCCATTGCTTCAGCGGCGTTGGCCAGGCGGGCATTGATCTCGGCTCCTTGCTCAGTCCCCCCGGTCATGGAGGAAACCAGCAGCGGCAGCGCAATTTTCATTCCCAGAAAGTCACTGCTGAGGTCCACGTCATTGAGTGCAAACTCAGGCAGGGCGCAGTGTTCCAGTTGAATTCGTTCCAACCCGTTGCGGAGACCAGAGCGGACGTCTTCTTCGAGGTTGATGCGCAGGTGATCGTCTTTGCGTTGTGTATGGATCGAATGATTTTCCATATTGTTCTTGAGTATAGCAGATCGAAATGGCTTTTTCGGTGTTATTGTTTAGTAGAATATTTCTGCTTGCAGGTTCTGGAGGTGTTCAGACGTTGCATCCAAAATTCATCATAACATAAAAGCGTATGCAAGAATACTTGACAGAACGAGCAGGAAAGTTACAATTCAAAATATCAGAATATGAAAGAAAGATTCCAGGAGGCTTGAAATGAGCGACACATATGACAAAGTGAAGGCAGTAATTGTCGATGTCTTAAAGGTGGACGAAAAAGAGGTCAAAGAAGATACTCGTTTTGTCGAAGACCTGAAGGCCGATTCAATGGATCAGTTTTTCCTGATCGACGGTTTTTGCGAAAAATTCGGCATCAATATCAATGACGAAGATGCCCGCAGCATTAAAACCGTTAAAGATGCGGTTACTTACATCGACGGCCACAAGAAATAGAGACACAACTGGAATTATGAGAGGTGCAGCCATCTGACTGCACCTCTTTATTTTAAGCCAGCAATTCTGGAATTTGTTCGGGATGCTGAGCAACCCGGATGCCCGAGGATTCGAGAATTTCGATCTTTTCTTGGGCAGTGCCATCTTTGCCTTCGATGATGGCGCCGGCATGCCCCATGCGCTTTCCGGGAGGGGCGGTGACCCCGGCGATGAAAGCCACCACCGGTTTGGTGACGAAGCGCGAGACGTATTCTGCGGCTTCTTCTTCCTCGCGGCCGCCGATTTCACCGATCAGCACAATTTGGTCAGTCTTGGCGTCCGCTTCCATCAATTCAAGCATGTCGATGAAACTGCTGCCCTTGATGGGGTCGCCTCCGATACCCACGCAGGTCGATACCCCTTTATCAGCTTGTTTCAGCGCGTACAGCACCTCGTAGGTCAGGGTACCCGATTTCGAAATTACCCCCACGTTCCCCGGGAAGGTAATGTCTGCGGGAATGATGCCAATCTTCCCTTCCCCCGGGCTGAGAATGCCGGGGCAGTTCGGCCCGATTAGCCGGGTCTTCTTGCCCTGCAGATAGCATGTGACCCGCATCATATCTTGAATGGGAACCCCTTCGGTGATGCAAACGACCAGAGGAATGTCGGCGTCTACAGCTTCGAAAATGGCATCTGCCGTATGCTTGGCGGGAACAAAAATGACAGTGGCATTGGCCCCAGTGGTCTCGACGGCTGCTTTGACCGAGTCAAAGACCGGAATTTTGCCGTCCAATACCCACTCGCCGCCTTTCCCCGGGCTGACCCCGGCCGCGATGTTGGTCTTGTACTGGTACATCTGTCGGGTATGGAAGAGCCCTTCGCTGCCGGTGATGCCCTGTACCAGCAAACGTGTGTTTTGTGAGGTCAGAATGCTCATGATTGTTTCTCCCCGGCCAGTTGCACGGCCATTTTGGCTGCCTGCAAGAGTGATCTCGCCGTTGGATAATTTTTTTCCTGCAAAAGCTGCTGTCCTTCGACCTGATTGGTCCCCACCAGCCGGACCACGATGGGAATTTGTATTTTGAGGTCGGTCGCTGCCATCAGTACCCCTTTGGCTACCTCATCGCAGCGGGTGATCCCTCCAAAGATGTTGATGAGGATCGATTTCACGTCTTTGTCGTTGAGGATGATCTTCAGCGCCGCAGCCACTTTTTCTGCAGAGGCCCCACCGCCGATATCCAGAAAATTAGCAGGTTTTCCGCCGCATAGTTCCAGAATATCCATGGTAGCCATGGCGAGCCCCGCCCCATTGACCAGGCAGCCGATGTTGCCGTTGAGTTTAATAAAAGTGACACCAAACTTCCGTGCCTCGGTTTCTTCGGGCTCCTCCGCGTCCATGTCGCGGAGATCAGCCAGTTCCGGGTGCCTGAAGAGAGCATTGTCGTCGATGATTACCTTCGCGTCCAGCGCTACCAGGTGCTTTTCAGCGTTGATGACCAGTGGGTTGACCTCCGTCAGGGTGGCATCGTTCTCGATGTAGATGAGCCACATAAGTTGGATGATCTCGATGAAATCTTTCCACAATGCCCGTGGCAGATCGATACCAATGGCGGCATTGCGCAATTGAAAATCACACAGCCCCAGCAGCGGATCGATGGAGGTGCGGAAGATCTTTTCGGGGTTGGTCTTGGCGACTTCCTCGATATCCATACCGCCATTGCCGGAGGCGATCAGTACCGGGCATTTACTGCGGCGGTCATTGACGATGCCGACGTAGAACTCTCTTTCGATGGGCACCGCTTCCTCGACCAGTACCTTGCGTACCGGCAGTCCTTTGATTTCCATTCCCAGGATCGTGGTTGCCAGTTCTTGGGCTTCTTCAGCAGTCTTCGCTAATCGAATGCCCCCTGCTTTCCCGCGTCCACCGACCAATACCTGCGATTTGACGATGACTCGTCCCCCTAATTCTTCTGCGATCTGCTTGACTTCGCTGGATGCCCCGGCCAATCTCCCCTTCGGGATCGGAATCCCTTTCTTGCTGAACAGCATTTTTGATTGATATTCGTGGAGTTTCATTGAATCTCCCTCAGCGAGTTTTTCGTGCAGAATCCTTCCAGATTATACAACGCGCCGCTGAAAAACACGACTGCTGCGGCTCTCATTTTATATCCAGTTTGCCTCTGGAGTCGGTATAATAAGGCCATCTTCAGTGAAATTGGGAGAGAACTATGAAGTTTCTGCGTTTTCAAACTCCAGACCGAGTAATTCATACTGGTTGGATCAACGAAGATCGCGTTGGCCTGATCGAAGGGAATCTTTTTGGGGAGTATATGCGCCGCGATACGGCGTTTGATCTCAAGAACGTCAAAATTCTGGAGCCGGTGGTGCCTTCCAAGATTCTGTGCATGGGCCGGAACTATGCTGAACATGCCCGTGAGCAGGACGCGGTGATCCCGGATGTGCCGATGCTATTCATGAAACCGCCTTCCGCCATCTTGCCGCACAATGGCACCATTGTTCTGCCTCCCCAATCGCAGCAGGTGGAACACGAAGCGGAGCTGGTTGTGGTGATCGGCAAGCGCGGCCGCTGGATCGCGGCAGAAGACGCGCGGGCCTACATTCTGGGCTATACCATTGGCAATGACGTCACCGCCCGTGATTTGCAGCATCGCGATGGGCAGTGGACTCGTGCCAAAGGCTTTGACACCTTTAGCCCGATCGGCCCGTGGATCGAGACCGATCTCGACCCCGCAGACGTAATGATCTCGTGTAAAGTCAACGCTGAATTGCGTCAGATGGCTTCGACCCGCGAAATGGTGTTTACCATTCCGCAGATCATTGCTTTTGCTTCTTCGATCATGACCCTGGAACCCGGCGATTTGATTTTTACTGGCACCCCGGCTGGGGTGGGACCATTGGTATCGGGGGATGGTGTTGAGGTGACTATCGAAGGAATTGGAAGTTTGTTGAACACTGTGGAGTAAAAAGTACTATACTTAATCAGATGAAAAATGTCTGGATTAAGTATAAAGACTGGGCGCTGATTGTTTTGGGTGGCCTGCTGTTTGTGGGGGGAATTATTGGGCTGGTCATTGTGTTCTGGCCGGCTGCTGCGGCCTCGTCAGCAGCTACTTCTACCAGCATTGAGGTAAATATCACTCCTCTCTCGTTGCCGGCACAGGCGCAGACGACGATGACTGCTTTGGCAGCGGGGGCAGAGAAAACTCAGGCGGCTCCGGTATTTGCTGATCTGAACAGCACGAAGTATTTCGTCCATCCTGGTGCGGATACTTCATTGGAGACTCCGCTGATCCCAGATCGTATCGTGATCCCCTCGGTGGGAATTGACGCGCCGGTGATCATTGCTCAGTACAATTCCACTAACGTCGATGGGGAAACTTTTGGTCAATGGGAAGCTCCCAATGAGTTTGCCGCTGGCTGGCACCCTGATTCGGCACTCCTGGGCCAACCTGGCAACA
The DNA here is from genome assembly GCA_012797695.1 of Anaerolineaceae bacterium. GTDB lineage: Bacteria > Chloroflexota > Anaerolineae > Anaerolineales > Anaerolineaceae > UBA6107. The sequence continues at coordinate 57,814 of JAAZOQ010000233.1, read as the reverse complement.
CGGTCATCAATGGGCATCACAACGAGTACGGGGAAGTTTTTGGCAATCTGGTCAACGTTCAGTTAGGGGATTTGATCTACGTCTATTCCGGGACGCACAAATTCACGTTCATCGTGGCCAATCGCATGATCTTGCAGGAACGCTTTGTGGATATGCAGACGCGCATTCAGAACGCGCGCTGGCTGGCGACTTCAGATGACGTTCGGCTCACGCTGGTCACCTGCTGGCCAAAGATCTCCAATACCCACCGTCTGATTCTGGTGGCAAGTCCTTATACGGAATAACGAAGTTATTTGACCTGACTGGGGGTAAGGGCGGGTTCGGCAATGATGAACAGCCGTCCCCAAGAATCGACGCCTTCTTTAGCAATACAGGTTTGCAGAACCAGACTGCCCTTTTCACCATACATCTGCGTGAACACTTCTTCCACGCTCATGACTTTTTCGGGGCTTTCCGGGTCGATAAATCTGGAATAGGGGCTGGTGGGTGAAAGCGCCTGCAGCGCATAGATGTGGCTGATCTCATATTTCTTTTGATGACCATCTCCATACACCAGGGTCAGTGTATCCCCTTCTTGCAGATCGAAGAAATGTTTCCCGGCCAGATCGTTGTGGGCCACCAGACCAATGGAGCCGTAGCTGGCTGTCATGGCGAAATAGGTGACTTTTTCTTCTTCACGCGAAACGAAAGAAGGGTTTGCATTGGGCTGCTGCACAATGGGCAGGGCAAATTCTTCGTCGGCATAAATGCCCACGGCCTGGCGGGCATTGCCATTTTTGAGGTCGGTGGTGAAGTCTGCCAGCGTCTGCACGTTGGCGGTGCTGGAGGTGGAATCTGTGGAATTTGTACCGGTAATGGGGAGGAGTGCCCCTTGAGGGCGGGGCAGCAAAAAGAGCAGGGTTGCGGTAAGCAGGATTCTTTTGAAGAAATTGATCATGCGCTAAGGGTAAATTTTGGTCCTCCTTTTAACAAGCGCAAAACCATTTCATAATTGAAGGTTTACAAATCCGTTAGCAAAAATGCAGACCTGCTTCTGCCCCGTTTCCCTCAAATTTGCTCTGGGATTGCATGGTATAATCTGGATATTCTGCTAAAAAATATTTTTTCTCTTTTGAAGGAGCTTGTGTATGTCCGGGCATTCTAAGTGGGCGACGATTAAACGAAAAAAAGGTGTAGCTGATGCAAAACGCGGCCAGGTCTTCACGCGCTTAACGCGTGAGATCGTCATGGCAGCCCGAGAAGGTGGCGGGGATATCGATTCGAATTTCCGCTTACGGTTAGCCGTGGATAAAGCCAAAGCACAAAGCATGCCCAAAGATAATATCGAAAGAGCTATCAAAAGAGCGACGGGTGAAGGCAAGGACGGCGAAATTTACGAAGAGGTATCCTACGAAGGCTATGGCCCTAATGGGGTTGCTCTAGTAATTGAGTGTGTGACTGAAAACCGCAATCGCACCGTCGCGGAGCTGCGCCATTTGCTGTCTCGTTCAGGCGGCAACCTGGGGGAGCTGGGCTCAGTGAGCTGGCAGTTCCATCGCGCGGCAGTCTTTTCCTTCCCCAAGGAAGGCAATGATTTCGACAAGCTCTTCGAGCTTGCTGTCGAAGGTGGCGCTGATGACGTTAGCCAGGACGACGAAGAGATCGAGGTTGAGGCTCCGGTTGAATCTTTCAAAACCCTGATTGACATCTTCCGCACGGCCAATATCATTCCTGAAGAAGCGGGCCTCAAGATGATCCCGAATCAGGAAATGGAACTGGGCGTGGAAGATACCATGCAGGTGCTGCGCACCATCGAAAATCTTGAAGATATGGATGACGTTCAGGATGTCTATTCCAACCTCAAGATCTCCGATGAAGCCATGGCAGCAATGGAGTCTGAGTAGGGAATATGCTGGTCATCGGGCTGGATCCCGGTACCGCGACCACCGGCTACGGCATTATTGAAGAGAACGACCGTAAAGAAATCCGTCTGGTCACTTATGGGATCATCGCTACCCCGGCCGGCTTGGCCGCGGAACAGCGCTTGCTCGCGATCAATCAGCAGTTGAGTGAATTATTGCTTCTCCACCGGCCAGATTTTGGCGCGGTGGAGAAGTTGTTTTTCCAGAAGAACGTCACCACTGCCATCGCGGTGGGGCAGGCCAGAGGGGTGATCTTGTTGTCTTTGGCGCAGCAGTCCATTCCCCTGGCGGAATATACTCCCAACGAAGTAAAACAGGCGGTGACCGGCTATGGCTCTGCCGATAAGAAGCAGGTACAGGAAATGGTGCGCACGATTCTGCAATTGCCCGCCATTCCCAAACCGGACGATGCCGCGGATGCGCTGGCGATTGCTCTCTGTCATCTGCAGTCGCGCGCCTACCAGCGTCTGGAATCCATTGGAGGGGCCTGATGATCACCAGCACTGCCAATGAACGCGTCAAGGCCATCCGCAAATTGCGCGAACGCAAATATCGCCAGGAATCGGGTGTTTTCTACATCGAAGGCATTCGCATCGTGCGCGAGGCCATTTCTCGTCCAGAGCGCGTCGAAACTTTGCTGCTGGCCCCTGAATTACTGGCAGAACATTTGCGTGCCGAGGTAATGCAGCAGATCGAATCTGCCCGCGTGGCCGTGTTGGAAGTCAGCGCGGCCGTTTTCGCGAGCTTTGGCCTCAAGGAGAACCCGCAGGGGTTGGCCGCGGTGGTGCGCCAGGAATGGCATGAGCTTTCTTCTCTCGATCCGCTGCACATGGGCCTATGGGTAGGCCTGGATTCTGTAGCCGACCCCGGTAATCTGGGCACGATCATGCGCACCACAGATGCGGTGGGCGGTCGGGGGATCCTTTTGATCGACAATTGTACCGATCCTTATGATCCTTCAGCGGTTCGTGGCAGTATGGGCGCGCTCTTTGCCATTGAGCTCATCAAAACGGATACGGCCAGCTACCGCCGCTGGAAGGAACAGCATACTGTATTTACGGTGGGCACGTCCGATGCCGCCAGTGTGAATTACCAGTCAGTTGCTTACCCAGAGAACATGCTGCTTCTCATGGGCAGTGAACGCGAAGGGCTGCATCCCGACCTGGTGCAGGCCTGTGACCAGATGGTGGCGCTCCCCATGGCCGGCAGAAGTGATTCGCTCAATCTGGCGGTGGCCACCGGGGTTACTCTATATGAGATTTTTAACCAGCATTTGCAACGAGGTAAAAAATGATCGCCTCTCTTGAAGGAATCGTTTCTCAGGTGCTCGAAGATAGCCTGGTGCTCAATGTCAACGGGGTGGGTTTTCGGGTTTTCGTTCCCAAGAACGTGTGCAAAGAGGTGGAACCGTTTAAACCGAAATCCCTTTTCACTTATCTGGTGGTGCGCGAAGATGCCTTGACCCTCTTTGGCTTTGAGACGACCGAGGAGCGCGATCTTTTCGTGCTGCTGTTGGGCGCCAATGGAGTGGGCCCGCGGACTGCTTTGGGCATTGTCTCGACGATGTCGATTGGCTTGATCCGGCAGGCCATCCTCGCGGATGAGGCGGACCTGTTCACCCGCGTCCCCGGGGTGGGTAAAAAGACGGCGCAGAGCATCGTTTTGCAGTTGCAGGGCAAGATCAAGGGTGAGTTCACAGCAGCGGATACGACCACCCGCAACGTCGACCTGGAGGTGCTCGATGCGCTGACCGGTCTCGGTTACAGCGTGGTCGAGGCCCAGGCAGCCTTGCAGACGATCCCGAAGGATGCTCCAAAAGACGTCGAAGAGCGGCTGCGCATTGCTTTGCAGTATTTCTCTTGATCTTTTGGCGAATCTCGGGTTATCCCAGAAAACTCGATTTGTGATGTAAAATAATGGTTCAGACAGGCTCACGGAAGTTCTGCTGGAATTTAGACAAGATACAGTCCTTGACGACTGAATGAGGTGCACTTATGCCAGGATTAACTCGCGAACTGGGAATCGACTTGGGTACGACCAATACCGTCATTGCCGAAGGTTCGCAAATCTTACTGCAGGAACCGACCACGGTCGCCATTGTCAGTGATGAATATAAAATGGTTGAGTGGGGCCAGGCTGCCCAGGATATGGAAGGCAAGGTCCCTGAGACAATTGAGATCGTCCATCCCATGCAGCATGGGGTGATTGCGGAATATGAGGTGACCGAGACGTTACTGGGCTATCTGGCCCGCAAGGTCTGCGGCCAGATGCGCGTTTTTCGTCCGCGTATGATGATCACCATCCCATATGGAGCGACCAGCGTGGAGGCTCGTGCCGTCCACGAGGCCGGGATCGGTGCGGGCAGCCGTGAGGTTTATCTCATTCCGGCTCCCCTGGCCGCGGCCCTGGGCGTGGATCTTCCTATTTCGACGCCGTCAGGCAACATGGTCATTTCTCTTGGCGGCGGCGTCAATCAGGTGGCGGTGGTGAGCCTCAACGGCATCGTTTCTGCGGATGCTTCCCGCACCGGCGGTTTGGCTTTCGATGATGCCATTCAGGCTTATGTGCGCAAACGTTTTGGCTTGATCATTGCCCAGCCCACCGCGGAACAGCTTAAGATCAAGATCGGCGCGGCCATCCCACAGGATGAACAGATGTCGCTGGAAGTCCAGGGCGTGGACCAGATCACCAGCTTGCCTCGCCCCGTGGTGTTAACCACGGATGATGTGGTCGAAGCTTTGCAGGAAAGCCTTACCGAAGTGGTCAAGCTGGCTAAGAAGGTGCTTGAGAAAACCCCGCCCGAGTTGATCTCGGATATTATCGATCGCGGTGCTGCCCTGGTCGGTGGTGGGGCGCTTTTGCGCGGCATCGATAAATATCTGACCCGCTCTTTGGGCATCCCGGTGTACATCGTGGATAATCCGCTGACCTGTGCCGCAGAGGGTGCTGTCAAGGCACTGGCGCTGCGTGATGCGCTCAAACGCAGTTTGCTGGCCGGTTAAAAAATCAGTCCCGGAGTTTTTGAACTCCGGGACTTTTTTATCTTGGTTAGGCGGTCAGTTGCGCCGTGACGAGCGGCCCATCAGCAGAAAGGCGTAATATAGCACGGTCGACAGTGCCTGGATGGCTGCCGCAACGTAAGTCAGTGCTGCCGCATCCAGTGTCTTATATACCCCTTCCATTTCCGAATTGTACATGACTCCCGAACTGGCCAGCCAGGCTTTTGCCCGGTTGCTGGCGTCGAATTCCACCGGCAGGGTGATCAGCGCGAAGAGCGCGGTTGCGGCAAAGAGCAGCAGCCCGATCCAGGCAATGGTTGTACCGGTGTTGCTCTGGATGAACAATCCGATGAAAAAGACGATCGGGCCCAGCCAGCTTCCCAGTTGCACGCTGGGTACCATGGCCGCGCGCAATTTCAGCGGCGCGTAAGCGTTGGCATCCTGTACTGCGTGCCCGGATTCATGTGCGGCTACCCCGGCTGCGGCCACGCTGTTGCTGCGGTAGACGTCTGGGCTCAGGTGCAGCGTCTTGCTGGAGGGATCATAATTATCGGTCAGGAAACCGCTGGTTTCCTCAACACGCACATTGGAAAGGCCATTTGAATCCAGCATGCGCCGGGCCACTTCTGCCCCGGTCATCCCGGTGACGGTGCGCACCTTGGAATACTGGTTGAAGGCGCTCTTCACCTTTAATTGCGCCCACAGTCCCAGCAGCAATGCCGGTAAACTGATCAGGATGTAAAGCAGGTATCCACCACCAAAGAACATTTTGACTCCTTTACTGTTGATTGAATTGCATTATACCTGTTTCGTATTGGAGGAATATTAGCGGCATATAAAAAAGCCTGCACAATTGCGTGCAGGCGGATGGGTTTGAGGAAAGGCTTATTTCAGGGCCAGCATGGATTCTGCGTAGGCCTTGAAGGCGGCCAGGTTTTCGGGGTTGCTCATTTCCTGAATGAAAAGTTTCATTTTCTCTGAGATTTCGCTCAGCCGATGGATTTTTTCCTGCAGTTTGTGCCGTTCATTCAGCAAAGGCGGCAGCACCACGCTGCTCAGAAAGGCCGGGTTGGTGCCTTCGTAGACATTTTCTTGTGAATAGATCAGCTCGATGATGATCTTTCTTTCATTTTCGAGAAAGTCACTCTTGGCTTGCTCCAGATCATGCGCGACGCTTTGCAAATGACTTTCTGCCAGTGCCAGAATATCAGTTTCCATGTGCATCCCTTCCTGTGGATTGAGAAAACCTGGGTTTTAGATTCGAAGTCAAACGCTGCTTGAATAATTATACAAAGATTTCTCGAACTTATCCGGTTTGGATTAAGGAGAAATTGAAAAGTCATCGGCGGTTTTCATGCCGGGATGATGGCATAGCTCAATTCACTACCCGTACCTGTTCCCAGATTTCTGTGCTTCACTGGTCAGTGCTCAGGGGTTCTCATCTGACCTGGATACCCACCAGGGCGGATGCTCTACGCCGACCCCGCAGGTCGCGTTCACCAACACAAAACGTGGTAATAGCAGTGTCCTGCAGCACCCTAAGAGGTGGAAAGCGTTAAAGAGAAAAAAGAATGGGCAATTAGGTGAAAAAGTTTTACTTCTGCAGATGCTTGGATGGGGTAGGTTTTGGCCTTTAGACCCAGTTTTTGATCTCCCGAAATTTACCAAGTTGCTGAAGAATACTCTTGCAAAGGTGAAAGCCTTTCCTAAAAGGCGAAATGGTCAATGTAGAATCCATTCATCTTTCCATTTTTTTTGATGACATTTTTATAAAGTTAATATAAAGGCCAACAAGCAATGGTTAAGTATAAGATTCCAGCAATAACTTCTAGTGAAATCACAAGAATTGGAATGATAAAAAAAATACCAGTTCTGTAAGTTTTAGAATTTATCAGCAATTTTTTCCTAATTTTTATGTCATCAAAGGATAATATTTTTTTTGCTTCTTCCGCTTGTGCGCTTCTGCTGATCTCTAAAAATGCTTCCTGATCATTGTTAGATAAGAACCTTTGTAATTGCAACCCTCGAAAGTATAGAATTTGTGAAGCTTTTCGTGCTCTGACTTCGTAAAAAAGATATATTGATAGTATCAATGCCGCAATAAAAAAAATACCTGATTCTTTTCGCGCAAATGCAAAGCCAAGTGCTGTAATATTAGCTGTTCCAAAAAAGATTCCACTCTGGAGTCGAATTGTTTCGAATGCATATATTCTACTAACCACTTGTTGGTATTCGATTTTATAGTAATCTTGAAGTGATGTAGACATATCTTTTGACTTTATTCTTCTAAAAAGTATCATTAGTCCTCTGATGGTTGATTCCTTTTTTATTATACAGATCTGTTTCCGGAGTGATCATTTGCGAATAGTTTAACTTAACTGATGTTACGCAGCCTTGAGAGCTTGAAGCTCGTCAAAGGCGATGCGAGTCGCTTTGAGATACAAATGAGCACGTAAGGCAAAATGGCTCAGATGTTGTTTTATTTTCAAACACTCTAATTTGAACGTAGCATACAAAACAGCAAAGACATGATTATTTTGTGTTACCACCCGGCGAACAGGGGCTTTTCCCAGGGCAGCATTTTGTTTGAGCGATTTATGGAAGACTTCTACCTGCCATCGTTTCTGATAGGTTGACAGAATAAGTCCACGCGTTAGGGTTGTGTCACTGCAGGTCAGATAGAGAATTCCCGTGCTGCCATCATTATTGGTGAAAACTTGGCGCACAAAGCACACAGGAAAAGGCACGTCTTTGAGCCAACCTGTGAATACTGTCTCTTCCCGCCAGGGCAATTCTTCAATCGGCGTAAAGCGTTTGGCTTGATGATCTTCTTCGCTCACTGCAACCAAACGATTGCTTTTGAGCGCGCAGACAAACTCTTTTTTGAGTGTTTCGTGGATATGGCACATGTTCTCTTTGGAAGAGAACCAGGTATCGAACAAAACAAAGTGAAATAACAGCTTGTTTTGCACACAGACATCCAGCATGGCTCGCATCAGTTCATTTTTTGTGACCAAACTGGCTCGTTTGTGCTGGTGTGTTTTCAGATCGCAATACTCTACCGGCTTTTTGATCAGCTCAAAGGCCACCGGAATAGAGATGTCTCCTACATGGTACAGACAGTTGAGCAGGTTGAAGCCCTGCACCGCTCGGCCTTTACTGTGATCATAATGCCAGCACATCACCTCGTTTTCGTCTGTGTAGGGTTTTTCTTGAATCGTGTCATCAAATATCAACACTCCCTCTTCCCGTTCCACTTTTCGCACTGTCCCTTTGACTTCCAGCCACAAGTCTTTCGAGGTGTATTCCTCTTCGGAGAGAAAACGAGTAATCTGGTCATGACTGACTTGTCCCTCCACCAGCCGTGAAAGACCGGTGGCTGTGGCATACCCAAACGTGCTGATTAAATAGTCTGTGTACAGTTCTAAGTATTCTTTGTCCATTCCCAAATCTTATCCGTTTTTCTTTCACTTGTGCGTAACATCAGTAACTTAAGTATAAAATAGTTCTTCTCACGTTTACCTTTTTAATATGCGGGTGTGAAAAAAGTAAAGTAAAATCCTTATTTAATAAAATAGAACAAATGATTTATAACAATAAACATGCCCGGATCGTTTTCCCTGCGAAGTTTATTTCTCTTTCCAAAAAGGATTCATTTTGATTCGCCCGCCCTCGTTTTTTGAGGGTTCCCGCAGTTATCGAAACCATGAAGTTAACGAAAAAGAGATGACCTGAGTCATCTCTTGAGTGTCCCTGGTGGGATTCGAACCCACACCGACGGCTTCGGAGGCCGGCACGCTATCCATTGCGCTACAGGGACGCAACGAGGTGTATTTTACCACGAGTTGCCGTGCGGGGGCGGGAAGTGCGCGGCTTAATCCGCCTTTTCCACGCCGATGGTGAAATTGGCGGCCAGCGCGGCAATGGCGCCGACCGCGGCCCACACTGGCAGCAGTACGACCCCGACTAAGCCCACGGTCAGCGGGATCTCGATGTAGGTATTGCCCTTCTCATCCTTGATGAGGATGCGGCGCACGTTGCCTTCATGGATGATCTCTTTGATCTTGGCGACCAGCGACTCACCGTTTACGTGAAATTCTTCATAATGGGTATTGGGTTCGCTCATTTCTTCCTCCGTTACTCTTTCACCCAGGCTTCTGCCAGGGGTGCGTATTTCACCGGCTCGAACTCGGTGAACTTGTATTCCGAAAGCCCGGCCAGGGAGTAGGGATCTTGTGCGAAATAGGCCTGGATCTCTGCCAGCGACGGGGCTTTGCACACCACGATGCCGCCCACTTTGGGGTTTTGTGGCCCAGAGAGCAGCAGCCAGCCGCGCTCGTAGCCTTTTTGCAGGAATTCACGATGTTTGGGGGTGGTTTGGCTGACCTCTTCGATGGGAGCTTTGTACTGGATTTCGACGATAAAGTGTTTCATCAGGTTTCCTTTGCTAATCTTCCAGGCTGTTCGGGAAGGAATATCCCTTCGCTTGCCAGGTCAGCGGAGCGGTGGCGATTACGGCGGCGCTGGGCAGGGGACCGTAGAGGTGCGGGAACAGTTCGCTACCGCCCTCGAGGTTCTCTTCGATGACGGGGCAGTTCACTCGCTGCGGGTCGACCTTGAGCAGCACCAGATCGCTCCGGTTCGCGTACAGGCCGTTGGCAACGCGCAGCACCTGTTCCTTTTTCGAGAAGTGGATGAAGCTGTCGCGTTCGAAACCGGCGGGCTGGTAGCTGCCTTTATCCAAGCCGGCCTGCCATTCAGATTGGATTGCGATGTGATAGATGGCCATGTTAACCTCGGATGAAATGCGGCATTTCTGCCGGGATGATGAAAGAGAACTCGATCAGGCCTTTGTACTCGCCATTCTCGAACCAGGGCATTTGCTGGATCATTTTATGCACACCATTCTTCTCGATGGTATAGCTGTTCGACTGCTGCGAGACCAGCAGGGCCTTGAGCTTGCCTTTCGAGGCACCCGGGTGGCAATCCAGCAGGGAGCGCCCGATCAGCGCCGCGCCGCCGTCTTTCACAAAGGTGGATTGTGATTTCTGGTTCATGTAGAGGATGATCCCGTCTGTGTCGCACACGGTGACCGCTGCCGGGATCTCATTGAAGTAATCGGTATTGAGCATGGAACCTCCGTTATTTGAATATTGTAACCCGTTTCACGCCCATTAATTGCGAGTATCCGCCGCCTTCGGCGATGGTGAGCAGGGCCGCGTCTTCGTCGGTGACCTGGCTTCCCGAGAGGATTGAGACGCCGTGCTCGAAGAGGAGCGGCGAGAGCGGGGTGGAAGGTCCCAGCACCATGATGGTGGCCGCCGGGTTGCACATGGCCAGCACGTCATCCATGCTGCCATTGACCACGGCGCTGCCGGTGATGGCGATGATCTCCGCTTTGCCCAGGTACGGCGCAGATTGCTCCGCTGGAATGTCGCCGGGGCGGGGATTGCGTTCAAGCACCCAGGTTTCTTTGGCCAGGCTGCGCACGTGATCCACGAAGGCAAAGTGCCCAACGATGGTGACGGTCTTGCCGGCGACGTGATCGAAGAGCCAGTTGTAGGCATTGAGTTCGACCGGGTGCAGCGTTTCAACGTCCATCATGGAGTTGAGGGCAGCCACGCCAATACTGCGTTCCAGATGGTTCCCGGACAGGGCCATCCGGGCCAGCTCCTGTGCGGAACGTTTCGTGTAGGCACCGACGCCGTCCAGATCAACGTGTTCCAGGTGTTCGCTGGTCAGTGTCGAAGCCAATCCGCAGTAGCGGCTGCACACTGTCGTCCAGTGGATGCCCAGCATGACGTGCCGTACCGGCTGAGGCGGAGCGGGCAGGGAGGCAACGATTTCTTCGAGCAGACTCATGGATGATTCCTCCGGTTTAGTTGAGATCGAATAAAGTGCGGATTTCGGCCAGCAGCGGGTCAGCTTCGAGGTGAGAAAAGATACTGCGGCGGATTTCCGCAGAGGTCAGGTAACCTTGCATGTAGCGCAGCAGGTGCTTGCGGAACATGAGCATGGCGATGCGTTCGGAATACAGTTCGCTCATTCGCTTGAGGTGGCGTTCGATGACGCGGTAGCGTTCGCTGACGGGTTGTTCCTCGCGCGATGAGCCGGCGAAGATCCACGGGTTGCCGATGGCGGCCCGTCCGATCATGACTGCATCCACTCCGCTTTGCTGCAGGCGTCGTTGGGCCAGCGCGAAGTCAGTGATGTCACCGTTGCCAATGACCGGGATTTTGACCGCGGCTTTGACGGCGGCAATGGCCTCCCAATCAGCGCTGCCCCCATATTCCTGGCGCCGCGTTCGTCCGTGGACGGCGATCAGGCTTACGCCGCTGTCTTCCAGAATGTGGGCCACTTCCAGAAAGTTGCGCGAGTCATCATCCCAGCCCAGCCTGATTTTGGCGGTAATGGGCATGGGCAGCTGGCTCACCAGTGCTGAAGCGATTTGCGCGATCTTGGCGGGTGTTTTGAGCAGCCCGGAACCGGCCCCGCGGTTGGCGACGTTGCGCGCTGAACAGCCGATGTTGATATCAATGATGTCTGGCTGGCGAGCGGCAACTTTGAGCGCAGCTTGCAGGAACCGCTCCGGGGCATCATCGTAGATCTGATAGACCAGTGGATGCTCGTCAGGGGCGAAGTAAAGCTGGCTTTTGAGGTGCGGGTTTCCCTGGGTGATGTCGATGCCGTTGAGAAACTCCGAATAGCTCATGGCTGAGCCGAATTCGCGGCAGATTGAACGCATTGGCCAGTCGGTAAACCCGTCCATGGGGGCCAGGATCAATCGTCCGTATACCGGGATCTCCCGGATCATGAAAGCTGGCGTGCTTGTCTCCATCGCTAAGCATGATACGGCAAAACGGCAAAATCTGAAAGGCTTAAGAACGTTTTGCGAATGAAGGGGTTCGCGGTAAAATGAGAAAACAGTACCCGCTCGAAAGGATAGGAATGCTATGTTAGAGAAAATGAAAGTTGCTGTCATTGGCCCAGGAGTGATGGGGGAAGCTATCCTTTCTTGCCTGGTGAATAGTCACATCTGTGCTCCCCAGAATGTCACGATTTCCGGACCTGAGGCGGAGCGCAATCAGCATTTGCAGGACCTTTATCACGTCCAGATCACCACCGATAACGGCCAGGCGGTGGCGAATGCCGATTTTATCGTGCTGGCGGTCAAGCCGCAGCGCTTCAATCAGGTAGCCCGCTCGATCAAAGGCAAATTGAAGCCGGATGCGGTGGTGCTTTCAGTGATTGCGGGCATTAAGCTCGAAAGTTTGGCGAAGGCACTTGATCATGCCAATATCGTACGCACCATGCCCAATACGCCGGTGCGCATTTCCAAAGGCATCACAGTATGGACGACGACGGAGAGCGTGACCGAAGCGCAGAAACAGTCCACCATCGATTTGCTGACCACGCTGGGCGAAGAAGTGTATGTAGATGACGAATCTTATCTGGATATGGCCACGGCGGTTTCAGGCACGGGCCCGGCATACGTTTTCCTCTTTATGGAAGCCATGATCGATGCCGCCGTGCATCTGGGTTTTCCGCGCCGCATTGCCGAGCAGCTCGTTTCGCAGACGATACTGGGCAGTGTAGAGTTTTATCGTCTTTCGAAAGATCATCCGGCCAAGCTGCGCAACGAGGTGACTTCACCGGGTGGAACTTCCGCTGAGGCGCTGTATTATCTTGAAAAAGCCGGCTTTCGCACGGCCATTTCGCGGGCCATTCTGGCCGCCTATGAACGGTCGCAGGAGCTGGGGCAAGGCATCCAGACCAAACTGGATAGCTCAAAGGAATAATCAAGGAGATTGCACACATCATGAAAAGAGCAGAAGTACTGGATCAGCTCAAGAAAAACAATCAGGTAACCGTTTTGGTCGTAGGTGCAGGCATCAACGGAATTGGAACGTTTCGTGATCTGGCATTGAACGGTGTCAATGTTCTTTTGATTGATCGGAGTGATTTTTGCTCAGGGGCATCGACGGCATCTTCTCACATGGCCCATGGCGGCATCCGCTACCTCGAAAATGGGGAGTTCCGGCTGGTGCGCGAGGCCGTTCAGGAGCGCAATCGTATGATCGAGAATGCCCCGCACGTGGTACGTCCGTTGCCGACGGTCATTCCGATATTCAAATTCTGGTCCGGGCTGCTGAATGCACCTTTGAAATTCCTCAACTGGCTCGATAAACCAGCGGAACGCGGTGCTTTTGTGATCAAATTTGGGTTGATCATGTATGACTCTTTCACCCATAAGCAGAAGACCGTTCCGACCCACGAATTCTACGGCCGCAAGCGCTCTTTGCAAATGTATCCGCGTTTGAACCCGCAGATCAAGTACACGGCTCTTTACTATGACGGTCAGATTCTCTCCCCGGAACGTTACGCGATGGATTTGATCAGCGACGCCGAGGCCGAAGGCCCGCACGCGCGTGCCTTGAATTACGTTTCTCTGGTCGGCAAAGAAGGGGAGAACGTGGTTCTTAAGGATGAGGTCACCGGCGAAACTTTTACGGTGCAGGCAAAGATCATCGTCAACGCTGCTGGCCCCTGGATCGATTCGGTCAACCGCGAGATGGGCATCGAAGAGCGTTATATCGGTGGTACCAAGGGCTCTCATCTGGTGCTTGATCTCCCTGAGTTGCGCCAGGCGATTGGCAATAAAGAGTTTTTCTTCGAGAATAAAGACGGGCGTATTGTGTTGATCTTCCCCTTCTGGGATAAGGTCATCATCGGGACTTCTGATTTGCCGATTGAGAACCCAGATGAAGCGCGCTGTACGCCTGAAGAGGAACAATATTTCATCAATCTGGTGTCTCGTGTTTTCCCGGATATTCCGGTCAAGCCAGAGCACATCGTTTTCCGCTTCACCGGGGTACGCCCGCTGGAGTATTCCAGGGCCAAGACGACGGGCCAAATTTCTCGTGATCACAGCATCAAGGAAGACAAGCTGGGCAATATTCCGGTGCTCAGTTTGGTTGGCGGCAAATGGACCAGTTTCCGTGCCTTCTCAGAGCAGACCACCGACGTGATCTTGAAAATGCTCGACAAGAAGCGCACTCGCAGCACGGCGGCATTAGGGGTGGGCGGCGGCAAGGATTTTCCGCGCAATGACAAAGAACGCGCTGAGATGGTGAAGTATGTGTGCGACAAGACTGGCGTGAAGGAATCCGTGGTACAGGATCTCTTTGTCCGCTACGGCACGCGCTCGTTGCTGGTGGCCAAGGAAATTGCCAGAGTGGGTGATTCCCCGCTGCAGAGCAAGGCCAACTGGCAGCGCGGGGAAGTGATTTATCTGGTAGAGAATGAGAAGCCGGTTCACGTAGAAGATGTTTTGCTGCGCCGTTCGACGCTGGCCTGGTTGGGTGAGGTAACCCGTCCGCTGGTCGAGGAGTTCGCGGCGATCTTTGCCGAAGTGAACGGCTGGTCCAAAGCCACTGTGCAATCCGAGGTGGAGCGCACCATTGCTCACCTCAAGGAATATCACGGCGTGATCGTGAAATAGGGTTCTAATGATGAAAAGTGAAACGGGACACTCTAATGAGTGTCCCGTTTTTCTCTAGAAGAAGATTTTGACCAGCTTAAGCGCTTTTTGCTTCCAGGGCAGACGGTGCGAGACCCCTGTGCCACCTCTGAATTTGTCCTTGTTGGCAATGTACCAGCGGTAATTGCGCAGCATGGCATCCTGGTTCGAGTATTTCGGCGTATACCCCAGCACTTTTTGCGCTTTTTCGATGGAGACAAACGAGTCTTTAGCTGCGGTCTCATAGATCCACGGATACAGGGGCGAGAGTTTCAGGAACTCAAGCACTTTCAGCACGGCGATCACCGGTTTGGCCGGAAAGGTCACAATCTTTTTGCCAAAGCCAGCTTCGTCCAGCACGACCTGATAATCTTCCTTCATGGTGGTGAATTCTGCCGCGCCGACATTGAAGGTGTCGTTGACTTTTTCGGTTTCCAGGGTCATGCAGGCCAGAATTGCCGAGCACAGGTCTTCGACATCCAGAAACTGGTAGCGATTTTTGCCGTTGCCAATCATCGGAAAACCGCGCCCTTCGCTGGCCCATTCGTAGAAGATGGCGAATACCCCCAGACGTTCTGGCCCAATGAATGATTTGGGCCGAATGGTCGAGACAGTCAGCCCCTGGCTGCGGTATTCGCGGCAAACTTCTTCTGCCTGTACTTTGGCCTCTCCGTAAGGTCCAACGCCGCTGACCGGGTCAGTTTCGTAGAGCGGATGATGATCGGGAACCCCGTATACTGCCGTAGAAGAGATGTGCACAAAGCGTTTGGCGCCTACGGCCACGGCTTCTTCGAGTACATTGCGGGTGCCAACGATATCCGTGGTGTAGATGTCTTCCGGCGAATACAGGGGCAGTGCGGCCGCAGTGTGGATCACGATGTCAGCGCCAGCCATGCTTTTCTTGAGCGCTTCTTGGTCGCGGATGTCGCCTTTCAAGAAAGTGATCTGGTCACGTTCTGGGTAATCGAAATCAACCAGGTCAATCCCGCTGATGTCGGTATAGCCGTGCGCCAGCAAATAGCGCACCAGGTTGATGCTGAGAAAACCGCTGATGCCAGTAATATAGATTTTCATGCATTTTCCTCCTGTAATGAATTTCTGCTGTGATTATACCGGATAAAAAAATAACTGCCTCGAAGGCAGTCATTTTCTTGTTCAGGCGGGAGCGACGGGGTTCGAACCCGCGATCTCGGCCTTGACAGGGCCGCATGTTAGCCGCTACACCACGCCCCCGAACAGACAATAGTTTACCATAGGGGTAGGGGGGCGTCAAGGAAACTCAAGACATTTGCTTGCAACGAAATCTTAAAATATCCTGCACGAGTGTATGCATTCACTCAGCTTTCACTTTGCCATAAGCATAGAAAGTTGGGATCTGCAACACCCGGCTGCCTTTCTGCCAGTGTTGGCGATCCAGACGTTCTAGGTGAGCAATTTCTTGAGGGGGGAGGGTGTCTGCCAGGTCTTGAGCGATTACTTTCCATTCAGAATCAAGCCATTGCGGCGTCCCCGTGACCTCGCGCTGAAAACCGCTCTGTCCAAACTGAATTTCGCTGATCCCCGCCTGGCGAAACAGTTCGGGTAATCGCCGCCCCATATCCAGTGCGGCTCCTTGTTTCTGCAGGGAAGAGTTTTGCAGTTGCCCAAGTTGTGCGGTTTCTGCCGGGAAGTCGATGCGGGCAGCATAGTCTGGCTCAGCCATGGCCATCACGTAACCCCCTGGCCGGGTAACCCGCGCCATTTCCCGCAGAGCCGGCAGCGCAGCGTTATTCATCCACAGCAGGTAATAATGGCAGAAGGTGAGGTCAAACGTGGCATTCGCAAAGGGCAAGCGAATGCCCTCTGCACAAGAAATAATGGCGGCAGGGTTTCCTTTTTGAGCAAAGGCACAACGCTCGGGTGCGATATCGATGCCGTACCATTCATAATTGCTGAGTTGTGACCTATTCGGGAAGAGTGCACCAGTACCGCATCCAGTCTCGAGCACGCGCGCCTGAGCAGGTAACGAAAGCTGCTGCAAAAGAAAAGCACGCAAGGGGGCAGTCCATTGCGCCTGCTCAAGGTACCTTGCGTGCCATTGATCGAGAGAAAAGGCCATTATTTCCGTGCGTTCAGCCAGATTTCTTCCCATTCAGAGGTCAGGAAGTTGCCGAGCACCCGGTTGATGCCCTGACCGGGTAATACTTCACCATCCGGTTCCACGTAGAGCCAGGTGTGGCCTGCTCCTTCTTTGTGTGATTCCGCGGATTCCATTTCCAGGCTGATGGGGTTGTTTCTGGAATAGGGTACTGGCAGATCCCAGACCAGCGTGAAACCATTTTCGGTGGCCTTTTGTTGAATGGCAGCCAGTGTTTTTTGCATCTCTGGTTCATCTGTGCTGAGAGAGAGTGAATTCACTCCCATTTCAGAGAGCTTTGGCAGCAGGGAACTGGCATCCAGAGGTCTGTTTGCAGTTACCGTGAGATGGACAGTGGTAAAGACGTCTTCTCCGAGTACATCCCGCAAAGCTTCCCAGGAATGTTCTTCTTCCGGGTTCAAGATAAAGAGAATGTGGTCCAGACCGGCTTTTAAGAGCGACTCGAGATAATCTTTTTCTGTGAAGCGTAAGCCATCGCTGATTACCCCGGTGACTTGCCCCAATTGTTCTGCATGTTCGATCAGTTCGGGTAGATCTGGCCGCAGCGTGGGCTCGCCGCCGGTAAAAACGATGTGCGGAATTCCAGCTGCCCAGGCTTTTTCCAGAATCTTTTTCCATTCCTCGCTGTCGAGGTTACGGGCTACCCGATCCGTTGGGGCATAGATGCTGGCTTCCCCGCTGGAAAGCTGGTAAGTTAACGCGCAATCCAGGCGCAGGGGAGCAGAGATTTCTTGTCCGTGCAGGTCAACGCGTTCGATATCCAGAAAAGTTTCGGGGTCAAGATCGGGGGTGTTCAGCAGGGAGGTCAGGCGGATCTTCATGTTCTTGAAGTCATCGTGGATTTCAGTGTAGCTCGAACGATAACGTTTGAGCATTTCCTGAATGGCTTCTTCTGCTGGGGTATTTTGAATGAGATGATATGCGATCTCGGTCGCAGTTTGATTGAGGTGAAGAATGGTGGAGGCGTTGACGATCAATAAGCCCAAACCATCTTTCTCAACCCGCAGATGCAGCCGCAATGGCGAGCCATCTTCGTTGGTAAGGGTGGCTTGGTAATTGCCAGGAGGAAATGGCTTGGGAGTGAAGAATAATTTATCGAAAATCGAGCGAATGCGAACTTTCATAAACCCTCCTGTGAAGAGCTTTCAAATGAAATAGACTCGAATTTTAACGGGCAGCCGCCGCCGCATTCCTGCACCAGCAGGCAGGAATGACATTTTTCAGGCAATCCCTGGCGGTTGCGCAACTTTTGTGAGAGTGGGTGGTTCCAGATGGAATTCCAAGAATTCTCGAGCAGTTTTCCCAGACTTTGATAATAGGATTGGCAGGGGATCACGCTGCCATCAGGTTCGATGCACATGTTATACAGGGCTGCAGTACAGCCTTTGACTCCCAACTGCATTTGCACCGGATCGAAATGGCAGTACTCTGTGGGAGTGTACCAGATCAATCTTTGCTTATATTTTTCGGTGACTTGCTTGGCGATGTCGAGAAGCGGCATTAGTTCTGACTCGGAGAGGCCGGTACCCACGGTTTTGCCTCGCCCTGAATAAATCAAGGCATTCAGCCCTACGGTTTTCAACCCCAGTTGCCCCAAAAATTCCAGCGTGTCGGTCAGAAAAGGAGCATTCCATTTCAGCATCGTGGTGTTGGTCATCACGTACAGCCGGGAATTCACTGCATTTTTGACCCCGGCGACAGTTTCTTGCCAGGCGCCAGTCGCGTTGACCATTTTGTCGTGAATCTCAGCGCGGTGACTTTCGAGGGTGATCTGGACGTGATCCAGACCAGCATCGATCAATTGCTGCACGTAAACCGGGTCTTTCATACGCCGACCATTGGTATTCAGACCGGTGATTTGCCCATTCTGCTCGGCATGGTGAATCAATTCTGGAAGGTCATCACGCAGGGTAGGTTCCCCGCCCGTGAAAACGATGTGGGGAATTCCCAGTTCCCAGAGACGATCCAGAATCTGGTACCAATCTTCGGTTTTTAATTCCGGATAATTTCGTGAGCGAGCGTTATAACAATGAGCGCAGGCATTATTGCAGCGATAAGTCAGGGCCAGATCCATTCGATAGGGCGCTGTGGGTGAACTGCTGAATGGTGCAGTTGTTTCAAGATCAAGATCGCAAATGGGGCAGGTCTCTGGCGAGATCAGTGCTTCCAGTTCAGAACGGAATTGAGCAAAATCTTGCTGCGCTTGACTGCGGCTGACCTGATATTGCTTTTCGAAGGCTTTCACGGCAGCGGTTTCGTCAGTACGGGCAAGCGAGTAATAAGCCATCAGGGCCGCTGTGGGGTTCAAGTGAAAGATGCGATTGGCATTGATGATCAGAGTTCCTGTGCCATCCGGATCGAGACGCAGGTGAATGCGGCTTTTTTCGGCGTCGGATTCACGCAGAAAATGGTAGACACCAGTGGCAGGCAATGCTGCCACTGGTGAACGATGAGCCAATCGAGCGAAAGAACTCTTTACTGACATAAAATAAGATGCTTTCTTTAGCGGCCACCGCCAGCACAGGCGCAGGCACATCCCGCACAGGCACAAGCGCAGGCGCAAGAACTTCCACCGCCGCCACCAGAACTGCGGTAAGTGGAGGGAGGTGGGGGTGGATTGGTGACGTTGGTTACACCGCTGGTAAAAGAGGTCAGATTCCCCAATACGTTGGTCGAGAAATTCTGAACACTGCCCACGACAGAGGCGGCAAACGCGGAACCCGGGAGTGAAGGCAGCGATACCCGTCCACCGCTCCCTGACGAAGTGGAGGACCCTGCGGTGGAAACTGGAGCCGCGGAAACCGTCCGTGGATAGCTGGGTTCGTAACGCCACCACCAGCTTGGAGTCGGAATGAATACTGGCCCGCTGAAAGTCTGGGTGGTGCGTTTCTCGTAATCGTTGTCGAGCATGGTCCAATCCATTACGTCTTCGTAAACCTGTCCCTTGACTTCTGGAGTAGCGGCTTGCTCGACCTGTTCCCAGGCACGTTTCATGATATCTTGATAAAAGGCAACGGTCTCTTTCTTGCTGAAGCCCTTCATCTTTTCACCGACACTGCGGATGAGGTTGACCATCATCTTTTGCAGCAATTTGCGCTTTTCAGAAGAAGAAGTCGAGGTAAAGGCACTGAGAAAATCTGTCTCATAACCATACAGGTCAGCGGGCAGCGGATCGGCTGCTTTGACTGCCAGCGGCTCTTTTGTTACTACTTCCGCAGCATTTTTCTTGAGCAGGCCAAACAAGATCATGGTCATGATCTTATCCATAGGCTGTTCCATCAAAATCCCTGCTTCTACTGCCGTCAACCCGCGCTTAATGCCGTGTCCCTCCATCGAGATTTTTGGAGGCAGATATTGCATCTTGCGTTTTTGGGCTCCGACCGTGGCAGAGTAGATGATCAGGATGAAGAAACCAATGAAGCCCAAACAAAAGATAAAAGGACAGATGGCACTGGTATCGAAGCTGATTCCATCTGAGCCGGAAGAAGAAGTGGAAGAAGTACCTGGCCCGGTATAAGGGGAAGTGACGATGGCATTTTCTGCCAGTACTCGGGCCGGGAAGCTGGTTCCAAACTTATATTCAGTATAGGCATTGGCTTGATCTGAAACCCAGGTGAAGAAGATTTTCCCGTCTTCCATAATTTTGGATTCGGGCTCATCTGGCCCAGGCCATCCCCCTTCGGGGGTGTAATAGCGGGTTTCAGCGGATTGCAATCCAGCCGGCAGCAGGAGGGTAACCTGCAGGTTGGTATCTCCATAGCAGTATTGACTATCGAACCAGTTGGGCGAGAAGACGAAGCTGGCGTAGCTTTCTGATTCCGTTTGTGTCGCCGGGTAGATCACGTTGTTGACCGTGCCTACGTGGACCGCCAGCGTGCCTGTTCCCCCGGCGGGAATTTCGCGGTTATCCAGATAAACAGAAATCCCCGGATCGACGTAATCTGACTTGGTAATACGGCTAAGCTGATAACCATCCACAGAGGCCGTGATGGATTTCAAGACGTAATCTGAGTTTGGCATGCCGATATCGACTACATCGATGGCATGCGCTCCAGAATCATTATTAAAAGTGATCGAATAATCGATTGAGATTGAACCGTCTGTGTTGATCGTGACAACTGCAGATTCTTCTGGTACCTGGAAGCGATAATCTTGCGCATGAACAGGGGTAACACTCCCAGCCAGCACAACGAAAATCAGCAATAAACACACGTACCTAAGATGTTTCATTCGTCCCTCCCAGAGATAGATAAACGCTTACCATTTTGGTTCTTCAGTTAATTGATAAGTCGTATGGCAATAAGGGCAGGTCACTACCGGAGCGCCTGCGACCATTTGAATATTTTCTGGCTGCAGCGTTCCCCCGCAGCTTTTGCATTTTAAGGTATCCATGGATACATTCCCTGGCAGGTCTATTTTCAGGGTGACGTTGTTATCCGCTGCCTTGGCGGCCTGACGGGTCGCAAAATAGATGATGACTAATCCAATCCCAATAAAGACGATCCCAACGGGCAGCCAGCCAATCGCCCCGGCGGCGGAATTGGTTCCACCGAGGATCATTAAGGCTCCAAACAGGATCAGGATAACCGCTGCAATAATGGCAACAATTTTTCCACCAGACATATTTCCTCCAATTAGCGTGAGAATGACAATAATATTCTACCTGAATTAATCCCCAGACGCATCTGGTTTTCAAATACGTTCCTATTAATAAATAGTAAATTTGTTCATAATCCTGCTATAATTTCAAATGAGGTGGCCTATGGCAGAGGATTCCTTATTTCTTGAATATCGTCAGCTGGTGAAAGACATTCATTTTCACAACTATCGTTACCACGTCTTGGATGATCCATTGATCAGCGATTATGAATACGATCAAATGATGAAAAAGTTGCGCGGTATTGAGGAGCAGCATCCAGAATGGGTGAAGGAAGACTCCCCAACCCGGCGCGCTGGCGATAAACCATTGGACCGCTTTGTTAAAGTGCGCCATCCAGCCCCGATCCTCAGCCTGGCGAATGCTTTCAGTGGGGAAGATCTGCGTGCCTGGTATGAGCGGATCGTGGCCTTGGACGATCGCGTACAGCACTCCACTTTTGTGATGGAGCCAAAGATTGATGGGCTGACAGTGGTATTGCATTATGAGAATGGTATTTTTGTACGTGGGGCGACGCGCGGTGATGGTGAAGTCGGGGAAGATATTACTGAAAATTTGCGTACAGTGAAAGCCATTCCTTTGCACATTCCGGTAGAGGAAAACGGAATGCACGTTCCTCAACGGTTTGTCGTGCGTGGAGAGGCATTTATTTTCTCGAAGGATTTTGACGCGCTAAACCAGAAGCTTGAAGAAGCCGGGCAGAAAACTTATTTGAACCCGCGTAACACCGCTGCCGGTTCGTTACGACAGCTTGACCCGGCATTAACTGCAGCTCGTCCATTGACAGTTCTGACTTACGCTATCGTGGATTCGTCAGAACCGACTCCTGAGACTCAATGGGGAACGTTGAATCTCCTCAAAGCATTGGGCTTCCCCGTCAGCAGCTTGAATCAACAGTTGGACACTATCGATGAGGTGGTTGCCCAAATTCCTGCCTGGAATGAACGCCGGGATCATATCCCGTTCGAAGTAGATGGCGTGGTAATTAAGTTGAATGATCTGCGTGTAGCGGCCGAGTTGGGTTTCGTGGGCAAGGATCCGCGCGGGGCAATCGCCCTGAAATACCCGGCGCGCGAAGTGACCACCGTTCTCAAAGATATTGGGGTTAATGTGGGCAGAACTGGTGTATTGACCCCCTATGCCATTCTCGATGCTGTCGAGATTGGGGGAGTGGTGGTGAAGCAGGCCACCCTGCATAATTTTGATTTCATCAAAGAAAAAGACATCCGCATTGGGGATCGTATTCTGATCAAACGTGCCGGAGACGTTATTCCTTATGTGATTGGCCCGATCAAGGAAGTACGAACGGGCGCGGAGCGAATTTTTACCATTCCTGAGGTTTGCCCTTCTTGCGGACAGCCTACCGAGCATTTTGAAGGAGAAGTGGCCTGGTTTTGCGTCAATTCTGCCTGCCCGGCGCAGCTGGTGCGCAATGTGGAGCATTTTGTTTCACGCGGGGCAATGGAGATCGTTGGCCTGGGTATCAAAATTGTCGAGCAGATCATCGAGGCGGGATTGGTCAAAGATGTGGCCGATCTGTATACCTTGACTGCTGCCGATTTGCTTCATCTGGAAGGTTTTGCTGAAAAGAAAGCGGAGAATTTGATTGAAGCGATTCGGGTCTCGAAAGCTCAATCACTGGAGCGTTTGATCAATGCACTGGGAATTCGTGGGGTGGGCGAAGTGATGGCCACTGATCTGGCCGGGCATTATGCCGATATGGATGAACTGAAGTCCGCGAGTGAGACGGAGCTGATGGAAATTGAAGGTGTTGGACCCAATATTGCTGCGGCTATTGTGGACTGGTTCTCTCGCCCTGCCAACCAGTTGGTTCTGGAAAAGCTGCGCAAGTCGGGTGTCTGGCCAAAGGCCCAAAAGGAAGAATCTTCTGGGCCTAAAGTGTTAATGGGTTACACTTTTGTGATCACTGGCACTTTACCTACGCTTTCGCGTGATGAAGCCAAGACTTTGATCGAAAAGAATGGTGGAAAGACCACCGATAGCGTGAGCAAAAACACCAGTTTCTTGGTTTTGGGAGAAAACGCCGGTTCTAAGCTTGAAAAGGCGCGTACTTTGGGCGTTCGTGAATTGAGCGAAGCTGATCTCTATCAGTTGATTCAGAATTCTGGAAAACTTGTATGAAAATACCTGAAATTACGCTTAAAAAAGGCCGCGAAAAATCAGTACGGCTGAAACACCCCTGGATTTTTGCTTCTGCCCTGGAGCGTGTTCCAGAGGGGCTTGAGCCGGGAACCACAGTTGCCATCCGCAGTGGGGAGGGCGAAAAGTTTGGTTTGGCCTCCTTCAGCCCCGATTCCCAGATTCGGGCCCGGATGTGGTGCTGGGATGAAGAGGAAGTGATTGACCAGGCTTTTTTCGCAAAAAGGATCGAGCGGGCGATTGCTTTGCGGCACTTGATTGGGGTGTCTCAAACCACGAATTCTTATCGATTGATTCATGGTGAATCGGATGGTTTACCCGGACTGATTGTGGACCGTTACGATTCGATTCTGGTGATACAAATTCTTACTGCTGGAATCGAGGCTCATCGCCAGGGAATCATCGAGCTGTTGAGTCAGGTCGATGGGTGTACGGCCATTTATGAGCGTTCTGACGTTGACGTGCGTGAACTGGAGGGGTTGAACGCGCGCAAAGGATTAATATGGGGAGAAATGCCATCTGAACCAATCCATGTGGTTGAAAACGGGCTTACGTTCGAAGTCGACCTTGAAAAGGGTCAGAAGACGGGCTTTTTTCTCGATCAGCGTGAAAATCGGGCTTTGCTGCAGCGTTATGCTGCTGGTAAATCAGTACTCAATTGTTTTTGCTATACCGGGGCGTTTAGCGCTTATGCTTTTGCTGGTGGGGCTCAACGCGTGACCTCGATGGATTCTTCTGGCCCAGCTTTGCAAGAAGTTTCTCGCAATTTGGAGCTTAACGGTTTTGCTGACCGTGAGTCAGAATTACTCGAGAAAGACGTTTTTACCGAATTACGCAAGTTCCGTGATAGCCGCCGTAGCTATGATGTCATTATTCTGGATCCACCGAAGTTTGCTCCGACTGTGGCTCAAGCAGAGCGGGCCGCTCGCGGTTACAAAGACATCAATTTGCTGGCATTTAAGCTGCTCAATCCGGGTGGAGTACTCTTTACCTTTTCTTGTTCGGGAGGAATTTCTCGCGATTTCTTTCAAAAGATTGTCAGCGGAGCAGCTCTGGATGCAGGAGTCGAAGCCAAGATCGTGGCTCAGCTCTCGCAGGGGCCTGATCACCCGATTGCCCTCAACTTTCCAGAAGGCGCTTATTTGAAAGGCCTGGTTTGCACGATATAAATCAAGATCAAAAAACACCAGCAAGTAGCTGGTGTTTTTTAGGTGGAGATGGCGGGAATTGAACCCGCGTCCGAACGATTCAACCCTCGGAAATCTACATGCGTAGAGCCTCTTGAGTGTCGTCAGCGTCAGGAAGAGTCACAGAACCCGATGTTGACCATCCGCTCAGGCCCGAAAGCCCTCTTTCGCAATCCTCGCGGCTTGAATTGCGGCACTCTTACTTTGTGACGCCTGTTCTGCTACCGGTAAGAGAGCGGAGCAGACAGACGTGACACCGAGGTGTCAGGCGCAGGATCCTTCGACGCTAGGCGGCGAGAGGAAGAGCTGCGTAGGTGTTTGTGCGATTGGCACTTAAAGGTTTGTACTGAGTTAACGAGGTCGGTACCTCTCGGCACGCATTCCGGGATCAGCCTCGCCCGTCGAAGCCTTTCATCCCCGGGAAAGTAATTATATCAGAAAAAAGATCACCCGCTCATTTCGTTGCACGAAAAAAGCGGGCACTATAGGAGGTACTAGTGGGCGGGACAGGACTCGAACCTGCGACCTCCTCTGTGTAAGAGAGGCGCTCTAACCAACTGAGCTACCCGCCCAAAAGGTATCACTCGCAAGAGTGACACCAATATACTTTATTTCTTGCTTTCTGTAAAGAAAAGGTGAAGAAGCGGGTTAGTTTTGCCCCTGGATCCAGGCGTCAGTGGCACGTTCCCATGAGACGATCTCTTCGGGTTTAAACCAGATGCTGATCTCGATTTTGGCATTTTCCACGGAGTCAGAGGCATGGGTTAAGTTACGGCCTACTTCCAACGCATAATCGTGACGGATCGAGCCAGGAGCAGCTTCAGTGGGGCGAGTGGCTCCCATGGTCTGGCGCACAGCCGCTACGGCTTGTGGGCCTTCCCACACCATAGCCATCAGTGGGGAACTGGTAATATACTTAATTAAGCCGGCGTAAAAGGGTTTCCCTTCGTGAACGGCATAATGCTTTTTGGCAAGGGATTCATTGACCAGTAAAAATTTGGCGGCGACCAGCTTCAGGCCACGATTTTCGAGACGTTTGATGATCTCTCCGGTCAGACCGCGCTGAATGCCATCTGGTTTGATCAAGACTAAGGTTTGTTCCACAATTAACTCCGTTATTTAGAATGGATAATTAACTCTTCTGCTTTATTGTAAGCAGCCAGAGCTTTTGAAAATTCATTGGCCCGCGCATACTCATCACCCAGGGCCTGCCAGGCAGCAAAATCATCTGGGTAGAGTTGGGTCTGTTCCACATAATGCTCAAGGCTGGTTCCGTTACCGGCTGTTTCTGTGGCTTCAACCGCTTCTTCCGGGGCAACCACTGCAGGTTCGACTTCTGGAATGGGGGAGGCGACTGGTTCAGCGGGGGCGACAGAATCGGCCATTTCACTTGAAACAGGTCCTGTGGATTCCTGAATATCAGGCTCACTACTGAGCGAATCCAGCATACTGCTGTGAAAAGCTTCAGCGCTTGAAGTTTCTGGCTGTTCCGCTGGGAGAGACTCTTCGGTCAGGTGTTCCAACCGATCCAGAGAAGAAAAGTCTTCCAGGTTCCCGTTTTCTTCAGCGGTCGAACCCTCTGTTTCCTCTGAGAGTGGAGCTCCGGTTTCTTCTTCTGGCTTCAGGTCACGCAGCCAGGAGAGCAAGTCGTCGCCGGTTTTTTCAGAAATTGCTGCAGCCGATTCCTCTGCTGTAGGTGGCTGAGTTTGATCTGGCACTTCGTTTTCTGCTTCAGTTGGAGTTGGCTCTGGCCCGGTCATAACGGAGCGTACCCAATCCGGTACATCGGATTCTGGCTCCTGCGCGCTTTCCTGGGTTGGAAGACTGGGCGAAGTGGCTGCTTCTTCCTCTTCATCGAAGAGGGGCGGCAAGGTATTCGTTGATTTTTGTGGGACAGATTCCTCTTCGTTTTTTGAAGGAGGCGTAGTTTCTGTTGCGAAGGGTGAATTTGTGGTCTCAGCTTGGGGTTGATTTTCTTCCGATTGCAGTGATTTCATCCAATCAGGGAGTTCTTCACCAGGTTGCTGAGTCTGAGAATTTTCGTTTTCAAAGCTTTTCAACCAATCGGGGAGATCGGTTTCTGCTGGTTCTTCAGAAGTGCTATTCTCTGCGGCTGGCTGATCGTTGTTGGTCATAAATGTTGACGAATCTGTTTCCGCGGAGGGCGCGGTTTCGGGTTCCTCTGGAGCCAGGGAGCGAAGCCAATCTGGAAGATCCGCAGATTCAGCCTCCTGTGCCGGCTGGTCATCCGCAAATGGATTTTGGCTTTCTGCGTCATGAGTGGCGGTATCATTGGTAGGCAACCAACCGGCGGAGCGCATCCAGTCTGGCAGGTTTTCACCCTTAGAATTTACCTCGGGTACTTCATTCGTCGGAATCGATTGGGCTTCTGTTTGAGTATCTTCAGCGACAGGAGGAGTATCGTTGAATGGGTTCGCTGGGGCAGCATCGTTGCCGAAAGGCGACCAGGTCTCATTTGACGCTGGTTCTTCCTCTTCCCATTTGCTATCCATCTTTTTTACCCATTCCGAATTTTGAGGAATGGAACCGGTGCTGATCTCGCTTAGCTGTTCAACAGTCACCTGATCATCCGGTACTTCAGTATCAGAAGAATATTTTTCTCCAACGAAGGCTTCATATGGATTCAACGCCTGTAACCGGTCACGATAGATGGGCGTCTTTTCTGCCTTATCAGAGCCGGGCAGTAAAGAGACCAGAATCTGGTTGATCTCGTAGCAAAAGGGTAATTCGCTGACAAGCTGGTTACACAGATTCAATGCCTCTGTGGAATCCCCCAGCAGGTAATTCATTTTGGCTAACAATACTTTCAGATCGACCCGTTTGCTGTCTTCTGTCAGAGCGGATTTGATCTCAGCAATTGCCTGGGGATATAACTCGCCTCGGGCATACATGCGTACCAGCGCCCCGCGAGTTAAGCGAATCTTGGCCGGGTGAGTACCATCCCGCAAGCCCAAAAGGCGTTTTAGTTCTTCTTGAATGGTGATGTTGGAAGGTTGACTATCGAATGCCAGTTCCATATGCCAGATAGCTGCATCCAGATTGCCGTTGTTTTCTTGGATGATGCTCATTCCTACATGAGCGATGTAATCGTCCGGGAAAACAGTCAATACGCGCTCGAAAACATCGGCAGATTCATCGTAGCGTTTTCCCTCCAGCAAGGCTTTGCCGAGGATGCGATACGTCGAAATGCACTTGGGATAAGAACGAAGAATTTGTTGACAATGCTCAATGGCTTCGTCAATACGGTTTTCTTCGATCAGGTTTTCAATTTGTTTTTCGTAAGCGCGTAAAGAAAGATTTGGCATATGTATTACTCCTACTTAAAGTAGTATGCAACAGTTTGTTGGTTTAAGCAAGAAAATACGGTATGAGTTTATCATACCGTATTTTTGATTATTCGCCTAAGTAATCTCGTAATTTCCGTCGTATCGAGGGATGACGTAAGCGGCTCAGGGCTTGCGCTTCGATTTGGCGGACTCTTTCGCGCGTAACGCCCATCTTTCTGCCAACTTCTTCCAGTGTGTAGGCCTGACCATCCAGAAGTCCGTAGCGCAATTGCAGGATGCGTACTTCGCGCGGCGGAAGACCGTTTAAAACTTCTTCAAGATGCTCACGCAGCAAATTATAAGTCGCGGATTCATCCGGCGGGGGAGCCTCATCATCTTCAATGAAGTCGCCAAGCACGGAATCCTCTTCGTCATCGGTTGGTGTTTCCAGAGACAGCGGACGGCGGGCAACCTGGATCATGTTCTCAACCTTTTTCGGGGGAACATCCAGAGAGACGGCCAGTTCATCTACAGTTGGTTCACGCCCCAGTCGCTGGGTTAATTGGTGCTGGATGCGCAGCAATTTATTGATTTGGTCACCCATGTGGACGGGCACACGGATCGTACGACCTTGATCGGCAATGGCCCGGGTCACAGCCTGGCGAATCCACCAGGTGGCATAGGTGCTGAATTTATGCCCGCGACGGTAATCGAATTTCTTGGTGGCACGGATGAGACCAATATTGCCTTCCTGAATCAGGTCCAGGAAAGGTACACCACGCCCCATGTATTTCTTGGCCACACTGATGACCAACCGGGAGTTGGCAGTGATCAGGTGCTCACGAGCCGCCCAACCATCTTCGATCAATTTGCGTAATTCTTGACGACGACGAAT
Organism: Anaerolineaceae bacterium; assembly: GCA_012797695.1. GTDB lineage: Bacteria > Chloroflexota > Anaerolineae > Anaerolineales > Anaerolineaceae > UBA6107. The sequence goes on along the minus strand of JAAZOQ010000233.1, from coordinate 29,071 downwards.
ACTGACGTTGCCACGGGCCAACTCTTCGCGAGCCATACGCCCGCGTTCGATGCGCTGGGCCAGTTCCACTTCTTCTTCAGCAGTAAGCAGGGGAACCCGGCTGACTTCCTTTAAGTACAGCCCAATCGTATCGTCAGTGTCGATGTTTTCGAGATCATCAATCGAAGTAGAATGGGCTTCGAGGGATTCTTCGTCTTCAGCACTGGAAAGTTCTTCTTCAGTAGGTTCGTCATGAATTGCTTCGTCTTCAACGTAGGCAATTCCGGCGCTCATCAGAGCAGCAAAGGTCTCTTCCAGTTGTTCTACATCTTGTTCCGCTTCGGGGAAGAAGTGTAGAATGTCATCGATCGTGACATACGACTTTTGCCGGCCTAATTCAATCAGCCGAGCAATCGCCGGGTATTCTTCATCATCGTCATCAACAATATTAATAATCGGATTTTCCATTTTAGTAACGGACTACCTTCCTGTGAAAGCGAGCAAGGGACAGCTACTCGCTAAATTGAGCATACACAAAAAAGATTAGAAATTCAATAGACTTTGGTTAATAACGTAGTACCCTATGAGCAACTAATGAGCGGTGAGATAGTTCCGCTCATTAGTAAGTATCCTCTTTAATTAAGCGAAATACACTATACAACAATTTGATGGCAAAAGTCAATAAGTTTACTGCTTTCTAATGAAGTATTAACCAAAATAATGAAATTCCGAATCCTCTCGTACAAAACCATAAACTAGTGGTAGAATGTTTGGTGAATTTTCTTAAATCCGCATCAAGTTCTCATTTTAGTTTTTCTGGAGGGTAGTATGCAGATAGATCTTTTAGGAATGGGCACCAGACATGGCATGAACGGTTTTGAACAAATTGCCATTGTCGCAGTCCTGGTCGTGGCTTTCATTAGCCTCCTCTATGCCTGGTTGCTCCGGGGCACTGTCCTGAAAAAGGATAAAGGCTCAAAAAAGATGCAGGAAGTGTGGGATGCCATTCGAGTCGGCGCGAACAGTTACTTGAGTCGCCAACTGAAAACCATTCTTCCGGCAGTCGGAATTCTGTTTGTGGCACTCTTCCTTTCTGTTTATGTTGTGAAACCCAGTTCCGAAGCACTTGAAGAGTTTCCCAACAACACACAATTAATTATCTCTTTAGGACGTTCTCTGGCATTTGTACTTGGGGCGTCCTTTTCTTTAATTGTGGGCCAACTCGGTATGCGCATGGCAATTCAAGCCAATGTAAGGTCTTCATCAGCGGCTCGCCGCTCATTTAATGAAGCACTCTCCATTGCTTATTATGCCGGCACAATCACCGGTATGTTGACAGATGGCCTGGGCCTGCTCGGCGGTACCGTCATCTTCATCATTTTTGGTAAAGCGGCTCCAGATGCTTTGCTTGGCTTCGGTTTTGGCGGCACGCTGATCGCTCTGTTCATGCGTGTGGGTGGTGGTATCTACACCAAGGCTGCTGATGTCGGCGCTGACCTGGTCGGGAAAGTTGAAAAGGACATTCCGGAAGATGATCCGCGTAACGCTGCGGTAATCGCTGACCTCGTGGGTGACAACGTGGGTGACTGCGCTGGTATGGCGGCAGATATCTTCGAGAGCTATGAAACCACAATCGTTTCTGCTTTGATCCTGGGCCTTTCTCTGTATAGCCAGGATGGCAGCTTGAAATGGATTGTTTATCCGCTGATCATTCGTGGTATTGGTGTTTTGAGCTCAATCTTGGGTACTTTCACCGTGCCGATCTGGGAAAACTTCCCGATCAAATTCTTGCGCTCTCACGATGCAGAAGGATCCATGTTCCGCTCGTATGAAGTTTCGAGCGTGAACACCATTATCTTCTCTTTCATCGTCGCTATTTTCTACGCTCACGATTGGAAGCTGGCCATGCTGACCACCATCGGTGTTGCCCTGGCTGTGGCTTTCAACCCGTTGACCTCTGCTTTCACTTCTACCAAGAGCCAGGAAGTGAAGGACGTTGTCAATTCCACCCGAACTGGACCAGCGACCACAATCCTCTCTGGCCTTTCTCTGGGTATGGAATCCAGTGTGTATGCTCTGATCGCGATTGTGATCTCCTTCATTGGCGCTTTACTGCTCTATGGAGGCAGCAATCCTCTGGGCGTGTTATCCAACCAAACCCTGATTTATGTTTTGTATGGTGTGGCTATGGTGGGTATCGGTATGCTGAGTCACACCGGGAATAACGTGGCCATGGATTCCTTCGGCCCGATCTCGGATAACGCCAATGGTATTGGTGAGATGGCCTGGCACGACATGACCGATGAGGAAACCCTCAAGGCCCGCCAGATTATGGCTGACCTGGATGCTGTTGGCAATACCACCAAAGCGATCACCAAGGGTGTTGCCATTGCCTCGGCTGTGATTGCCGCAGTCAGCTTGTTCTCGTCTTACATCACCGATGTGAGCAAGGTGCAGGCGAATTTAGGAATGACACCATTGACGGGGATCAACGTTGCTGATACTCGTGTGTTCATTGGCTTCTTGTTGGGTGGCGCTTTGCCCTGGCTATTTAGCTCTCTTTCCATCCGTGCGGTCAGCCGTGCTGCCGGCCGTATCGTGGAAGAAGTTCGCCGTCAGTTCCGTATTCCCGGTATCATGGAAGGAACTGTGAAGCCGGATTACGCTGAGGTTGTGGGCATTTCAACCCAATCCGCGCAGAAAGAATTGATCCCGCTGGCGGCTATCGCTGTCTTGACACCACTTTTCATTGGTCTTTCTCTCAACGTGGAAGCGCTGGGTGGTTTCCTGGCTGGTGTTATCCTGTGTGGGCAGTTACTGGCTGTCTTCATGGCTAACTCTGGTGGTGCCTGGGATAACTGCAAGAAGATGGTCGAGGACGAACCCCGCAATCTCGCAGAGAACACCGGTAAGGGTTCTGAGCGCCATAAGGCTGCTGTCGTGGGTGATACCGTGGGTGATCCTCTGAAAGACACCGCTGGTCCGGCTTTGAACCCGATGATTAAAGTGGTCAACCTGATCAGCTTGCTGGCCGCTCCTGTGATCGTCAGCTACGAAGGGGCAGTGGTTGTCCGTGTTGTTGTGGCCGTTGTTCTGTTAGCCGCAATTATCTGGGCTGTCTCTGTCAGCAAGAGACCGGCAAAGATCGGTTAGTTTTTTTCTGTAACATAAAAATAGGGCATCCAAATTTCTGGATGCCCTATTTTTATAGCAGATGCATGCAGTCAGTGAAGTCCTTTGGGAGAGGACAGGTCAAGGTAATTGGTTGAGACGATTGCGGGGATACGAATTGAATCGAAAAAGCGTGCAGCATCAAGCGCCGGCAATTTACTTCAAGAGAAAGATGGGTGGAAAGTTCTGTGAAGTAGAGCGGATCAAATAGAATGGGGTAGCCGGCCGAATAGAGGTGGGCCCGGATTTGATGCGTGTAGCCAGTATAAGGAAAAGCAGAAATAAGCGAGTAATTCTCATGAAATACTTCGTGGCACTCGAAATCCGTTCTAGCCGCTTTGCCATTGACCTCATCGATGATGGTGCGGTGACGTGACCCTACGTTGATGCGGAGGGGTTTTTCGATCGACAGAGTTTCAGGAAAACTTCCCAAAACAATGGCCCAATACTCTTTTTTTATAGAATGATGGGTAAATTGCTCATTAAGTTCGCGATGTGCTTCAGCGTTCTTGGCAAAAAGCAGGATTCCACTGGTACCTTTGTCCAGGCGATGGACGGTCCACAATTTACCAAAGTCTTGAGCCAGTATGTCTCTGGCGTTGGGTAGATCGGGATTAAAGCCATCCGGGATGCTCAATAAGCCGGATGGCTTTGCTATGGCCAGTAGATCTGCGTTTTCGAATAAGATTGTCAGCATGGGTTAAATGATAAGAGCACACTTTGGTGTGCTCTTATGAACATTCTAGTCTTGCGGGAATTCCGTGAAGAAAGAAGCTGCCACAACACCCGGACCGGCATGGACGATGATCGCCGGAGGAAGCTTGGTAATGCGGATGGCATCCAGGCTCATGAATTCGGAGAATTCTGCTCGCAAGGCGAGTGCATCTTCCATGGCGTCAGCCTGGAAAATGGCCAATTGTGAATTGGCATTATGGGGGCACTGTGCTTTGACCAGCTCAACGATACGGGCCATGGCTTTCCGTTTTGTGCGCTGAGTCTCGAAGGGGTTTACCTGCCCATCTTTGAAGATCAGGATTGGTTTTACCTGCAGCAAACTGCCGACTAGGGCCTGAGCTGTGCCAATCCGCCCGCCTTTATGCAGATATTCCAGGGTATCCACGTAAAAATAGATCAAATTATGTTTGCGGGCAAAATTCAGGCGTTCGAGAATCGTGGATACATCCAACCCGGCGTCAGCCCATTGCTTGGCCTTATAAACCAGAGTACCCAGAGCGGGACCGATCGTGTAGGTATCGATGATATGGATATCTGCATCAGGATAGTCCTGCGCCGCTACAGAGGCGCTTCGGTAAGTGCCGCTTACCTTGGCTGAGGGGCAGATCACGATCGCAGAATCGTGATCTTTGCTGATCTGCTCGAAAACAGGGGTGTAAAGCGCGGGCGGGGGAGCGGCGGTCTTGGGCAAGGCGGGGGAAGATCTGAGCTTGGAGAGAAATTCTTCGGTAGTGATTTCATTATCATCGCGATAACTCTTATCGCCAAACACGATGATTTGTGGAATCATAACAATTCCCAGATTTTGTGCTTCTTCTGGTTCAATGACAGAAGTGGTATCGGCAATAATTTTTATCATTTTGATTCCTTTTTGAATGAAGAAAATCGACAATTTGTATTATACAAGGAATTAAGATAATTCGTTGAGCGAGGGGATCCCTCCCAGCAGGGTGGCAGAGCGAACTGCATTCAAGATAGCTTGAGCGACTACTTCTACAGCAAAGGTTCCGATGACATTGACGTCAACGTGATGACTGCCCGTTGAAAGTGCAAACAGGGTATCGCCATCGAAAAGGGTGTGCGCAGGGCGGATTGCCAGCGGTAAGCCATCTTGCGCCATTTGCGCGAGAAAATTGGTTTCTTCTTTATCAAGCGCAGCGTTGGTGGCGACTACTCCGATCACAGTATTATGGGAGGAGGCAAATGAAATAGCGGTTTTCCCAATAGTTGTCTTGAGCAAATCTCGAGTATTGGCAAAAACGGCCTCTTCCCCAATCTTGATGGGGCCTTTGCGGATGGAGCGTGTTCCGGCAATAATGGTTCCGTTGGTTGGATCGATGATGTCTCCAAAAGGATTGACAGCGATGATCGCTCCCACGATGATGCCGCCGCCGATATCAATACTGGCTGAGCCAATGCCTGATTTCGTGGCTTGAGAAGGCCCCAGTGCATTCCCGGCCATGGCACCGGTACCCGCACCCACGCATCCCTGTTCTACTGCATCGGTTGAGGCGTTCAGGCAGGCCTGATACCCCATATTGGCATCGGGGCGGATTTTAGCACTGCCAATCGCCAGATCGAAGAGAATTGCTGAAGGTACCACTGGAACTCTGGCAACTCCAGTATCGAAGCCAAGCTCTTTTTCTTCCAGATATTTCATTACTCCACTGGCGGCATCCAACCCGTAGGCAGATCCTCCCGCCAGGGAAATAGCCTGGATTTTACTGACAAGATGTAACGGGCGAATTGCGTCTGTTTCTCGTGTCCCGGGGGCACCGCCGCGTTGATCTACCCCTGCAATTGCCCCTTTTTCACACAAAACCACAGTGCACCCGGTGATTGCTTGAAGATCTTCTGCATGGCCAACTTTGATGCCCGGAACATCAGTGATCGTGCCATTCAATTTCATGAGTTACTCCTGAGAATCAACGAATAATGGGTTTTTTGCAATTGGGGCAAACAGACTCATTCGTTGAGATGATGTATCCACAATTTGGACAGGTCTGTGGCTGAATATTCCCCAGCGGTGCTCCGCAGGCGATGCAGCTGGAAGCCCCGGGTTCATTAGGAGTATTGCAATATTCGCAAACATATTTTTTCAGGCGGGCCGAGAGATCGAAACCTGAACCAATAGCACGCGAGGTTTGATCAATGGTTTGCCAGACCTCATCGGTGAGTTGTAAGTTCTGGATATCTTGGGCGATATCATCCAAGCGACCAAGAAGGCTGAGCGGATTTCGCAATGCTGCGATGGTGGTTACCCCTAGATCAGCCGCCACTCCCATCCAGGTTTGTTGCCCGATTTGAATCAAAACGCCATCCTCTGCATTTTGGAGGGTGATGCTGAGGGCGGTTTTCCCTCCCGAGGTTTCGTATGGGGAGGTGGCAATTTGCACGGCCATGATTTTGCCTGCTCCGACCTTTTGTACCCGATAGGATCCATGATCGAAATGGGCAATCAGAGCATCCGCGATTTCGTTATTGGTGAAGTTTCCGTGGTAAAGGCGTTGTTCCATAAATGAATTATAATCAGGTTTCAGATGAATTGAATTTTGGAGAGCACATGACTCAACACAAAACACTTCGATGGTGGTTATTAGGAGTAATAATTACCATTTTCGTTTCTTTATTATATACGATAAACCCTCCTGAAACGGTGCAGGCTCAACAGCCTACTGGCTCAATTCCGACAGTGACGGGAACTCCTTTGGGCCCGGTAGCAGTGGCCAAGCTGGGAATGACTGAAGATATCAACGTGCGAAATTATCCTTCCACACTGGCGGATAAAATTGGGGTGGTTCTCACCGGGCAGCAAGTAAACGTCATAGGTAAGACAATTGCTGGTGATTGGCTGCTGATTGAGTATCCTGGTGTTCAGGGCGGAGAAGGTTGGATCTGGGCATTATATATGGATGTTTCGGGTGGAGAAGTCCCGGTGGTAGAAAGCCCATCGACTCCACAGCCGAAGGTGACGGCGACAATTGACCCCACTTTAGCTGCCCAATTTATCATCACGCCAAACTCGACCAGTTTACCGACTTATACGCAGCCTGCTCCTCTTAGTGTGCCAACTTATTCTTCTGGGGTTGCCAGCACAGGAAGTATTCCGATTGGACTGATCATTATTATTCTGATTGGTCTGGGCGCGGTTATTGGCATGTTTTCGATGCTGCAATCAAAATAGTCAATCCATCTCTTCTTCTGGAGCATAAGAATGGTCATCGCGTATGAAAGTCGTGAGAGTTCTTCACCGATCATTACCCGTGCGGTTGCCGCTGGTTTGCAAGGGAAGTATTCACAGGCCTATGAATTTGATTTGCTTACCCGAACTTTGCTTCAAATTGTTGGCGCTTTCCCGCAGAGAGTGGCACAGTGGTTGATCCCGCGGGCACAGAAGTCGGGTGCTCTTTCCAGTGAATTAGTGCGCAATTTGAAAATAGCCGATCTCATTCAGGCCAGGTTGGATGATTATGCTGAAGTGAAAGGCCCATTCCCGGCCATTACGATGGGAGTGGGGATGGGGGGAACCACAGCTCACCTGGCTCTGGGTTTGGGAGGCCCATTCTTGCCTCAGGCCTATGTGATGACACTTGAACATGGGTCGATGGATGGAAACGTACGAAATTATTATGAGCTTTCGGCTGAAACTGCCCGGATTGTGACAGAGAGAAACCCAGGAGTGATGTCCATTCAGCATTATGACCCGATTCATGATGGCTGGTTGGTGCGCCGAGTGAACCACCTGCGTTTGAAACTACTTGACCTGCCTGAACTTTACCAGGAATATATTCGCCGCAATTTGCAGAAAAATGGGGAGATTATTTACCTGGAGGGAGGGGCAAAGTGGAAGCAATTTAAAGTAGGTGAGAAGAATGTCTTTCAGGTAGGCGGTTGGGGAGATATTTCAGCGGAAGAATTCATCAGTGGAAGCGAACGAATCCGTGCTTATTGTGCTCAGGAAGGGATCACGGACTCGAACTGGAATCTGACTGGTTTCCCGTTGATTGATGGACCTGAATCAGAATGGGGGTCTGAGCCGGGTTTGAAAGAAGCGGTGCGCACTTTTTGTGAACGGGAAGGGTATCGTTTTACCTGCATTCATTTTGATGATCCGAACCGGTTTAATCAACTGGCTTTTCGTATGGTCAAGAAACAGCTTGAAATTGAAGGCCGTGAGCCGGCAGGTGTCGTGGTGGAGGTTTTTAGCCAATACGATGCCACTTCGATCCTGCGCTCGGGGTTACTTCCTTTGTGGCTGATCTTTAATACTCATGATTCAGCCCGGTTCTTGAAGAGCATGGTAAAAGAATTTCCGTCAGGGAGACCGCTTTTCTTTTCCCCGCTCTCCACTTTTTCGCTCACTCCTGATCTGGCGACCTGGGAAGAATGGAATGATGCTCTTGCGACGAAAAATTGGATCAATATTGGCGCACGCGAAAGCCATTATCCAGCGGATGCCAAGGCACTGATCCACTGGCAGCAACCCCTGACCGGTTGGTGTCAGCAACACGAAGCTCCTGTTACCGCTCGCATGACCGGGAAGATTTTGGCAGAATTAGCCGAAGCAATTACAAAAGAAGCTGAATCAAACGCCTGAATATAGCCTTGACAGCTATGTTAGAATGATGACCATGGAAGAAAATAAGACCGTTGCCAAAAATCGCAAAGCAGAGTTTGAATATTTCCTGCTCGAACACTTCGAAGCAGGAATCTCTCTGCAGGGAAGTGAGATCAAATCTATCCGGGCCGGGCAGGTTAGCCTGCAGGAAGCCTATATTCAGGTGGATGGCCGAGAAGCCTGGCTGGTAGGCGCTCACATTGCTCCCTATGAAGCGGCCAGTTATTCCAACCACGATCCCAAACGCAACCGGCGTTTACTGTTGCATAAACGGGAGATCCGTGAGTTGTGGAATGCAATTCGCCAAAAGGGTGTTACTGTCATACCAGTAAGAATGTATCTGAAAGAGGGTCGGGCTAAGCTGGATATTGCCGTTGCCAAGGGGAAAAAGCTCTACGATAAACGTCAAGCAATTGCCAAGAGAGACGTTGAACGTGATCTGGCAAGAAATCAAAATTGAGAACAGGATGATTAGGTAAAATGATCCTATTAGGTGACCATAAGCTGAGTATTTCGGATGTGGTTCGAGTGGCGCGTGAGCGTGAAGAAGTACAACTGAGTGACCAGGCTAAGCAATTGATTGAACGTTCACAGATGCGCCTGCAAAATATTGTAAAAAGCGGAAAACCTGTGTATGGGATCAATACAGGATTTGGAATTTTTGCTGACCGGCGCATTAAAGCTGAAGAAAGCAATCAACTCAGCCGCAATCTGATTCTTAGCCACTCTGTGGGTACCGGCGATCCATTGAGCACCGAAGTGGTGCGTGCAGCCATGCTGGTACGGGCCAATACGCTGGCGCAAGGGTTTTCTGGGGTTCGCGTCGAGATCGTACAAACGCTTTTGGATATGCTCAATAAAGGGGTTCACCCGGTAATTCCCAGCCAGGGGTCACTGGGTTCCTCTGGTGATCTTTGCCAGCTTTCTCATCTGGCACTGGTTTTTACTACTGACACCAACGATCTGGACGAAGAGTCAGGCCGGGCCGAATTCAAGGGCAGCATTCAGTCGGGAAAGGCAACCATGAAGGCCGCTGGAATTCAGCGCCTGATTTTGGGAGCTAAAGAGGGACTGGCTATCAATAATGGTGCCACTTTCTCGGCAGCCGTTGGCGCTTTGGCGGTTGCTGACGCTGAATATTTACTGTCTCTTTCCACCCGGGCAACCGCGCTTTCGTTGGAAGCCATGCTGGGTTGTTCAGATGCTTTTGACGAGCGAATTCATCTGGCTCGCGGCCAGTACGGACAAATTGAGATGGCTGCGGCCATCCGCGGTTTGTTTGCCGGGAGTACTTTGGTAGATTCAACCGCGCGGGTACAAGATGCCTACTCGTTACGCTGCTCCCCACAGATTCTAGGTGCAGCGAAAGATACTTTGGATCATGTAAAGGGCGTGATCGAACGAGAAATCAATGCTGCTACGGATAATCCGCTGATCTTTGACGATGACGCGGTCCTGTCGGGGGGAAATTTCCACGGCGAGCCGGTGGGTATGGCTATGGATTTTCTGAGTATTGCAATGGCAGAAGTGGGAGCTATTTCAGAACGGCGCACTTTCCGCCTTACCGATGGAAAGTTGAATCAGGGGCTGACGCCGATGCTGGTGGATACTCCAGAAGATGCGGGGCTGAATTCAGGAGTGATGATGCCGCAATACACGGCCGCTTCACTCGTACTGGAAAACCAGACCCTGGCAACGCCTGATTCTGTTCATTCTTTGCCAACCTCGGCTGAGCAGGAGGATCATAACGCAAACGCCATGACGGCGGCCCGGCATTGTGCGCAAATCCTTGCCAATACGCGGCATATTTTGAGTGTAGAATTATTTACTGCTGCACGTGCGATCGATATTCGTCTGCGATTGCAGCCTGGAAAACTTGGCTCGGGCACAGAAAAGTTGTACCGGGCAATCCGAAGAGTGACCCCCTATAAGGCAGGAGATAGTTTATGGGGGCTTGACATAGAAAAGATCAAAAGAGAAGTTACCCAACAAAGCTTATAGCTTATTGGTAGACAGGCAGGATGACATGAAAGGTATCAATCGACGTGATTTTCTAAAACTGGGGCTGTTGAGCGCAGGCGTAATGGCTTTTCGCTCAGGCCCACATCCGTATTTTGCTCCCAACCGCGATATCACCGATTTTGAACAGGGAAAGCGGTTAGGCAGGGTGTTTGATCTGGTCGAGGTCAAATCCAAGCCCGATCCGGCGAGTGCCACTGTCAAGACTCTCTACGAAGATAACATCATTGAGTGGCAAAGGGACGTGATTGGAGTGCCTTTGACTATAACGCCTACTAACTATCGCTGGGTGGAAACGCCGGATGGTTATGTTCCTGCCACCCGTGTACAACCCACAATGGCAATACTGAATCAGCCATTAGCCAGCCTACCCCAGCAGAAATCCGATGTGGGTTTCTGGGGGGAAGTAACGGTACCCTATCTCGAAATGACCCTGGCCAACCCTCCGGCGCGTGCCCCCAAGTTACAGGAGCAGATCGCGGCTAATCAGCCGTTTCGCGCTTATTACAGCCAGGTATTCTGGGTAGACGATTTGAAATTGGATGATAATGGCAATACTCTCTATCACATGGTTGAAAAATATGGCAGTTATGGTGACGAGTTCTGGGCAGATGCCAGAGGGGTGAAGCCACTGACGGCTGAAGATCTCGCACCTATTCACCCAGATGTAACTGATAAAAAGATTGTGGTAGACCTTTCTCATCAAACTCTGTCTTGCTATGAAGGCAAAGATGAGGTTTTGTTCACTCGAGTTTCTACTGGGGCAAAATATAATTCTGAAGGCCAAATCGTAGATAACTGGTCAACTCCAGTTGGAGATTATCATGTGATCAACCGTAAATATGCTTCTATTCACATGGCTGGGGGCTCGGCAGCTTCTGGTTATGAGCTTTTTGCGGTCAACTGGACCTGTATTTTTGCGACGGGTGGAGTTGCTCTTCATTCGACCTTCTGGCATAACAATTATGGCGAGCCCATGTCGCATGGTTGTGTAAATATTCCGCCCGATGAAGCAAAATTTGTCTACCGCTGGTCTTTACCTCAGGTAGATTACGATGATGGACATGTTGAACAGTTGGGTTATGCAGGCACGAACGTACAGGTAATTGAATAGCCTTGGGTTGAAAGGAACTGGTTCATGGCACTAATAAATCTTGCTGCTGTTTTTCTGGCAGGATTGGTTTCTTTTCTTTCACCCTGTGTATTTTCAATGGTACCGGTCTATCTGGGAATTTTAGGGGCACAATCAAGAGATAACACCCAACGATTCCGTTTATTGGTTAATGGGCTGGCTTTTTGCCTGGGGTTTACACTTTTATTTATTGGCCTGGGGTGGGGATCCTCTGTTTTGGGGAATTTCCTTTATCAGGTAAAGCCCTGGGTAGCTCGTTTGGGTGGAGTAGTGATCATCATATACGGAATCATGCTTACCGGTTTGATCAAGCTACCTGCGCTTCAATATGAATGGAAGCCGTTTCATGCTTTATCCGCCACAGACAGAGGAGTGTGGGGAGCTTTCTTGATGGGGTTGGCATTTGGTGCGGGGTGGTCTCCGTGTATTGGCCCAATACTGGGGACGATTCTGACTGCCATTGTAGCGAATGAAGTAACGCGAGGGCAAAGCGTTTTATTGCTGCTCGTTTATTCTCTCGGAATTTCACTTCCATTTTTGCTTCTCTCTTTGGGGCTGGAATCCCCTTTGCGAAGATGGGAGAAAAGAGGGCGAACTTTACAGGTGATTCAACAGGTCAGTGGTTATCTGCTGATCTTTTTCGGTTTGCTGCTTTGCTTGGGGCTGTTCTCCCATTTAGCGGTGTGGACGCCAAAATGGCTTTTATAATTAGAGGATGAACATGAAGATCACTTATTACTATCGCTCAATAGATGATCCGGATCATGCGGTTTATCAGCATTTATTGGAACAGGCACAGCAGTTGAGTTTTGACCTGATCGATATTTCACTTGATGCCGAACCTGAACTGATCAATCGCTTTCAGGAAAAATCATCTTTCTTGCAGATCGGTCCTTACCGATTGAAATTTCCTTTTTCTGATATTGATATTCAGATTGCGGTCAATGCCTATCGTGATCGTCTGGAAAAGAATTCTGAAAATCAACCCATTGAGCCTCAACCGCAAAAAAAGAAAGATTCACTTATCCTGACCGGGGCCGAAAAATTTTCTTACTGGCTTTCTAATAATTACGTGTGGTTTTTTACCGGTTTTTTGATCTTGTTTCTGGGTATTCCCTTTCTGGCACCTGTCTTGATGGAGGAAGATCACCCTGGTCCAGCCCACGTAATTTATAGCGTTTATAGCATTTTTTGCCATCAATTAGCTTACCGTTCCTATTTCTTTTACGGAGAACAGCCTTACTATCCGCGTGAGCTGGCAGGTGTACCCAATGTGCTCACTTATGAGCAAGTTACCGGGGATAGCGCCTTGGATGTGAACTATGCCCGCCAATTCACTGGCAATGATTTGTTGGGTTATAAGGTTGCCTTGTGCGAGCGCGATGTCGCAATCTATGCCTCTCTTATCCTGGCTGGGTTGATCTTTCAGCTTTCCAGGAAGCGAATTAAGCAGTTACCCTGGTATTTCTGGGTAATTTTAGGAGTTTTGCCCATCGCGTTGGATGGCGGCTTACAACTTTTCAGCCTGGGTGGAAACTGGCCGGCCTGGTTCCCCGTTCGTGAAAGCACGCCGCTTCTGCGAACAGTGACTGGAACTCTGTTTGGTTTATTTACTGGCTGGTATGTGTACCCGGTGATGGAAGAATCTATGAAAGAAATCCGCTTTGATCTGGGACGAAAAATTGCTCTCCGACGAAAATTGGCGAAGTCAGGATCGCTGTCATGAAAAAAAACATTGCAAATGGTTTGACCTATTGGCAATTTGAAACTTTTGATCCAGAAATCGTAAGCCACGGATTTTTTACGCGCCGGGGAGGGGTAAGTCCACAACCCTGGGCCAGTTTGAATCAAGGCGGAACGGTCGGTGATGCCCGCGCGAATGTAGTGGAAAACCGCCGTCGCATTTTCGAGACAATAAACCGGCCCGTGGAGTCCATTTTTGATGTCTGGCAGGTGCATGGGAATGAGGTGATTTGCACTGATTCTCCGCGCCCATTGGAAGAAGAACATCAGAAGGCGGATGCCATTGTAACCAATCAGGCCGAGATCACTCTATTCATGCGCTTTGCTGATTGTGTGCCGATCTTGCTCTATGATCCTGCCCACCGGGTGGTTAGCATTACCCATGCGGGTTGGAAAGGCACGCTCGATCAAATTATTGCAGAAACGATTCGTGCGATGAAGGCTAAATATCAATCCAGGCCTGAAGAAATCGTGGCAGGCATTGGCCCGTCTATTGGGGTCTGCCATTACCAAGTGGGGCAGGAAGTATATCTGGCAGCTCAGACTAATTTTTCAAAAGAACTGGATACAATATTCGTTCAAAAAGACGACGGTTGGTTTCTTGATTTGTGGAAAGCCAATACAATTACTCTGGAAACCGCGGGTGTCAAGAAAATTGAAGTGGCCGGGCTCTGTACTGCCTGTCATACCGAGGACTGGTACAGCCATCGGGCTGAAAAGGGAAAGACGGGCCGCTTTGCAGCGACCCTCAATTTGGCTGCAAAGAGGAAGGAATGACTGAAGGGATAAAGGATCGTTTCAATCGGGTTCAAGAAGGGATCACTGAGGTTGCTACTCGAGCAGGGAGAAATCCACAGGCGATTACCCTGGTGGTGGTTACCAAATTTCAACCCGTTGAAAAAATTGCAGAAGTAATCGCTGCTGGGGCAACTCAGTTGGGTGAAAACTATCCAGAAGAAACCCATAAAAAAATATTGCAAAGTGATCGCTTATCCGCTGAGGGCCTGCACTGGCATATGATTGGTCATTTGCAAAGCCGCAAGATCAAATATCTGATCCAGCATTTCGGCATGTTTCACTCTTTGGATCGTCCCGAGTTATTTACCGAGCTCGAACAAAAATATGCAGCTTTAGAGAAGACGCTGCCTGTATTGATCGAGGTGAATGTCAGTGGCGAAGAGACAAAACATGGCTTCCCTGTATGGGATCAAACAAGCTGGCCAGTCTTTGCTGAGCAGTTGGATTGCTGGCAATCTGATTGCCCACATCTTCAATTGAAGGGGTTGATGACGATGCCGCCATTGGCCGAAAGGCCGGAAGACTCGCGAAGTTACTTTGTCAAAACCCGTGAGTTGGCTGAATTTGTTCGCGCGAATAGCTCTCTGGCCCATTTTACAGAACTTTCCATGGGGACAAGCGCGGATTATGGCGTTGCAGTGACGGAAGGCGCTACTTATGTGCGAATTGGGGAATCAATTATGGGTAAGCGTCCAACAAAAAATTAATGAAAAGAAGATATAATTACAAAATATGGCACAGACACTCATACAGGCTGTTTTTCAGCTGCTTACCCTGATCATTATTGTGGATGCGATTATCTCTTTCTTCATGTCACCTTATCATCCATTTCGACAGTTTTTGGATCGCATCGTGAATCCCTTGCTGGAGCCAATCCGACGCGTCGTGCCTCCGTTGATGAACATGGATTTTAGCCCAGTAATTTTGTTACTGCTGCTTCAATTTGTAGAATATCTTTTGTTGAGAATGCTCGCATGAAAACTGGACGAAACTTTGAATTACACGATGGCAAGTTAGGCGCCGCAATTACCGTTCGCGTGACTCCGCGCATGGCAAGAAATGAAATCACGGAGATCATGAATGACGGTACGGTAAAAATCCGTTTGACCGCTCCCCCAGTAGAAGGGCGGGCGAATCAGGGGTTGATTGAATTTCTGGCGGAAATTTTGGGCGTCAGACCTGCAAAAATAGAAATCATTTCGGGTTTAACTGCACGGGATAAAATCGTTACTGTAATGGATATTTCCCCTGAAGATTTGCAGGCGAGAATTCTGCAACATCTGAGTTGATCTTAGCGTATTGCTAATCCATTTTTCCCAAATTCAAATAAGGCATTGAATATCTCATCTCGGATGGGTTCGTTTGCTTTTGAGGTGAGAACCCTCATTTTTTCGATCACTTCTGGGGTAGGCAGCTGGGAGAGATAATCCAGCGCGGCGAGTTTGCCTTCTCGATCTTCTTTTTCAAGCAAAGTCAGTAAAAGATCTACTGGTAAACCTTTTTTAGGCAACACGATCGAATATTCGTCGGCTTTTTGAACGATCCACGGGTTCTCCAGTGGGGGAATTGGCTTTTGTGCAATAAAGGTGGCAGAGCTGCGCGGATGTTCCAGGGCAAACTTGGCGGTATCGCGAACTACCCATTGAGTATCTTCAATGCTCAATTTTTCCAGCAAGGGATTCACCCAGGGTTGGTGGATATGCACCAGGCCATACACCGCCGCTTTGCGCGCCAGGTAATTATCCGTTTCGGCTAATTCTTGCAGGATCTGTTCCCCTTCGGGATGATGCAGGGATACCAGTTCACAAATTAATTCACGAAGGTTTTCTTCTGCGGCAAAAATGAGGTCGACCAGAGCAGCTTGTGCTGATTGACTCCAAATTCGATTCAGTGAAATGCAGGCCAGTTGCTGTACAGACGCGGAACCATCACCTTCTGCCAGTTTCCGTAATTGCGCAACTGCTTTTTCATCGTGAAACATGCCCAGCCCCAAGGCGCTGACCTGACGAATATTTTCCTCTTTCAGGGTGCTGAGATACAGGAAAAGAGAAAGAATCGAGGGATCTCTTGATTCCACCAGAGGCAACAGAAACCGGAAGCGCAGGCTTACCGGAATGCGTGGATCTTGCAATAGCAGGGCTGAGTATTTGAAAAGCTTTTGTTTCAAATTAGGGTGAGTGCCAGAACTATTTGTCCAGGGTAACGCGAAGAGCAAGTCTCTATGAAAATAGGGATCGCTGTTTTGTAAGTAGTGGTCAATGAGGTGTGCGTCTTCTTCCGACGTGATTCGATCCTTGAAGATTTGCCGTTTCGTGGGAGACAGGAGTACTTCTTCGAAATCAGGAAGACGCTGCTGATCATTGGCTATGGCGTAAAAATAGGAAATGATGCTGGAATGGTAAAAGCCAAAAGTATTTTCGTCGAGCGGATAGAGAAAACGCTTCTTAATAAGGTTATTGATGAGAGAATTCGCTTGCTGTGAATTCTCAGCAGCATTTACGGGAATACCAGAATCTTCACTAAGCCTACTTTCAAGTATATGTTGGAGATACCCAGTGAAATTTTCTCTCGAAAGAGTGGGGATTGGATCCAGGCTGTTCCCTTCGAGTAAAGAGGCCATTTCTTCTTTTTCAAGAAGATCATTGGTAAAAAGTTGCAAATAATTCTGGTAAATGCCGGGCCGTGAATTGTTTTCTTTAAGTTCAGCAAAAGCTGACCAGATTTGCAGGGTAATCTCAAGGGGGGAATCAAACATCGTTTCTTGTTTCAGCCAGAAAGCAACTCGTTCGATGGCGTTGATTTGTTTGGAATCGTTGACCAGTTTGATCCAGGCCTTCTTCCAGTTGAGAAGCAGACGAGTCTTTTCTTCTTCACTCCAGACAGCCAGCGAAAAAATTTCGAAGCCTAGTTTTTGAAGCTCACCATGAATATAGGGGTCAACTGCCAGCACAAAAAAGGAATTGGGATATCTCTCTTTGAGCTGGCCGATTTTCAGCAGCGCTTTATTGAATTCAGATAGAGGGAGAATATCCAGATTGTCAATCAGGAAAACAAGACGCTTTTCTTCGTTGGCATGTTGCAGTATTGCTTCAGCATTTTCCCGGTGCAGATCCTTAATGCTGCGAGCGAGATGATCGAGAATTGCTTCCTGAATATCTCGTTCTTCGAGTTGCAATTCATTGTAGTCAAAAAAGAGGGGCAGGTACCGGTTGGAGTTGGATTCGCGGCTAAGCTGGCTTGCCAGGGCAGCCAGAGCTGTTGTTTTGCCGAAACCAGGTTCCGCCGAGAGGGCAATAAACTGTTGCCCCGCTGAAATCAGGGTTTCAAGAGAATTGAATACGACTGGGCTCTGAGTATAAAGTGCTGGGAACTCTGGCAGTTCCGGTAAGAGATAATAAAGAGCCTCCGAATCGAAATCTTCCATCGACTGCTGCAGGAATTTTTGTGGGGTGATCACTCTTGGCTCGATCAAAATCTGTTCCAGCGGGAACAGGCGAAAAGCGAGGTGTGACTCTTGTGCTTTTCGCAGGGCCAGTAAGCGGAATCCGTGCTCGCGATCGAGGTCTTTTTGATATTGCTGGTGTGCACGGTTTTCAGCGATGGTCTTTTTCCAGTGTGGAATTAGCTTGGAAACACGCAACAGAATCAGCCAGAATACTGTTGCCAGTATGAAGCCAAGGCCAAAGGAAAAAAGATCAATCGGTGGAAATTTCATAGCCTGGTAAGCTTAGCCAGCGTAAAGGATCCGTCCACAGGATGGGCAATAAACCAGCGTTGCCGCGGTATGTGCCTTTTGTACATCGCGGGGCGTGATTTCTGCCCCACAGGTCGAACAGCAATTTTCATCAATCAACGCCACAGCGATATGATTTTTGGTACTCGCCAGTGTCTGATACTGCTTGAGCCATTCTTCTGAAATTTGGCTGAGAATCACAGTTTTTTCTTTGCAAAGTTTCTCTTTTTCTGCCTGAAGTGAATCTTTCTCTACCAGTAAGTTGCGGTTGAGAGTATTCGTTTTTTGCGTGATCTGGTCATGGTCAATTTGAAGTTTGGTTATATTTTGCGTGAGGGCATCTATTTCTCCCAACAGGGTGAATTGCTGCTCTTCAATAACAGCAATACTTTTTTTGAGAGACTGAATTTCTATTTGCAGATCGCCTAATTCTTTGGGGTTGGAGTTTTTTCCACTATAGAGACTGGATTCTGACTGCTGAGTTTTTATCCGTTTGGCCTGGATGTTTTTTCCCAGCTCAGCCATAGCTTTTTCTTTTTCGGCTAAAACGCGGTTCTCGTATTCCATTTCCTTTTGAACGGCTACCAGTTCTGGATTATTCGAAAGTTCAAGATCAATTTGCAGAAATCTTTGTTCGATCTGCAGAAGGCGGCCATCTACTTTTTGAAGCTGGAAAAGGTGGAAACTGGCGTTTGGCAAATCAACCTCGGTTCATATTGGCTTGATGTTCATTTTCGGCTTTTGGATCTTCGTGGAGAAGCGAAAGTGCGTGGGGCAAAACCGATTCGATCACTTGCAAGTTTTCAAGCGCTGCTTGAGGGCTGCCGGGTAAATTGATGATCAGCGTTTTTCTCCGTATTCCGGTAATGAGTCTTGAAAGCATGGCATGGGCATTGATAGCTATACTTTTTGCACGCATTGCTTCTGCCAATCCGGGGATATTGCGGTCGATCACAGATAAGGTGGCTTCAGGAGTGACATCTCGCGGCGCGCAGCTCGTTCCGCCAGTGGTCAGAATGATATCCAGCTTCGAGATATCTACCCAGGCTTTCAGGACCTCTGAAATCTTGGCTTGCTCGTCTGGCAGGATGGTCATGAGAACTACTTGCCATCCCAAACTTGAAACGTGCTTTGCCAGCGTGGGTCCAGAAAGATCAGGCCGTTCTCCACTTGAAGAGCGATCTGAGATGGTAAGGATTCCGCATTTCACCCCATCGCTCATGAATTCCCTTCTTCTTCACTGAAAAAGGCTTTCCAGGGACCATGGATGCCATCTGGGGTAACTCCGAAGAAATAGCGATAGCCAGAGTCTGTTTTTTGAATAAGATCGAAGTGAACATTATTCCCGTGGGAATATTTGTGCAGTAACCCATAATTCCCTTGCCAGGTGATGTTGGCTTTTTCAATGGCCGGGCTTACTTCTGCATATTTCGAAATCGCATAGTGCCATAAGCGTCTGGCGGAGGAAGTGGTGACATTTTTTACTGTGTTTCCATTGCGCAGGTCGCGCAAGGAATAGAAGAGCTTGCCGTCGCGCTGAATCGGGTCAAGCACCTCAACCCCTGTGCGCGGATCGGTGTGGGCATCTTCTTGGGGTTCAATATTTGGCGTGTTGCCCGTTACCGCAGGTTCACTGGGCAGGGTGTTGCTGACTGCAATAACAGGAGCAGTCCCCGATTTTTGCAGGCCACGTTGTACCAGATTGACGATTTCATCCCGCACGGCCAGGTTTGTCTCATCCTCTTCGCGAATGTAGATTTTATTGTCATCCAACGCGTAGGGCGGTTCTTCTCCACGTGGGATCAGGATGCGCAGAATTTCTTTTCCGCGATATTTTTGGATATCGATTGTATTCACTGCGGGTGGGCTGATCCTCGAGGGAATTTCTTTTTCGAGTTGTTTGATCAATTGGTCAGGCGAAGTAACTCCCTGTACCGGCCCGTGTGGATCAGCAGTGAGGCCGATGAAGAGTGTGCCGCCGTTGGTATTCGAGAAAGCGCAGATATCCGAGAGCACGGCATATAATTTTCCACCGCGGACAGAGGCTGATTCGTGAAAATCCTGAATGATGTTGGAGCCTTCTTCACGGGCAGCCTGGATAAAGTCGAAAGCGGGTTCTTCTTTGACCCGATGGGGGCGGGTACGCGAGAAGTCGTTCGACAGGAACAACTCTTTAAGGGCCTCGAAAGACAATTCAGGCAGCAGCACGTCTGTAGCGCGATCTCCCAATCCAAGGTTTTTCTTGCGGACGGGGTCAGTGGTTAGCCGGTGGCAATCAGAACCCTGAATGCAGTGCATTCTACGCGGATATTCAGGTTTGGTGCCGCTGAAAAAGGCTGCAGTGGTGCGATTGCCCTTCATTTCCAGATCAGTGACTTCGAGAGCATGCAGGTGAATATCTTGCGTATAAGCGATTCTGGTTTGACCGCCGAAATTCATGCCCCGCATGGCTACCCCGTTGGTAGAGTTGGCATGGGCGGCAATGGCCAGCCCATTTGCCTGATCGATGAGGCTGTATGCTGAAAGTACGTCGACCGAGGCACCAATGGCGGGTGTGCCGTCATCCAGGCTTTGCGGCGGGATAGAAAGGCTCAGCAAAAGATGTTCGATTTCACGGACACTCTTTTGAGGAGAAAACAGGGCAAGAATGTGAAAGCCCAGAGTAGCAGTGAATTCAAAACCGGGTAGAAGCAAGATCTTGTTCAGCAAACGGTGATATTCATTTAATTTTTTCTGTTCTTCTGGGAGTAATCGTTTCAGCTTTTCGAGAAACTCAAGCTGCTGGATTTCATCTTGCAAAGTCCGGTAACCGGCAATCGTATTATGATCGGTGAAGGCGAGAATTTGAATTCCACGGGCTTCAGCTTTTTGTAAAATGTCGAGATAAGTGACTTCGGGTTGTTGATAATCTTCTGACGCAGGGGTATGCACATGGACATCCATGGTGTACCACTGATTAGATTTTTTCCCCGCATGGTTTGATCGGCTCATTTTAATTCCTTATTGACAATCACCATTAATTAAAAAATTAAGAGTGAAAGAGTTTCCTTTATTTTATCATCTTCCGAAATTAAATCGGTAAAGTACTTGCTTTTCAGCGAAATTGTGTGATTCTTGATTACTGTATTTTACTTTGCTTCTTTAAGTGAATTTTGATAACGAATGAAGTTGCACTTCTTATATTCCATAGCGTTTACACTTCGATAAATTGTTTTCCATGAACTGGATTGGAAAAACAAAGCAATAAATTCAGCATAAATAATAGCAAAACTATTTTTCGATAGAACAATTTGTTTCTGTTTCAGCCGATATCATGACCGATATACAATCTGAACCATATTTTTCCAAAGTTGAGATTGATTGAAACCTATTATCCCCAATTTGGCTAAGCTTACTTAACTCTTGGGCTAATTCCACTTCTAACCCTTTTTCGACCGAATCAGGAGAGTAATTATGGATTCGTAAGGTGATTGGATTTTGGACGCTGGAATTAACTAAATAGATTTGATAACTAAAAATTGGTTCATAATCCCAAACATTGCTGCTTTCTAAAACAATTATGTCTTCTGGATGCGATTTAGCTGATTCAATGATTGAGTTTACTTTATTAGCAAAATTATTGGTTGTTTCCACAGTTGATATATTTGTCGAGAGAATTGATTGGTATCCTCTTGAAAAAGTAAGTAAAAGCAGACCCAGACTTACACAAATAGCAACAGAAGAAGTGGGGAGATTAGGAATCTTTTCAGAAACGATAGTGGTTATTGTTTTTTGTAAAATGATGACAATAGCGGGAAGGTAAAGTATTCCTGGATAGTCATATCGGCTGTTAAGCGGCCAACTTCCTTGATAGAAGAACATTTGACTGAAAACAAAACTTGCAATTATTAAGAGTGCTATAAAACTATGGAGAACATTGGTAGATATAGTTTTGTAATTTCTGAACGCAGCGAGAAGGAGAAGATAAAGGAGAAAAAGCAATCCGATATAAAAAAGTGGGTTTGCAAAGATTGATTTATAGGTTAAAAATAACGCTAAAAAACGTTGAATTGGCGACACGCTCATGCCATAAACATCTGTGCCATTTTTGTTTATTAAGGTAAATACTGCGATGCCGACAAAGGCACAGGCCAGGTCGCTGATTACCGAAGACAGAATTGACAGAAAATTCCTTTTTCTCAGCCCAGTAAAAAATAAATATGTTGAAGGAATTATCAGGATTACTAGGTTCTCCTTTGAGCCAACGCACACAATTGTTCCAAAAATAATTGCAATGTTTGCTAACCAACTTTTTCGCTTAGGAAGTTTTTCATGAAGAAGCGCTAAGAAACCCCAGATGTAAATGGGTAACCCTACCGCAATATAAGCTTCACTGGGACCTAATCGTCCAAATATTCCTACCCACAGAGGGAGCGTTAAAAGATAAGCCGTGATTGCGCTGGATGTAAAGAACCCAGAAAATTGGGCTAATAAATGCCAGGTGGTGGCGATCGAAATTGTCAACAATATAATCCGTGCTAGGTACCACAATTCTGGGTGTGCACCCCAGATAACACACTCAAGTAATCGTAGAAAATAATATACTGGCCGAAAACGTTCAAGTGAGCCAAAGTTTCCCACCTCAGTTTTCTTTAGTTCCAAGAAGATTTCATTGATTCCAAGCTTCTTATCTGGCCCAAGAAATCGGATGATTTCATGGTCGTCAATTACTCCAAATTTGGCTTTAAGTAACGATCCAAACAAAAGGAAAACAAAGACAAATGAAGCTAGAAGGATCAATACTGGGGAGACTTTTCTAAGCCTCTGAAGGGTGGAACTAACTTTTGAAGTTGAATTGGGATTTACCTGAACAATAAAATTTGAGATAGGAAAAATTATTAATATTACCAGCCAGAGTAATAAAATTGGTAGAACTATTGGGTTTAAAAGGAATAGTTCCTTCACTGTGTTTCCATTATTTTTTAAAAAGAAAATGGCAATTAGAATGGTGGAAAAGCCACAGAAATAGGAAATTGCTGTTTTAAGAATCGAAGGTTCTTTGCTAGAAATAGAAAACAGACGGTAGAAGAAAACAGGGAATAGTTTTCTGAAAAAATGAATTAGTAGCTGGATTAAAAATGTAAATATTCCGAGGAAAAGTATTAGCAAGAAAACTTTTCCTCCTAAAGTGGGTAATCGCAAGGCCAGAAATTTTGGTAAATAACCCGCTAGATTGTTTAAAACTTGATCTTTCGCAACCCACGCAAGTGCAAATCCGCTCAAAAAACTAAATTGTGTCGAAAGGGAAGAAAGCCATTGGTGAATATGGTTAAAAAGTCTAACAGGTTTCATCTTGCCCACCATAGGATCATTTCAAATAGGTAAACTAGCGCCCCCGGTGGGAGTCGAACCCACAACCAACAGCTTAGAAGGCTGGTGCTCTGTCCATTGCGCTACGGGGGCAAACGGTGATTATTATAATACACAAGATTTCGTTTATGGAGAATCCTTCACAGAGTCTCTGTTGTGATCCTTAGCGGGAAACGAAATATCATTGTACCGGGCGAATACCTTTATAAACCTGCACACCAGAGATCGTACGCAAGATGGTATCTGCCGGTTTGCCGATCCGTTCGGAAAGTTCTTTGGGGGTCATCGGGCTGTTTCCAGTGGCGAGAAAGACGCGGAAAAGGGCATCGATCATTGCGGTATTTTGGGTAAGAAAACCTGGCTCTTTGGCACAATGTGACATGAGAGTAGACTGCAACCCATCCACTTGATGAACTTCGGCGGTTTCGGGATCAACCCAATCGATCATGCCGCTTTCAGATTGATTGGCAAAAGCCGCCTGATGTTCTGGGCACAGACAATCTTTGAGAAAAACGCGCCAGTTGCTGTCATGTCCTTTCCACCAGTCGAAATCAATGTGAAAAGGGGTATCGAGAGTAGGTTTGATCAAACTGAAATGAGGCTTGTTGTCTGACATGATCATTTTCCTTATGAATTTGAATCATCCAGGCGGAAGTACAGATCTCCCATGTGAGTCGCCCAGGGACAGTTGAAAAGGATATTGATAATTGGCGAGGGCGGGCAGCGTTTGACAATGTTTATTGCCGCATATAATTCTTGAGCGTGGACATGCCCCTGAGGATTGAGCTTGGCCAGTTCACGCATCATAATCTGCATGATCTTTTCAAGTTGTGGCTTGGTTTTGGCATATTTTTCCCAGATGGCATCGATTGCTTTGACATCCGGGATGGCAATTGCCATTCTCTCGTCAAATGAGCAAGTAACTACTTGTTTAAGCAGGGCAAACACGTAATTGCCATCTGCCCCCACCAGGAAGGTGCGAATCCATTCCTTGGAGTTATGCTTTTTATCTGCGCTGATAATTACTTCACCAGGGACTTCACTGCGGGAAATATGAACTTGACTGCCTGGAATGAACCCTTCGGTGGTGTACCAGTTGCTTAACCCCGAGATGTAGTGTGAGGGGCGGACCACCCAGCCGTTGAAAGTTTCGTCTGAATCCCCGTTGTGGAAAGTGAATTTGATGCGCGGGGTCTCGTAGGCAGTGGGGAAAAGCTTTTGCAGTTTGCCGGTCAGCGGTAGAGTGCCTGCCCGCCAATGGGGATAGGTTAAGCTGATGGTAACGTCGTCAACGGAATCACATTGATAATTTGGCTCGAGTTCATCACAAAACTCAGGACCAAAATCTACGAATTTCTCAATTTCTTCAGGGAGAGTCACCGGTTCACCAGTATATTGAAGCATGATGGGCACATTGCGGACTTCATCTGGCTCCAAGCGATTGAGGAACCACAGAGTTTCTCCAGCTGGCCCCACCTCGTCAAAACGTGGATCTTCCTGAAGCGCATAGTTCATGGAAAATTCAGTCAACTTGGCATTGGTATCGGTAGGTAGCTCAATTTGCTGAATCAGATCGGGCGTAGAAAGAGGTCCGCCTTCTGCCATTTCCAGGACGGCTTCAGCCAGATTCAGATATCCAACACCGATGTCCACGAGTAGAGATCGGGGGAAATAACTTCCACCGATGCTGATCAGGTCTTCATTGGTTGACACTAATTCTGATAATTTGCCAATGAGGGTTTTGCCGTATGTTTCCAGAACATAATCTGGCTGGTAGGCCTGTTCTGTTTCTTCTTTCGGCGTATAAGTATTCAGTGCATGATCAGAGAGATTACTGGCAAATTCGAGCTGTTCATCGCCTGTGAAAGTTACCGTGATCACCTGCAACTCAGGGTAATCAGGAGAGATTCCATCACGGACGGCAACGATCTTTCCTTTTTGAAAATCACGGCTCGGAAATAATAATTCTTGACCTTTTTTATATTGATCCTTGGGAAAATAAAGGTTTCCCTCTGCTTTAAGAGCCTGGGTTGCTTTTTTCTTCTCTTGTTCGATTTTCTTGCGAACCAGGAAATCAGTTAATTCTGAAAGTGTTTGTGGGGATTCAATCTCAAGAAGGTGGTTATAGAGACTTTCGATGTCTTGATCCGAAAATTTTAAAGTTTGCCAGATTTCATCACTTAAACTCATGTGCCAGTCACCATTTTAGTAATTTGATTTACCCAATTATACCTTAGTGTTTCTTGCCTTTCACTCTCATGGGTATTGTTTATCGAGCCACTCCAGGGGATCTACCTGTACTCCATTGACCCAGATTTCCCAATGCAGGTGGCTGCCAGCCCCCTCGAAGGCATCCGAATTATCGACACGCCCGGTGTTGCCCACTTTGCCGATAACGTCTCCGGGGCTTACCATGTCGCCTACATTAACATCGATTTCTGATTGGTGGAAATAAGCAGAGTAAATTCCCCAGCCATGATCAATGATTGTGGCGTTTCCGCGCACAGTCAACTGTCCGGTAAATACCACTTTCCCTGCTGCCGGGGCATAAATAGGCAGCCCCATGCCGCCAGCAAAATCCACCCCGGAATGGAAACTTTTATAAGCGCCATCATTGTAACTGCGGCGGTCTCCAAAGGTGGCATTGTACTCATTGTAGACAGCCGGAATCTGGAACATTCCATCCCAGTAGCGGGTCTGTGTGGCAGGTGCGGTGATCTGCTTGACTTGATCCTCTTCAGGCTGGGTTACGGCGGGATCAATCAAAGATGGATCAACAGTAATTGGATCGTCAGTGGGATAATCCCCGCTCAGCAGCAGGATCGATTGAGCATAGGTGAAGGTCTTCCCATCAGCGTAAGTGCCCGAAAGCGTGAACGGTGCCAGCCCGGGGTCTGCCATGGCATAAACCCCTTGCAGGGCTACTTGAGTCTGATCATCTATTGGAAAGAAATGAAGGTCATAGCCATTCAGGCTGCCGCTCAGCGTGACGTTTTGCGGACTCTTGACAAATACTTCAAAAGTTTTTCCCTGCACAAGCGGGAGCGGAGAAATGGTCACGGCAGTGAGGCCGGCATCGATCGAGCTGACCTCTGGACTGCCATCCGAAGCGTTCTGATAAAGCATGTCGCCAGGGAGCAATGCGCTTTGCGAAGAAACGTTGTTCTCCAGCATCAGCTTCCAGGCAGAACTATTGGTTTCAGCAGCGGATTCCAGCAGAGTTTGCCCGCTTCCCATTTGATTGACTGGAATTTTGCTGTTGGCGTCATCAATGACTGGCAAGATCAGGGTAGTTCCAACGTTGATTTCTGCCGGACTGGTAATGTGATTCAGTTTGACCAGCAGAGATTGAGCAATCTGGTATTTGATTGTCAATGTTTCGAGATTTTCACCCAACTCAACCGCTGTTGAGGCAACTTGCCCTTGAATTCCTTCCAAGCCAGGGATAATCAGGGATGTGCCTACCGAAACGAAGTCTGGGTTGGCGATATTGTTGTAATTGATCAGATCAGTTAAGCTGATGCCAAATTGATCTGCGATGCTTTGCAACGTATCTCCCGACTCGATGACATAATAGGGATAGTTTTCGCTTTGTGCTTTTACAGGGAAAGCCAGGGTGAACAGAAACGAAAAGGTAAGCAGGAGAGGAAGTAACTTATTTTTCATTGCTGAATGTGAGTTGATCGCCGATTGAGAAATCATGCAGGTGCCGGGTAGAAGTTTCGAGAACGTATTGGGCTTCAGTTCTGGAAGAGTAATAGAGATGCCATTTCTTGGCAAGACAGACGTCCACTACCTGATGGGCAGCATTGATCCATACAGCGGTAATGTCGAAATTCATAAAAAGCATATGGATGGCTGTATTAATGCGGCTTTCTGAATTTTCAACTAAAATAATTCCAGAGTAATCGGGTAGGGATTGAACAAACATCAGCCCTTTAAGCTTTGACCCGAAGGAACTACACCAGTTGGCGCGAATTTTGATCTCGGGGTGAGACTGGTTGAGAATATCAGTCGTTTTCATAATATATCCGGAACTAAGTTTACCACAGCAGAGAGAGATGGATCATGAAAATTACAACTTGGAACGTGAATGGTTTTCGGGCAGTATCCAAAAAAGGATTCAAGGAATCCATTGAGCAGATTGCTCCAGATATTTTGTGTTTGCAAGAAATAAAGGCCAAAGAAGAACAACTGACCGCGGAAGAAATCGAAATTCCGGGTTACCGCCATTTTTGGAATCCCGCGCAGCGCCCCGGCTATAGCGGAGTAGCCCTTTATTATCGAGTTCCCACTCTATCCATCACAACGGGGTTAGGGGTAGAAGAATTTGATGCTGAGGGCAGGGTGATTCGGGTCGATCTGCCTGAGTTTACTTTGTTTGGTATCTACTTCCCGAACGGGCAGCGCGGGCAAGAGCGGGTAGATTTCAAGCTCAGTTTTTATGCTGAATTATTGCGTCAGTGCGATGAAATGCACGCTCATGGCAAATCCGTGGTCATTACCGGCGATTTCAATACGGCGCACAACGAGATCGATCTGGCGAATCCCAAGGATAACTCGAAGATCTCAGGCTTCCTCCCTGAAGAGAGAGTCTGGATCGACAAATACCTGGAGCACGGATTCGTTGATGCATTCCGCGAGCTCTATCCTGACAAGGTGCAGTATTCCTGGTGGACCTATCGGGTCAATGCCCGAGCGCGGGGAATTGGTTGGCGTTTGGATTACTACCTCGTGTCGCAGGCGCTGCTGCCAAGGGTAAAGGACGTGATTATCCAGGATGAGGTCATGGGTTCAGATCATTGCCCGGTTTCGATGATCATTGACGGATAAATTGGGTAACATTTGTCACCTGGGTTGTCGGGTATAATGTTTCAAGAACCGCACATTGAAAAGGTGAAGTATGGGTAAACTCCGTCTCGTTTTGGTCGATGACCATGAAGTGGTAAGACTCGGATTGAAAACTTTACTTGAACGACACCCTCAATTCGAAGTGATTGGTGAAGCTGGAAATGCAAAAGAAGCCGTTGATCTGGTGGGGAAGATTCAGCCAGACGTTGTGCTGATGGATATTCGTTTGCCAGGTACATCGGGGATAGAGGCTTGCGAGACTATCATTCAGAAAAACCCCGAAGTAAAAGTGATTATGATGACTTCGTACGCGGAAGACGAGATGCTGTTTTCGGCGATTCGGGCAGGCGCGTCTGGGTATGTGCTGAAGCAAATTGGCGGGGACGATTTGATCAAAGCGATTGAATCGGTGGGCCGCGGTGAGGCCTTGCTGGATCCAGCAGTAACGCAGCGGGTCATTCAAGAAGTGCGTCGCGCGGTGAAAGAAGAAGAGGCTTCAGCGTTTTCGAATCTCAGCCAACAAGAGAAACACGTCTTGCTTTCAGTTGCTGAAGGACGAACCAATCGAGAAATTGCCAAGTCACTTTTTCTGGGGGAAGGTACGGTGCGGAATTATGTCAGCAGCATTCTCAGCAAATTAGGCGTCAGTAACCGTGCTGAGGCGGCTGCTTATGCAGTTGAACATAATTTGCGAGAGTATTTGTAGAAAAATCTATAACTCATTCCATAACGACTGCATGAATTGCGCATCTTCTTCCATTGCTGGGCTTTCACAGACGATGCGCCCTCCGCAGTCGTTTTGTTTTAGCGCAGTGAATAATTCACGGATGCGCAGGTCAGATTCTCGAATGGGTAAATGGTTTTTCTCGCCCTTGGCGGTGTATTCGATGCCGCTGAGGTGAATGTGCAAATGCTGGAGCGAATCATTGCCCAAAGCTTTGGC